>JAFUNV010000121.1 GCA_017472865.1 Ruminiclostridium sp. | reverse complement strand
TTTTGTTGATATGATTGTAGAGCGTAAGAAAATGCGTTCAACTCTTTCAAGACTTTTGAAGATGCACAACTATAAAAAGACGGATGAACTTCCGGGAAAGGACAGCTGATATGAATACTCTTACAGCAACTGAACGTCTCGAAACTATCCGTCATAAGTCCCGCCCAACGGTAATGGATTATATTCCTGTAATTTTCAATGACTTTATGGAAATGCACGACGACCGCCATTACGGCGATGATAACGCTATTGTGGGCGGTATTGCAGAGCTGGGCGGTATTCCCGTAACGGTTATTGCACAGGTAAAGGGCAGAAACCTTGACGAAAACAAAAAATCCAATTTCTCCATGCCTCATCCCGAGGGTTACAGAAAGGCGCTGCGCCTTGTAAAGCAGGCTGAGAAATTTCACAGACCTGTAATCTGTCTTGTGGACACCCCCGGCGCATTCTGCGGAATTGAGGCGGAAAAGCGCGGACAGGGCGAGGCTATCGCTCGTAACCTTATGGAATTCATGCTGGTGAAAACCCCCATTATCTCTGTTGTTCTGGGCGAGGGCGGAAGCGGCGGCGCACTTGCGCTTGCAGTATGCGACGAGCTTGCAATGCTTGAAAATGCTCTTTATTCCGTAATCTCTCCTCGAGGCTTTGCTTCAATCCTCTGGAAAGATGCAAGCAGGGAAATGGAAGCGGCTGAGCTTATGAAGATTACCGCTGAGGATCTTGTAAAATTCGGTGTATGTGAGAAAATTATCGAAGAACCTACAGGCGGCGCTCATACGGATATGCAGTACACAGCTATGAATATCTCCGATTACCTCAATGAAGCTGTACCACGCATCATGAAATTCGACACGGATACACTTTTAGAGAAAAGATACGAGAAATTCCGCAAAATCGGTATGTTTACCGAATAAGCAAATTGCATAAAAAAGTATGCTTCTTTTGCAAAATATACACAAAAAGTTAAAAAAATAAAAAAATGGCAAAAATTTAGAAAAAGCTATTGATTTTTTATAATGTATCATTTATAATGATAAAAGTTGATACAGTTTAACTGTGCTATTATTTAATAATATTATTTTTTGGAGGATTATAAAAATGATTTTTGAAAAAGTAAAGAGCATTATTGTTGACCAGCTCGACGTAGATGAAAACAAGGTTACTATGGACGCTAACATTCAGGACGATCTCGGCGCAGACTCCCTCGATATCGTTGACCTCGTAATGAGCTTCGAAGACGAATTCGATATGGAAATTCCTGACGATCAGGTTGAAAACATCAAGACAGTTGGCGACGTAGTTAAGTACGTTGAAGAAAATACAGAAGCGTAAGCTTTTAAAAAACGTCGTACCATTGGTACGGCGTTTTTTGTTATGGTATATAACAAAACGGCGGAATCGCAAAACCTACGATACCGCCGTTAATTTTATCTGTTAATTTAATCCGGCTTTGTTAAAGGCGGAACCGCCAGCCGCGGCTCGCGGCTTAAAGACCGCAGAGTTCCTTTGTATCTCTTGCGATAAGAAGCTCTTCGTTTGTGGGAACAACCCATACCTGAGTCTTGCTGTCGTCTGTGGAAATCTTAACGAAATCACCACGAACCTTAGCATTGAGTTCCTTGTCGAGCTTGATGCCGAAATATTCCATGCCTTCGCAAGCGCCTGCACGAACAGCGTCAGCATTTTCGCCGATACCACCTGTGAAGATAACTGCGTCAAGACCGCCCATAGCTGCTGTGTAAGAACCGATGTACTTCTTGATTTCGTAGTTGAGCATTTCGCCTACAAGCTGAGCCCTCTTGTTGCCTTCCTTAGCTGCTGCTTCAATATCTCTGTTGTCGCTGGAGATACCGCTGATACCGAGGAAGCCGGACTGCTTGTTTAAGTAGTTGCTCATTTCGTCAGGGGAAAGACCGAGCTTCTTAGCAACGAATGTAACTGCGGAAGCGTCAACGCAACCTGAACGTGTACCCATGATTACACCGTCAAGGGGAGTGAAGCCCATAGATGTATCAACAGACTTACCGCCGTCAACAGCAGTGATGGAAGAGCCGTTACCGAGGTGGCAGGAAACGATTTTGAGATCCTTGATGTCCTTGCCGAGCTTTTCAGCAAGAGCAGCTGTAACGAAACGGTGTGATGTACCGTGGAAGCCGTACTTTCTTACGTGGTACTTTTCGTAGCATTCATAAGGCATACCGAACATGAAAGCCTTTTCGGGCATTGTCTGGTGGAAAGCTGTATCGAAAACTACTGCCTGGGGAACTGTTTCGGGGATAACTTTCTTACAAGCCCATAAAGCAAGAGCGTGGGGGTGGTTATGTACGGGAGCAAGTTCAGCAAGATCGTCGATCTTCTGGATAACCTCGTCAGTAACAAGAGTTGTCTTGTTGAAAACTTCCGCACCCTGCACGATTCTGTGACCTACAGCGGAGATTTCGTCCATGCTTTCGATAACAGCAGCGTCGCCTGTTGTGAGAACCTCAACAACCTTTTCAAAAGCTTCTGTGTGAGTGGGGAATGTGCAGTCAGCTTCATAAACTCTGCCGTCAAAAGCAGTGTGCTTGATGTGACCGTCGATACCGATTCTTTC
>JAFUNV010000120.1 GCA_017472865.1 Ruminiclostridium sp. | reverse complement strand
TACCACACCTGAACAGATGAAAATGTTTTTAACCCGTCTCGGCTTCAACAGTAAGATGGTTATTACAGGCGATGTAACGCAGATTGACCTGCCTGATTCAAAGCATTCGGGACTTGTTGAAGCCACCAGGATTCTTAAAAATGTTGATGATATCGCGGTTGTGAGGTTTTCGGAAAAGGACGTAGTAAGACATAAACTGGTTCAGGATATCGTAAAGGCGTATGAACGTTACAATGAACAAAACAAGAACAATAACGAAGAAAGGGCAAGAAAATGGTAACAATCAGAGTTTTAGGAACAAATAATCAGAATATAATTAAAATTACAAAGGATTTAAGAAATATTGTAAAGAAATGCTGTATAGGAACTCTCTACACTGAGGGTTACAAGGGTGATTTTGAGGTTTCTGTAACCTATACAGACAATGAAATTATTCATGAAATGAATTATATGCACAGGGATATTGATAGTCCGACTGATGTGCTTTCTTTCCCGTTGATGGATGAAAACGGCTTTCCCGAGAATTATGAAACAGGCTGTAAGATGCTTGGTGATATCGTACTTTCTGTTGAAAGAGCAATGGAACAGGCGGAGGAATTCGGTCATAGCTTTGAGCGTGAGATTGCTTTTCTTACTGTTCATTCCATGCTTCATCTCCTTGGGTATGACCATGTTACAAGCGAGGAAGATGAAAAGGAAATGTTTGCAAAGCAGGACCTTATACTTGAAACTCTCGGAATTACACGCAGTTTTAAATTATGAACAGAATAAAAAAGCTGGGCATGAGCTTTGTCTACGCGGCGCGGGGAATTGCGTACTGTGTAAGGCATGAGCGCAATATCCGTATCCATATTGTAGCACTGATATATGTGCTGTATTTTTCAACTTTCTACACTTTTACAAAGGCTGAATATGCAGTTCTGTTACTGACCTGTGCAGTGGTGATGGCGCTGGAGCTTATAAATACAGCAATTGAAATTGTTATTGATAAGGTTTCGCCGAAATTCAGCGTATTTGCCATGATGGGTAAGGACGTAGCCGCAGGCGGAGTGCTTATAGGTGCAGTCGGAGCAGTTATAATCGGAATAATATTCTTCTGGAATACAGCCGTTTTTGCTGAGATTTTCAGCTATTTTACCGAAAATTTCTACAGACCGCTTATCCTTGCAGTGTCAGCTTTACTTTCTGTGTTGTTCATAGGAAACACAAAGAGAAGAGGCGGAAATGCCTCCAAAAACATAAAAGAAAAGGAAAAATAAAATGCAGAAATCCGTATTTGTTGCCGTAACAGGCAGACCCAATGCTGGTAAATCTTCACTTACAAATCTTCTTGTAGGTGAAAAGGTTGCAATAGTAAGCGAAAAGCCTCAGACTACACGCACCCGTATCAACGGAGTACTTACAAAGGGCGAGACCCAATTCGTGTTCATAGATACACCCGGTATGCACAAGGCAGCCACAAAGCTGTCTGAGCAGATGGTAAAAACTATAAGTAACAGCATTTCGGATGTGGAAGTGGCAATACTCATGGTTGATGCAACCAAGAAGCCATCTCCTATCGAAGAAAAACTTACTGCCGACTTTAAAAAGTGCGGAACGGACGTAATCCTGCTGTTGAATAAGGTTGATTTAATCAAGAATAAGTCGGAAATCCTTAAAATTATTGAGAATTATTCATCACTTTATGATTTTGCAGAGATTATTCCAATAAGCGTTAAAAATCAGATAAACACAGAGCTTATCCTGCCGATAATTGAAAAATATGCAGTGGAAGCACCTCATTTCTTTGATGATAATCTTCCTACCGACCAGCCCGAGAAAATCTGGCTTGCAGAAATCGTGCGCGAAAAGATTCTTAATTCTATGTATGAGGAAATTCCCCACGGAACCGCTGTTCAGATTGAAAGTATGGAGTTTTCAAAGACCAACAAGGGTGAAGATATCGTAGATATAGGCGTTGTAATTATCTGCGAGAAACAGTCCCATAAGGGCATGATTATCGGTAAGCAGGGTGCAATGCTGAAAAAGATAGGCAGAATTGCCCGTGAAGAAATGGAAGAGTACTTTGAGCAGAAGGTAAACATGAAAATCTGGGTCAAGGTGAAAGAGGACTGGCGTAACAGCGACGTTCTTATTACCGATTTCGGTCTTAACGCAGAATAATGCTGGTTACAGTTGAAGGAATCATCATTGGCAAGCGTACAATCGGTGAAAACAACTGTTTTCTTGATATTCTCACCGATGAATTTGGTGTTATCGAAGCTACCGCCCATGGTATAAGGAAGATAACCAGTAAGAACGCAGGCGCCTGCGGACTTTTCGCTTATTCAAAGTTCTGTCTTGCCAAAAGCGGACTTAAATACACACTTAACAGCGCTGAACCAAAATACAGCTTCCATGGACTTTCCAACGACCTTGAAGCGCTGTCTCTGGCTGCATATTTTGCTGAGATTATAAAAACAACCGCTGCCCCCGAACAGGAAGCGGAGGGTTTTTTGCGCCTTATGGCTGTTTCTTTGTTCGAGATTGAAAAGCGAAAAATCACTCTTACTCAGGCTAAGGCGGTTTTTGAGTTGAGAGTGGCATCAATGCTGGGCTTTGCCCCCGATCTGAGAGCGTGCAGGAGTTGCATCTGCTATGAACATGAGAAAATGTATTTTAATTACACAAGCGGAATTATTATCTGTGCGGATTGTCTTGAACAGCTTGACGACAGCTATTCCGAGCTTTCGCCGCCGCTTTTATATGCAATGCGCTTTATTGTTTATTCCGATGTGAACAGGATTTATCATTTCAATCTGAAAAGCACCTGTCTGAATCAACTTTCAGCGCTCAGTGAAAGATATCTTCTTCTTCACACCGACCGTAATTTTAAAAGTCTGGATTATTATAATTCCATTAAACTGTAAAAATGACAATAAATTTAGGAGCTGAAAATGAAATCAGGATATAAAAAACTGGAGCTCGATAAAATACTTACGCTTCTGAGTAATGAAGCATGGAGTGATATAGCCAAGGAAAATGTGCTCAAAATCACTCCTAAGTATGATATCGACATTATAAAAAAAGAACTCAGAAAAACCGATGACGCTTATGTGCTGTCGTCAAAATTCGGAACGCCTCGCTTTTATAATATGAAAAGCGTTTCTTTCAGTGTACGCCGAGCACAGCAGGATGCCAGCCTGTCACTTCGTGAGTTGCTTGATATCGGTCTGGTATTACGCGAAATTGACGGACTTGTAAGCTGGTATGACCAGTGCGGCGGTATAGATAACAGCCTGCACGAGTATTTCGGTGCACTTGTTCCTAATAAATCGCTTTCGGAACAAATATCAAACGCTATAATCTCCGAGGAAGAGTTATCTGACGGTGCCAGCGGTGAGCTTGCACGCATAAGAAAAGCAATAGTCCGTCAGGGTATGCGTATAAAAGAGCAGCTGGACAAGCTTATTAAAAGCCAGTCCAATCAGAAATACTTACAGGAAGCGCTCATTACCCAGCGCGACGGCAGATATGTTGTACCCGTAAAGGCTGAATTTAAAGGTCAGGTCAGCGGTCTTGTGCATGATACATCTGCTACGGGCTCAACCCTCTTTATTGAGCCGATGAGCGTGGTTGAAGCCAATAATGAAATACGTATCCTGAAAAATCAGGAGCAGGCGGAAATTGAACGAATTATCCGTGATATGTCCGAGCAGGTGGGAATTTTCGGTGACGCGCTTATCAGCGGTTACGAAAGTTCATTGAAGCTGGAAGAATACTTTGCTAAATCCAATCTTGCGGCAAAAATGAAAGCTACTATGCCGCAGATTACCGAAAAGCCTGTTCTACGTCTGAACAAGGCGAGACACCCGCTTATTCCAGCTGACAGGGTTGTTCCTACAACAATTATTCTCGGAGAAGAATACACAAGTCTTATTATAACAGGCCCCAACACGGGTGGTAAGACTGTTTCCCTGAAAACCGCAGGTCTGCTTACGCTTATGACAATGTGCGGTCTTATGATTCCCGTAGCTGATGATAGTGTGGTTGGAGTATTTTCAAAAATTCTTGTGGATATCGGTGATGAACAGAGTATCGAGCAAAGTCTTTCAACCTTCTCGTCGCACATGACTAATATTGTTAATATCATGAACGTTGCCGACGACCATTCACTTATTCTACTGGACGAGCTTGGTTCGGGTACCGACCCTATCGAGGGTGCGGCACTTGCAGTCTCGGTTTTATCCCGTTTCAGAGATATGGATTGCCGTGTTATGGCTACAACTCACTATCAGGAAGTAAAAATGTATGCTATTGAGCAGGAAGGCGTTGAGAATGCCTCCTGTGAGTTTGATGTGAATACTTTAAAGCCCACCTATAAGCTTATAACAGGTGTTCCCGGTAAGTCGAATGCTTTTGCTATTGCTAAACGCCTTGGTATGAGTGATGATGTTATAAGCGATGCTAAGAAGCTTGTAGGCGAGGAAAATAAGCGTTTTGAACGTGTTATTGAAAATCTCGAAAAGGCAAGACAGGAGCTTGAAGCTCTTAAATCTGCTGCTGAAACCGACGCCCGCAACGCACGTATTATGGCTGAGGAACTTGAAAAGAAGCAGGAAGATTTTGAAAAGCAGAAGGATTTCGAGTTCAGTAAGGCACGTAATCAGGCTATGAGCATTGTTGAACAGACCCGCTTCGGTGCTGAACAGCTTATGAATGAGCTTGAAGCGATGCGTAAGGAGAAAGAAAAAGCAGATTTCTCCGACAAGGTTAAATCCTCACGTTCAAAAACTAATTCAGCACTTGATAAAATGTATGACAAGGCAAACCCTGTTGTTGAAAAGAAAAAGAGTAAGTATGTCCTTCCAAGAGAGCTGAGGGTAGGTGATACTGTGCGGCTTCTTGATATGGATACAGGCAATAAGGGTACTGTGATTTCTCTCCCTGATTCGGGTGGAAATTGTATGGTTCAGATAGGTATGATGAAAACCCGTACTAAGGTTGAAAATCTCGAACTTGTTCTTGAACAGCCGCAACAGAAGAAAAAGCAGTCGGGCAGCAGTGTAAAGCGTTCGCTCCAATCCAACATGACCCGTAAATCCAGTCTTGAACTGGATATCAGAGGTATGCTTACCGATGAGGGGATTATGGAGGTTGACCGCTTTATTGATAACTGCCTTTTAGGTGGAATTGAAACAGTTACAATTATCCATGGAAAGGGAACCGGTGCTTTAAGAGCTGCAGTTCATGATTTTCTGAAGCGCCACAAGAATGTAAAAAGCTATCGTCTCGGTGAATACGGTGAGGGCGAAGCAGGCGTTACAGTGGCAGTGCTTAAATAATATTAAAACAGGTGTGTTTTGCACACCTGTTTTATTGTATAACGAAGACCACCTGCTATGCAGGTGGTCTTGACTTTAGTAGCTTACAAATCTCACATTATCAAAGCTCATTATTTCCTGAGCGTCCTCATATGTCTGTATATTTTTAATTTACAGTAGCACCGTCAACATAAAGAATTGTTCCCGAAACATAGCTTGCCATGTCGCTTGCAAGGAAAAGGAATGCATTCGCAACTTCCTCGGGTTCACCAACGCGTCCCATAGGAATACCTGCGGCAACCCTTGCCACCATTTCTTCAGGTAGTGCGGCAACCATATCGGTTCTGGTAACACCGGGAGCAACTGCGTTTACACGGATATTGAACTTGCCAAGCTCACGCGCAAGGCTCTGGGTAAGACCGTTTACCGCAAACTTTGAAGCAGGGTAGCCGCTGCCGCTTGGCTGACCGAATTTGCTTACCATAGAGCTTGTATTGATAATTGAGCCGCCGCCGATTTCCTTCATCATAGGAACAACAGCCTTACAGCCGTTAAAAACAGCGGTGACATTTAAATCCATGATGTTTTTGAAAGCGAGAGGGTCGTACTGTTCAATGGGCTCGCGTGCGGAAATTCCCGCATTATTTACAAGAATATCAATTTTTCCGAATTTGTTCTTGATTTCGTTGAAGCAGGCCTCAACGGCATTATAATCGGTAAGGTCGGGGCAGAAGCCGATGACTTCCCACTCGGGATTTTCAGCAGCAAGCTTTTCGAGTGCTTTATCTACAGTTTCCTGGCGAGAGCCGAGAACTGCAACCTTTGCACCATTCTTAAGAAATGCTTCAGCAATTGCAAATCCGATACCTCTGGTGCCGCCTGTAATAACAGCAATTTTGTTTTTAAGCATGATTCTTACTCCTTTATTTTTAGCAAACAACACAGTTTGCTTACTTTACTTTAATTATATTATAAAAAAATAGCCATGTCAATAGAAAAACCGATACAGAATTAATCCGTATCGGTTTTAATTTTATTTATTGCCGTCTTCCTCGCGAATCTGAACGCGTCTGATTTTTCCGCTGATAGTCTTGGGAAGCTCATCTACGAATTCAATAATTCTGGGGTACTTGTAAGGAGCAGTATTCTTCTTTACATAAGTCTGAAGCTCTTTGACAAGCTCGTCGCTGCCTGTGTAACCCTTTGCAAGTACAATAGTTGCCTTAACAACAATACCTCTGATGGGGTCGGGTGCACCTGTTACGGCACATTCAAGAACAGAGGGATGCTGAATAAGTACGCTTTCGATTTCAAAGGGTCCGATGCGATATCCGCTGGCCTTGATTACGTCGTCATTTCTTCCTACATACCAGTAATAACCGTCTTCGTCCTTCCAAGCGGTATCACCTGTATGGTAAATATCATTATGCCATGCTTCATCTGTCTTTTCTTCATTCTTGTAGTAACAGTCAAAAAGTCCGTCTTTGCCGCGTTTTGCACGTACAACAATTTCTCCTACTTCACCGTTGGGAACAGAATTGTCATTCTCATCTACAATATCAACATTGTAAAGGGGAGTAGGCTTACCCATAGAGCCGGGCTTTGGTTCCATACCCTTCAGGTTAGCAAGAATCGGAGTAGATTCTGTCTGTCCGAAGGCTTCCATAAGCTTGAGACCTGTAAACTGAAGCCACTTGTTGTAAACCTCAGGGTTAAGGGCTTCACCTGCAATACAGCTGTATTTAAGGTTGGAAAGGTCATAGTTTCCGATGCCTTCCTTGATGAAAAAGCGATACATAGTGGGAGGAGCACAGAATGTTGTGATTTTATAATTCTGCATAATTCTGAGCATATCTGCGGGTATGAACTTATCGAAGTCGTATACAAAAATACAGGAGCCTACTGCCATCTGACCGAAAAGCTTACCCCATGCAGCCTTACCCCAGCCTGTATCGGAAATAGTAAGATGTACGCCGTCAGGGTC
>JAFUNV010000119.1 GCA_017472865.1 Ruminiclostridium sp. | reverse complement strand
TGTCCCAAAACTACATTTCTCTGTTCTTCCTGGTTCTGAAGTACTTTTCACGATAGGTTTTAGGTGTACAGCCTGTGTGCTTTTTGAAAACCTGAATAAAATGGCTTTCCGAGCTGAAACAGAGACATTCTGTAATTTCAATAGAAGTGTGTTCAGAATATCTCAGCATATTTTTTGCTGCTTCTATGCGTTTCCTTGTTATATAATCAGATACTGTTACCCCTACCTCCTTGTGGAAAAGTCTGGATATATATGTAGGGCTCATGTGCGAAACCTCTGCAAGCTTATCAAGAGTTATCTTTGTATGAAGATTATTGTATATATAATCCAGACACAGTATTACAGGTTTAGGATAAATATTATTTTTATGTATAAGCTGCATTCTCTGTGCGTAATCATCTACGACCTCGCGGTGGAGAAGTTTTACTTCTTCCTCGGTAAGACATTTATCAATGCTGTTGATATAAATGTCGCTGAGGTTGTATGCGGTCTCCATCTCCATTCCGCCTTCAATGCAATAACGGGTAATAAGTGCCACGGAAATAATAAGATGATATTTGAGATTTCTGAGATTATCAGAACTCAATCGACCCATCTGTTCACAGTCCAGAGGTTTGAAAAGGCGCTTTGCTTCGTCAGGCTTACCGTCCCTTATACTGTCAAAAAACGCCATTTCCCGCTCATATGACAAATGAGAAATATTATATTCCCTGTTTATAAACTCAAGATGCGACAGCTTTTTATTTATATTCATCTTCTTCCCTCCTTATCTTTTTTATTCAAAAGGAGTAAATCTTATCCATTCATATTCCGCCGTAAGAGGCACTGCTGTATCATCAAAAGCGTTAAGCCAGCCGTCAACACCCTTACCGCACCATGCATTCATCATAATCTTGCTTTCGGTTACAGGGATATTTTCGGTTGCTCTGTAAACCTCAGTGCCGTCAACATACCATATAATCTTATCCTTATGCCACTCAAAAGCGTAGGTGTGGAAATCCTCTGCCGCATCAAATCCCAAGTCATGCATATATTCGTGATTGCCCTGACTATCGGTAAAGTAATTGAACTGTACCTTTGTAGTATCCCTGCCAAGAATTTCAATGTCGATTTCGTCCCACGGATTATTATCGGAAGGACCTGTATATGTAAAAAATGAAGAAACTACACCGTCGTTTTTTATAGCCTTCATCGACACCTCATAGCGTCCGTAGCCGTAAAAATCCGTGCTTCTGAATTCGCCGCCCGAATAAGGAACTCCATCCTTTGGAGTGGCGTCATTATCAATTATAAGCTGCATTTTTTCGTCATTGAAGGTAATATTTTTCTTCCTCCAGGTTACATTGAACATACTGCCGTTGCACCAACCGTCAGCACATTCCCAGCCATCAGGCATACCGTCAATAAATTCAACATAAACATATCCTTCGGGGATTATTTCAGACGGCTGAGTTTCAACTGCGATAGTGGTGGTTGTCGTTTCTGTAGGTGCAGTAGTTACCGTAGCAGCATCATTGCTTGACGAACAAGCGGAAAAAACTGAAACCGTTACCAACAATGAAATAACCTTATTCATTTTCTTCATAAGAGCTACCTCCGATATTTTTATTCTAACAAGATTGTATCATTGAAGACAAATTCATTATATCACAATATTGTTATTTATACCAGTATTTTATCAATATTATATATCATGATTTTGTTACAAACAACAATATTATGATATAAAAATATAAAAAACAGTGTTATAGTTTTATCATCACAAACACAAGAAAGGCAGGCATTAATTTATGCTCATAGGATTTTATAAAGGCTTTAATTTTGGGGGCTGGTTTTCCCAGTGCGATTACAGCAAGGAGAGACTCGACAGCTTCATAACCGAAGATGATTTTAAAAAGGTTGCTGAATGGGGAGCAGACCACGTACGTATTCCCGTTGATTACAACATATTTGAAAATGCTGACGGCACCTATAAAAACGACGGCTTTGAAAGAATTGAAAACGCTGTTCGGCTATGCATGAAATATGGTCTGAACACCGTTATTGACCTCCATAAAACCGCTGGCTTCTCATTTGACAATTACGGTGAAAGTGAAAGTGGATTTTTTGAAAACGCAGAACTACAGGAACGTTTTTATCGCTTATGGGAACAGCTTGCTCAGAGATTCGCCGCATACGAAAATAATGTGGCTTTTGAATTACTCAACGAAATTACCGATAGTGCATTTATTGATGAATGGAACAGAATTTCACAGGAATGCATAAAGCGCATCAGAAAATATGCACCTCGTAATTTTATCCTCGTGGGCAGCTACTGGAACAACAGCGCCGAGGCTGTAAAAGACCTTGCACCGCCTGCAGATGATAGAATTGTTTATAATATGCACTGCTACGAACCACTTAAATTCACACACCAGGGTGCATACTGGACGGACATGATTAATCAGAATGACCGTTTTTCCTTTGATGAAGCGGATATCACGCCTGATTTCTTTGAAAAGCTTTTCAAATCCGCTATCGAAAAAGCAAAGAAGCACGGTGTTCATCTTTACTGCGGCGAATACGGAGTTATTGATATCTGTTCACCCGAGGATACGCTGAAATGGTTCAGATGCATCAATACCGTTTTTGAGAAATATGGTATTTCGCGCTGTGCCTGGAATTACAAGGAAATGGATTTCGGATTTTCTGATAGAAGACTTGATTCTGTCAGAGATGAATTATTAAAAAATATATAATCCTGACTAAAAAGCGTGCTTGCACAAAAGATTAAAAATTTTAGTTATCAGCAAGCGTATGAAGGCAACAGAAAAAACCGCTTAATCCTAAGATTAAGCGGTTTTCAGGGATTTTAAAATGGTCTGAGTGACGGGACTTGAACCCACGGCCTCTACCACCCCAAGGTAGCGCGCTACCAACTGCGCCACACCCAGCCAAGTGCTTTATCGGTTTCCCGATTGCTTAATTATTATACAGCATATTTCAGGTTTTGTCAATACCTTTTTTATTTTTTTTTGAATTTTTCCAATTTTATTTAAAAACGGATTGTTTTTTTGACTCGTATGTATAATTTATATCAACTTTTTTAGAATTATTCTAAAAAACTATTGACAAAATTAAAAATATGATGTATACTGTAATCAAGATAATTAATAAATTATCAATAATACGGACCCAGTCCGAAATTACATAAAAGGAAGGTAATTTACTATGAAGATGTATGTATGTCCCGTTTGCGGTTATGTTCACACAGGAGATTCCGCCCCCGAAAAGTGCCCTCAGTGTGGTGTTCCCGGTGCTAAGTTCATCGAAAAGGAAGCAAGCGAAAAGCTCACATTTGCTTGTGAACACGAATTAGGCTCTGCAAAGGCAGTTACCGACACTGAAATTATTGAAGGCTTACGCGCTAACTTTGCAGGCGAATGTACTGAAGTTGGTATGTATCTTGCAATGGCGAGAGTTGCTCACAGAGAGGGTTATCCCGAAATCGGTCTTTACTGGGAAAAGGCTGCTTATGAAGAAGCAGAGCATGCTGCAAAGTTTGCTGAACTTTTAGGCGAAGTGGTTTCCTCTTCTACCAAGGAAAACCTTGAAGCCCGCGTTAAGGCTGAACACGGCGCAACTCAGGGCAAGCTCGACCTCGCAAAGAGAGCTAAGGAACTTAACCTCGACGCTATTCATGACACCGTTCACGAAATGGCTAAGGACGAGGCAAGACACGGAAAAGCTTTCGAAGGCTTACTTAACCGTTATTTCGGTAAATAATGAAAACCGCATAACAAAAGCGTTTATAGGAACAATCTTCCGCTTGGGAGGTTGTTCCTTTTTTATTGTCTGTTTCATATTTCTGATTTAAAATGGTACATTCGCTATCAAAAATCAATAGAAAAAACACCCTAAATGGTACACATTTTTGTATCTATAGTGTAAAAGTCAAGGCTTTTTTAAAAATAAAATTCAGCGTGATATGAATAATAATTTATTTTTACTCCTCAATCACCATAACCATAGGCGGTGTACAGTTTTCGCTATAAAAATCGCACTTTCTCATAGCTTTTTTCATAATCACTATGTCGTTTATGTGCATAGTACACCTCTTTTGAAAGCTTTCACTTATAAGTCGCAGTTTTTTCGGTTTGATTCGGTGATTATATGATAATATTTTTTGAGGATTGTGTCAAGAAAAACGCACAGCAGATTTCTCCGCTGTGCGTTAGTTTTATTCGCCCATAAACATAACTGTGCAAAGTCCTTTCGCCTGTTTTCCTTCGGGCATTTTCAGCACGCCCATATCAAGCAGCACCTTCATTATTCTTGTGTGAAGGGAGCAGGCGCAGTTCTGATTGAAATACTTTATCAGCTCGTGCATGTGCTCAGGCTGACCGTGCAGCTCCGCCTTCAGGGCTTCGGCGGCATATTCACGGGACAGCTCCTGTATTTCCTCAGAGGCTTCGGGGATAATACTCCACCATTTCTGCTCGCTGTCGCAGATTATAAGATTACATTTATATTCGCCGTTATCCTTTAAAAGATAGCCCTTATCAAGCAGACGGGCATAGCTTTCTGCATTGCTTGCGGTATCGGGAAGCTGATTTTTCAGCCAGAAATACACTTTATCGTAATCCTCCGAAAGATTGTTTCTCCACCAGCCTTCTCTGTCTGTCCAGTGGCAGTCAATCTGCCAGCTCTTCCACCATATTTCATCGTTGATTCTGTCCCGCCACATATCGCCGCAGTAACCGTAAATATCAGGCTCAGCGTCGCTCATATCCCAATCGGGCTTCACTTCAACGCTTGCATAAGCTATATAATCACCGCCGTCAGGACGCTTGACGGAAAACTTTTCGCCTGAAATCTCCGCTGTTGCCAGCTTATTGCAAAGGAAGCACACCATACTCCATTTCAGCAGATTTATGTCATTATCGGGAACGTGAAGCCATTCGGGGATTTCGGTTACCTTTTCAAGCACGGGAGCGAAGAATTTTTCCGCAAAGAGCCTTGAATATTCAGGCTGTATTTTTTTGTAAATTCTGTAACTTGTTTCGTTGAATTCGTATATGTGGATATTTGTGCGGTACTTGTCGTTCGGGAGCTTATCCATAAAGCCGTATTCTTCAAGCACAGCTACCTCATCCGCCACAAAAATAGGATTTATACCGAGCTCCTCGGCAATCTCATTTATTGTACGCGGCTGATGATAAGCTGCGTAGGCGATATTCTGTGTTATTACCTTAGCAAGAAAATCTGCGGTGTCTCCCTTGCTGCCTGGTGTGCCGCCGTGTCCCATATTGTTGAAGCGGATAGGCTCAGTGCCCAGTGTTCCGGTTGTTCTTGTTCTTTCCATACCTGATTTTAACTCCTTCCGTGAGCAGGCTAAATGCCATTTTACTGTATTTTCATTGAGAGAAAGCATTTCTGCAATTTCCCGTACCTTTTTATCGTGAAAATAGTGCTGAACAATTATTTCACGCTGAATTTTTGAAAGATAGGTTATCTCACGCCGCAGAATACCGTAGCTTTCGCTGTTCATAAGCTCCAGCGTAAAATCCTTACTGTCGGGGATATACTCCATACCGTCAACGGCTGTGGTTTTTTTCCTGTCGTCTATATGCCTTGCGTAGACATTTTTTGCAATGCGGTATATGTAACCGTCGGGGTTTTCGATTTTATCCTGTTTCAATAATGATTCGTAAACCTGAAAGGTTATCTCTGCCGCAAGCTCCTCCGCCTCGTCAATTTTGGACAGCTTTGACATAGCGAACCCGAACAGCTTCTTTACGTATGAAGATATTATCTTGTCAGCTTCATGCTTGTTCATTGCTTTTTCCTCTCTTTAAGAACGTTCTCAATAATACAGTGGGGAGTTTTTCAAAAAGGTTGGTAATTTTATGATAATATTTTTTAGAAGTCTTGTCAAGAAGAAAACCTGTACAATCCTCACAGACTGTACAGGCTCATTTTATCCAATAATTTCAGCTTTTGCTTTTTCCAAGGCTGCAATAACCTTGTCGCACCACTCGTCGAACTCCTTGTCCTCCTGTTGATATTCAGGATGGGCAAGAACATATTCAACTGCCTTTCGCATTCCCTGGTCGAAACGCACCGTGGCGGTAAAGCCGGGTACTGCCCTTTTCAGCTTTGTGTTGTCAAACACAACAGAATTTGCCTTATCGCCGATAAGAGAACCTGCAAAATCGTATTTTCCCACCGCATGCAGAAAATCAGACGGAACATAATAGGGCTTCAGCTCTACACCGAGAGCGTCAGCGATTGCCTTGTAAATCTGATTCCATGTGAGGCTTTCATCTGATGTAATCTGGAAGCTTTCACCTATGGCGTGGAGATTACCCATAAGTCCCACAAAAGCCTTTGCGAAATCGCTATTGTGAGTCATTGTCCAGAGCGAGGTTCCGTCGCCGTGAATTATAACAGGCTTGCCCTCCAACATACGCTTAACAACCTGCCAGCTGCCCATATCGCCGTGTACACCAAGAGGCACAGAGCGCTCATCGTAGGTGTGGCTGGGGCGGATAATTGTCACAGGGAAACCGTTCTCTCGGTACATTTTCATAAGATACTCTTCACAGGCAATCTTGTTGCGGGAATACTCCCAATAAGGATTGGCAAGAGGAGTACCTTCGGTTATCCTGTAATCTGAAAGAGGCTTCTGATAAGCCGAAGCAGAGCTTATATACATAAACTGACGGGTTCTGTTCTTGAAAAGGCGGTAATCACGTTCCAGCTGAGTGGGAACAAATCCGATAAAATCACACACGCAATCAAACTGCATATCCCCAAGTTTAGCCGAGATTTCAGCCTCGTTATTAATATCACCGCTTATAACACTGATGTTTGCAGGCAGTTCTGCACTTCTGCTGCCGCGGTTAAGAAGATACAGCTCCCAGTCAGGATTTTCAGCCAGCAGGCGTGTTATTGCCATACTGATAGTACCTGTTCCGCCGATAAATAATGCTTTCATAGTAACCTCCTTATATGAACGGATTTATTATGATTACATTATAGCGCATTCAGTGGCTATTGGATAGGATAATGTGATTTAAAAGTTGTAAAAATAAACCCACCTGCGGTCTTGCAGGTGGGTCGCATAGCATAAACTATATATCAAACCGATATATCGGATAAAAATTCAAAAATCGATACCGGAGTTTCCTCCGGTATCTTTTTGAGCTCAAAAAGAAAAATTTTACTTTCTCTTCTTAGCTGTTACAGCTACAGCTGCAGCAGAAATTGCTGCTAAAGCTGCTGTGCCAAGAGCAACGCCTGTACCAGGGTTGGTATCATCAGCATCAGCTGTGCCAGCGTCAACTACAGAATCGGTGTCATCGTCATCTGCATCATCGACGGTAACATCATCATCTGTATCATCTTCAGCTTCGTCATCAGATGCAACTTCGATTTCTTCATCGGTAATTACATATTCGGAAGCGTGGGAAATGGATACGGATACGGAACCATCATTGTTAACGGTAATGTCTTCGCTGAGATCTGTTACTTCGCCGTCATCAGAGATGTAGTAGAAGTAGAGATTGTCAGTGTCTAAGTCAGAAACTGTAGCAGCAGGGATTGTTACTACAACTGTCATACCGAACTCGCCCTTCTGAGCGGGTGCGATAACGATAGCAGACTTAGGAACATCAACGCCGTTAACGTCAGCAGAGCCAGCAACATCGATTGCCATTGTAAGGTCAATTGCGCCAACTTCTGTGATTGTAGCGGGATCAATTGTGATTGTGCATGTGTCTGTAACAAAAGATACAGGCTCATCAGCATCAGCAATTGCACCGATAGCAGCTTCACTTACAGTTGCATCGTCAGTAACGTATACAACGCCACCGTTTTCGATAGCATCTGCAACAACATCTTCAGTTACAACGTCAGCAGGATTCTTTTCAGAATTTGCATCGTCAGTATCTTCAGAAGTGCTGGGAGCGCTGGGAGTGCTGGGAGTGGGATAGCTAGGTACAGAACCGTAGTCAGCCGCACTTACAGAAACTGCAGCAAGGGAAGCAACAGATGCAGCTACAAGAGCGCTTACAATGATTTTGCTTAACTTCTTCATGTGAAATTCCTCCTTTCTCCAAGAGTTATAATAACCGCAATGCGGGTATTACCAAATTAATAATCTTCCTCACAGTCGTCCTGTTCATAATTCTGTTCGGGTTCAACCTTGGGAATATTTAGCGCACTTTTCAGATTTACGCCGATAAAATATGCTGAAACCACAATTACACAGAGTATTATTACAAAAATGTACTCCTCAGTTCCTGTGGACTCCGAAAGTGCAGTAAAAGGCTTGTTTACAAGGATATCCGCGCTTTTATTGCAAAGAGACAGCCACTTGGAATATCCTCTTACATTGTCACGCCCGCTGTAAAAAATCATATACAAGTGCGGAATTAACCAATATAGTCCTGTGAAAATAAGAAATCCCCATTTTCTGCCTTTTCCGCTTGAAAATGCACCGATAATCCATATTGCGAAAATCAGAACCGAAAGAACTGCACGCGTAACTCCCATAAAGGAATTATAGCGGTCGTAATAGGTAAATGCACAGGCAAGCGTTATTGCCAGGCAAAGGATTATATTTTCGAGAAGTGAATTGTTTTTACCAAATAAGAGCTTACTTATATACTTACTCATCCTGCGTTACCTCCCCGGAAAAAACTGTCCGATAAGGCGTAACACCATTATAGTTGTTTTTAATCATAAAACCGTACATAAATGTGCAATAGCTGAACACAAGTATTGCTGCTACCGTCTTGAGCACATTTCCACGCTTCTTTTCACCCTTGAACACAGCTTCACACTTTTTAAGAAGCTGTGTGAACATTTCTGGCATAAGGAGCACTATCGCCGGAATAAAGAACAGTATTGCAAACCTTGAAAGGATAGCGTGCTTAACACCCATTATCTCAAAGAATACTGTAAAGAACATACAATTCAGCAGCACGTTATTAAAGCTGTCCTTTTTTACAAGCTCCTTTCTGAGCAGAAAGGCAATCAGGAAAAATACACTGAAGAAAATTGCATAAATCGGGTTAAGACCATTTATGACCTCGCCGCTTTTTGAAGGGTCATAGCCCTTATAGATATACTGTGTAATAAACTCCAGGATATCCCAGGAGAAAACAGACAGAATAATCGTAACAGCGGTATATGTACCGAGCGTAAGCCAGTCCATTTTTATTCTCAGAATAAAGTAGAACGGTATCAGTATCAATGCCGATATATGGAACACTGACGCGAAAAGCACCAGCGCAAGAAAACGCATAAACTGCTTTTTCTTTATATACTGCAATGCGTAGAGAATTACGGAAGCCGCAATAATCTGGCGCATGAAATTCATCGAATTGAAGAAAAGTCCGAAGGACAAATAGAAAAATACGCTTAAGTAAGGCTTTTCAGAATAAACATAAATGTAAATCATCACTGCCGCTGTTATAATAAACGCAATGAATATGAACATTATGCGGTAATCGGGTTCTACTTCGGAGAGAAGCTTAGTGGGAACCATAAATCCCTTTTCTTGCTTCCAAAGCATTACATCTTCCATGCTTTCCTTCTGAACATTCATATACCAACCGCCGTAGAGGTTATAGTCATAACCTACATGGGCGCGGAAAGCGGACAGGAAGAAAAGAACAGCGCCTGCAAAGCCACAGTAGATTCCGCGTCCGTATTTAATTCTGCAAAGCGGAATACCTACCGCAAGGGAGCCTATTAAAAGCAACCAATAAACAGCCATTTTTAATCTCCAATAATATTGCCATTAAGGATTTCCTCCGCATTGTTCATCATGCGGAGAAAAGCACGATGGGAAAACTTTCTGTCAATAGCCTTACGTGCAATATCCATATTCGGCGCACGCGAGGTAATATTGTGACAATCGGTGCCGAGAAGATGCGCTGTACCGTTTGCAATAAGATTGTTCATAAATCTTAAATGAGGTGAAAACATCTTGAAGGAACCGCAATTAAGCTGAACCAGAATATCAGTATCGAGGATTTCATACAGACTTTCTTCGTCCGTGAAATTAAGGTAACGCTCAGCGTGAGCAAGAATAAGGTGTATTTCCGAGGAAACACTGCCCACAAAGCTTTTAAAGGTGCGGATAAAATTACCCGAAAGCTTCTGATAAGGAAGCTCCACCATCATATAGCTTGTACCACTTATGCAAAGCTTTTTCAGGTCGACATCCATAAGGGATGGTGTAAAATAAACCTCTGCACCTGTATAAATATCAAGCCCTTCAGCTTCTGCCGCAGACTTAACCGCTTCATAAGCCCTGTCTCTTTTTTCAAGAAAGCTGTCAAGGGACTGTTCGGACATATAAAAGTGAGGTGTTGCTACTATTGCCTTAATTCCGCTGTTCTTCTCCATGGAAAGCATCTTCTTTGTCATGGATATATCCTTTGAACCATCGTCAATCCCGGGAAGAATATGCGAATGAAAATCTATAATCATATCTGCCTCTTTGGATTAATATTCCTTATACTTGTACTTGTATTTATACTTATACGAACCGTAACCGCTCTTACCCTTATGGTTGCAGTTGGTTTTGATAAAGCCAAGGATTTTGCCGTTTGCCATTCTTGTTCTTTCAAGAGCTTCTTCGATTTCGGGGTGAGTTGTGGAACCCTCCTTGATTACGAAAACTATACCAGAAGTCTTTTCATTGAGAACAAATGCGTCTGCAACTACCGTTACAGGAGGAGTATCAATAAAGATATAATCGTAATGCTCGCCGATAATATTCAGAAGCTTTTCCATTCTGGAGCTTGCCAGAAGCTCAGCGGGGTTCGGAGGTACGGGACCTGCTGTAAGAACATCAAGATTCTGTCTTACACCCTTTGCTATAACCTTTGAAACGTCACCTACAATTCCACCCAGTATGGAAGAAAGTCCCATGCTGTTGTCAAGACGTAAAAGTGAATGCTGAACAGGCTTTCTCATATCGGCGTCAATCAGAAGCACCGATTCGCCCATTTCAGCCATAGTGATTGCAAGATTAAGGCAGTTTGTACTTTTTCCTTCTGCAGGAGCGCAACTGGTTACAACCGCAATCTTGGGGTCGTAAGTTGCAAGCGCGAAAGTGAGGTTTGTACGGGCAGCCTTATATGCCTCCTTGATTACGAACTGAGTATCATCCGAAAGAATAAACTTACGGGAAACGTTCATCTGGAGTCTTTCTATTTTCTTCGCCATATCAGAACTCCTCCTCTTCGTCTATATCGTAATCATCATCGTCAACGTCATTATCATCTGCCTCGGCATCATCATCAGCTTTGTTCTTGTCCTTAGACTTAGTGCCGTAGCCGCCGCTGTACTTGTAATTATAATTGGATCTGTCAACTGCAAGGAAGTCCATGATTTCTGCGAACACAGGAATATCATACTTCTTTGCAAGGTCATCATCAGGCTTAACCTTAGTATCAAGAAGCTCAATAATAAGGAATATAAAATAAGAACCAAAAAGACCGATAACAAGTCCCGCAAATGTAAACATTGTATTGCTGGGGAAAGTGTGGCTTTCAGGATAGATAGCATCAGAAACAACTTCAATAGAACCATTCTTGATGACGCGCATATATTCTTCCTGAGAAAGCTCTACAAGCTTATCGGCAATAGATGTCGATTCATCAGGAGAATTGGTAACAACCGAGATTTTAAGTACCTCAGTGCTGTTTACGGATTCAATTGTAATCATATCCTTGTAATCACCGCTTGTATAGCCGTACTGAGGAAGTTCAGCCTCAAGCTGCTTTAGCATATAATCACTGGTGAAAAGAATCTGACAGGTATTTACAAGCTTCTGAGCTGCATTGATATCATTGATATTGATAGCGGAATCATCAGTTTTATTTGCAGAGTTCTCTACGTATAAAAGAGCAGAAGATGTGTACTGCTTCTCAATGATAAATGCGGAAAGCGTAAATCCGATAACACCGCAAGCAATCATCGCCGCGAGAATTACAATAATATGGTCCTTTAAAACCATTAACAGATTACGCAGATCTATGGTCTGTTCCTGTTCGTCCATTTTTACCGTCCTTTCAGAACTTTTGTTCTTTCATTTTTTATATATTCAGATATAATAAGTAAAACTCTGAGAATAATCATTCCGATTGCAGCACCGAGAAGGTCGATAAGCACATCGGAAATTTTAGCGTCCCGCCCGGGGACAAACAGCTGATGAATTTCATCAGCAGCGGCACATACAAGACAAAGGCCGCAGGTAAGAAGTGCCTTGCGGCGCACTTTTTCAAGAAATACACCCACGCTGTAATAGGTACACAGCCCTATCAGCATATAAATAACAAAATGAGCAAGCTTGCGCACAAAGTAATTGAGCTCCTTGACTATGAAAGTCTGTTCATATCCCGTCATATCTTCAAAGCCTGTAAAAATCACATGACAAATAATACGGGTTGCTTTTCTGCTGAGGCTTGTACTTTCAGCTCCGCCCTGTGAGGAAAAACCGAACATAGCGAGCAGAAGTATAAACACCATAACAAGCGCAACTGCACCTTTTTTCTTATTTGTCATAAAACTCTCTTTCTCAGGTCAAAAGCTTAATTAGCACCTCTGCCAAGCAAAACTGTTTTTACCGTCTTGAATATTATTTTAATATCCAGCCAAGCTGAACGATTCTTTATGTAAAAGAGTTCCATCTTCTGTCGCTCGCCATCTTCATAACCGACATTATTTCTGGCGTAAGCCTGCCAATAACCCGTAAGCCCGGGCTTTGCAGAAAGAAACGCTTCTTTTTCTGCTTCGTTATAGTTATCATTTAACTCGTCAGCAAGAATAGGTCGGGGACCAACCAAAGACATATTGCCCTTCAGAAGAATATTGTATGTAATCTGCGGAAGCTCATCAAGGCTCATCTTTCTTATCATTGCGCCAAAGCACTTTTTGCCATCACCCGGATTTTTATAGCCAATAAGACGAGGGTCATCCTTGAGCTTATACTCTTTTTTGTATTCTTCAAGCTGCTCGGAAGTAAGCATTTTTTCAAGATTATCTGCGCCTGTTTTCATACTGCGGAATTTGCAGACCTTTAACTCACAGCCGTCTTTTCCAATCCGCTTGTGAAAATAAAATGGACTTCCGCCGTCCTTCGCAATGATAAGCAGAGAAATAACAGCCATAGGAACAAGCAATATCACAGATGCGAAAAATGAGCAAACAATATCAAAGGCACGCTTGAAAAACTCATAAACGCCCTTACTTTTTGTTTGCCCGGTTATATATGTATCGATATGCTCTGCACGGGCGTAACTGCCCTCAGCGCTTTCAAGCTGCTCGTCAACAGAAGCCTCCAAGTTATTAACTGACATTTTTATCACCATTCTTTATGTTATTTGATTCATTTTCTGTGCGGTCTGAAACCGCTTTTCTCTGTCTCTGTCAGGCAAACGCCCTCAAATGACATTATACAATAAAATAAATCAAATGTCAACATAATCAATTAAAAACTTAACGAAAATCATTAATATAACCAAACAAAGTTCAACGACCGTTTATCAGCTTAATCATTATGTACAACTTAACTAAAAGCGTATACAATTTTGCTTACTGTAATTTCCAGGCTTGGCAACCGATATAAATAATTGCGCCCGAATTTGTATAAAATAGCAAAATTTTGTTATTTTAACTTTTTTGCTCTATCCATAAACTTTCGGGTCAGCAGCATAGCAAATGCAACCAGTGCCACAAAGACTATCCATACAATATGGTCGGTCCTCGTTACACCTACCTGAACAATCTGGAGCTTACCCGATATGTCCCATTCGCTCCGCTCATCGCTGACAGCTATACTATCGCTGAGCACAAGGGAGAAGTTGCGGAAATAGGGACTTTGTTCGCCGCCCTCATAGGTTATCGACACCCGCACAGCTTCAGCGTCTTCAGGAATCGGAGCATACTCCTCTTCACTGCCCAGTTGATAACGGTTAAAACTGCCGTTTCCGCTGCTTTTTTCCGTAGTGCGTGCCTCTATCACGTTTCCGCCCTCATCAAGGAACTCAACAGAACCATAGCCTGTTCCCTTCCCTGACAGATTACCCATATCGAAATAGAACCAGAACCCGAGAGAATCCTCAGTCGGGAAAACAGCAGAAGCTGAACCACTTTCACCGTTGAAGCTTATTGTTCCGTAATACTCCTCGTAATAAAGCGTATCGCCCTCCCACAGCGGGTCACGGTAATCCTTCATAAGGTTTACGTCCTGCTCCGCAGAAGCGGAAACTGCAAATATCACAGCACTCAGAACAGAAGCAGCAATTGAGCAGATTTTCTTCATCTGTTGCGCTCCTTCATCGCCCTGTCTATCGTGCGCTTTGCATCACGCTCGGCAATACTGTCACGCTTATCATGAAGCTTTTTACCCTTGCAAAGACCTACCTGAAGCTTTACCCTGCTGCCCTTGAAATACATGGAAATAGGGACAAGAGTAAGTCCGCCCTGCTTTACCTGACCGAAAAGGCGTAGGATTTCACGCTTATGCATCAACAGCCGTCTTTCGCGGAGAGGATCCTTATTGAAAATATTGCCTTTCTCGTAAGGGCTGATATGCATCTGCTTTACATAAGCCTCGCCGTTTTCAATAGCAATCCATGAATCCTTGAGATTTACGCCGCCCTGACGGATTGACTTTACCTCTGTGCCTGTAAGCTCAATACCCGCCTCGATACTTTCAAGAATGTAATATTCATGACGCGCCTGGCGGTTTTCACTTATTGTTTTTGTATTTTCAGCCATATCAAATCCTTTCTCCGATACTCCGAAGGCACCACACCTTCAATAACATGACAATATATTATAGCACACTTTTTGTATTTTATCAAGTAAAAAAGTATACTTTCTGTAATATTTTTGCAAAACAAAGAAAAAACAGCCTTAAAACTATTCCTATCTGTAAATCTCTGTGAGCTTATCCCAGTTTTTCAAAGCAACATCCGCAATTTCGGGGTCATACATAATTCCTCTGTTTTTCTCGATTTCACTGCGGCAAACCTCCATAGGCATAGCCTTTCGGTAGGAACGGTTGGACGACATAGCGTCAATAGAATCGCAGACCGCTATTATGCGGGCTCCCAAGGGGATTTCCTCACCCTTTGCACCGAAAGGATAACCCTTTCCGTCGTAACGCTCGTGGTGATGGAGAATTATAGCTGAAATACGCGAAAAACGCTCAGATTTCATAAGAATATCCGCACCAATCTGCGGATGCTTCTTCATAAGCGCCCACTCTTCATCATCCAGCTTACCTTCCTTCAGCAAAACACGGTCGGGGATTCCTATCTTTCCGATATCGTGCAGATGCGCCGCTATATGTATTTCCTGCGTCTGAGCCGAAGGAAGCCCCATAAAGTGACATATAAGACACGCCATGTCGCTGACGCGGTCGGAATGATTCCCGGTGTAAGGGTCTCTGGCGTCAAGCGCAGAAGAAATACACTCCACAAATTCATGATATTCATAATTATTTTCACATTCACAATTCATAGTCTTCTCTCCTTTATATATTATAATGGTATTTTAACACACAAACACGCTTTGGTCAAGAGAAAAAGCACGAAAAAACGCACCTTGCCAGTTCCCGCATTTCTAAAAATTCTTATGACTATGCGGAAATATTCGTATAGTTGTATAAATCCGATATAGCAGATTATAAAAAGCAGGCCTTGCAGTTGAACACTGCAAGGCTCATTTTACAAGGAATCTGTTATATTGTATTCAGTCAATAACTTATTTTTCAAACCACACCTCAACCCTAAACCACTCACCTTGAACCTCTGCCGTCATACCGCCGTTCATACGTTCAGCAAGACCCTTTGCTATTGCAAGTCCAAGTCCTGTTGACGAATGAGTGCGGGCGGGATCTGATTTATAAAAGCGTGTGAATATCTGCGAAATGTCGATACTGTCAGGATCGTCAACTTTATTTGAGCAAGAGAAAACAACTCTTTCATTTTCCAGCTTCAAGGTCATTTCAACCGTTTTACTTCCATGGTCGAGGACATTTTTCAGCACGTTCTGAATAATTCGCTGTACCGCTTCGGCATTACAATCAACAACTATCTCTTCATCTGTAAAATCCGCCTGTACCTCAATGCCCTTTTCCTGAAACTCATTGTAAAATGAAACCAGCGCGGAAGAAACACAACGGACAATGTCGACAGGCTCAGTTTGCAGCTTATAGTCCTCGTTCTGTAATTTCGTATAGGTAAAAAGCTCTTCAAGCATATATTTCAGATTATTTATGCGGTTTTGGATTACATCAAGGCACTGAGTGCGTTCTTCCGCTGAGTCTGCGTTTTTCAAAAGTTGAAAAAAACCGTCAAGTGAGGTCAGC
>JAFUNV010000118.1 GCA_017472865.1 Ruminiclostridium sp. | reverse complement strand
TATATCTGGGCTTGCAAGAACTATGACGGTGACGTTATGTCCGACATGGTTGCGACAGCCTTCGGAAGCCTCGGCATGATGACAAGCGTGCTTGTATCTCCCGACGGAATCTACGAATATGAAGCTGCTCACGGTACTGTTACAAGACATTACTACAAGCACCTCAAGGGTGAGGAAACCTCTACAAACTCCGTTGCTACCATCTTTGCATGGACAGGCGCTCTCAAGAAGAGAGGCGAGCTTGACGGAAATGCTGAGCTTACAGCTTTTGCTGAAAAGCTTGAAAAGGCTACTGTTAAGACTATTGAGGACGGCGTTATGACAGGCGACCTTTATGTGCTTTCTTCCCTTGAAAACAAAAAGAAGGTAAATACAGAACAGTTCCTCCTTGAAATCAACGAGCGTCTCAAGGAAATGCTTTAATAACAGGGGTTGGTAAAATGCCGAAAAGCGAAAAAATTTCAAATTCCGTAATAAGACGTCTGCCGCGGTATTACCGTTTTTTAGGCGAGCTTCTGAAGGAAGGTACAAACAAGATTTCTTCCCGTGAGCTTGCCGAAAGAATGAAGCTTACTGCGTCACAGATTCGTCAGGACCTTAACTGCTTCGGCGGCTTCGGTCAGCAGGGTTACGGGTATAATGTTTCGGAATTACGCACTGAGATAGGTATGATACTCGGTGTTGATAAGCAGAATAAGGCAGTGTTAATCGGTGCGGGTAATCTGGGTCACGCTATTGCTGTACACCTGAGTTTTGAAAAATACGGTTGTAAGCTCTGCGGAATTTTTGATTCAGACCCGAAGATGATAGGACAGGAAATGAGCAATATCAAAATCTGTGATATCAGCCGTCTTTCCGAGTTCTGTCGTCAGAATCAGCCTAAAATTGCAATTCTCTGTATTCCGAAATCCGCTGCTCCTCATATTTGCGAACAGCTCATAGGTTTAGGCGTAAAAGCGTTCTGGAATTTCTCTCACTATGATATCAATCTTGAGCATAACGATATTATAGTTGAAAATGTTCACCTCGGTGACAGCCTGCTTGCTCTCAATTACTGTGTAAGCAATGCTGTTGACGAAAAAGATAAGTAATTCAAAGAGGTCATCACTGATAAAGTGATGACCTCTTTTGCTGTATCAGCTATTACGTCCTGCTTCTACAAGGTCTGTGAACAGCTTGCTGTATCTGAGCCCTCTTGCGGTGTCAAGTCTGATAATTCCGCCATGAAGTGAAACGGGAAGCTCCTCTCCGTTATAGGTAACGGTTTCGTTGTTGTGGCTGAACACTCTGTCTCTGAGCGCCTCGGCGTCCTCCAGCTCCTTTTTATTGGTAAGGAGTACAAATTCATCACCGCCGATGCGGAACATAATCATATCTTCTTCTTTTACGCTGTCGATACGCTTCAGACATTCCGCAATTGCAATATCTCCTGCATCATGCCCGTATTTTTCGTTGAATATAAGAAGATTGCACATATCGAAGCAAATGGCATAAGTGTCATGCATTTCTCTCAGTGTTTCATAAAGTCCTGTCAAGTCAAATCTGAATTTTTTCATAGTATGTCCTCCTGAAATCGTAATGGGCATATCGAGCCTTGGATAGATTTCTGAAAAGCTTCTTTTTTTGCGGTACTGAGACGGCGATTCTCCCCAGATTCGGGTAAATTTGCGTGAAAATACCTCGTGGGAGTTATATCCGTATCTGAGGGCAATATCAAGAATATTGTCATCGGTGTTCAGCAAATCGCGTGAAGCGGCGGTAATACGCCTTCTGGCAATATAATCCGCAATACCGATATGAAACACCCTTCTGAACATTTTCTGCAGGGCAGAAAGGCTGTAAGAGCAGTGGTCGGCGATCTCCTTCTGCGAAATCTCCTCAGAAAGATTATTTTCGATATAATCAAGTGCCTTTGTCAGAACCGCAAAGCTTTCCATAGAAAACCTCCGTGAATTTAGGATAACGTTATCGTAATTATATTATATCTTATGTTATTGAAAAAATCTTGATTATTTGAGTAAAACAAATCCGCCGCTGCAATAAGCAGAACGACGGACTTGTTTTTTTATATATTGGCTTTAGAGTGGTAAGCTTATTCTGTGCGGAGTGCAACAACGGGGTCCTTCTTTGCGGCAACGCCTGACGGGAAGAGACCTGCAATAAGTGTGAGAATTACGCTTATTGCAATCAGTATTACGCCCGCGAGGGGAGGAAGTACCGAAAGTCCTGCAATATCGGTGATATTCTCAATAATTATGTTGATAGGAATATTGAGAAGAATTGTTACTCCGATACCTATTGCGCCGGAAACAAGACCGACAATAATTGTTTCTGCGTTGAATACTCTGGAGATATCCTTCTTGGAAGCACCGATAGAGCGGAGAATACCGATTTCCTTAGTGCGTTCAAGAACGGAAATATAAGTGATAATGCCAATCATGATTGAAGAAACAACCAGTGAAATTGCAACAAAGGCAATGAGAATATAGCTGATAGCGTCGATAATATCAGTTACGGAGGACATTAACATTCCTACCATATCCGTATAAGTGATAACCTTGTTTTCTTCACCGTTTGCTTCCATTCGGTTGTTGTAATCTGTGATAAGGTTTGTGATATTTTCCTTTGCTTCAAAGTCGATAGGATAAATCAGTATAGAAGAAGGCTTTGCAAGGTCGATAACACCGAGATTTGTGATATTATCATAGTAAGTTGAGGAGGAAACGACGCTGGATTTGATAGCCTGCTGAGTGTACAGCTTCATCATTTCTTCCTTTTCTTCGTCAGACATGGAAGCAAAGTAGGCAAGCTGTTCTTCTGTAAGCTGAGATAAATCCATGCCAGAAATATCCATTGCTGACATATCAAATTCGGGCATTGCTGACATATCAAATTCGGGCATTGCTGTCATGTCAATGGTGGGCGTGGTAGCAGCGTTGGGGTCAACTGTAACTGCAACATCGGGAGTCTGCAATGAAGCAAAATAAGCAGCCTGTTCCTCTTCGGACATCATGGAGAGAGCCGCCTGCTGTTCGGGAGTAAGCGAGGAAAGGTCAACCGCAGGAACCTGCGCCGTCTGCATAGAAGTAATATACGCCTGCTGTTCTTCGGGGGTCATCTGTGCAAGCATAGCCTGTTCCTCAGGAGAAAGGGAAGAAATATCAAATCCGCTCTGCTGTGCAGCAGCCATCTGTTCCTTCATAGCCTCCATCTGAGCCATAAGCTCTTCAGCTTCCTTCTGGCGCTCTTCGGCTTCCTTTTCAGCCTTTGCTATTGCTTCATCGCCTGCTTCGGTACCATCAAAGGGAAGACCTGTGAAAACGTCATAATCCTGATTTTCCTGCTGTTCCTTTACAATGTCGCTGTCGTTTACACGGCCGGAAATGTATTCCATAAGGCTCTTTTTATAGCCGATAGTACCGCTTATGCTGGAAGCGCTTTCTTCTTTGGTTCTGATAATACCTACAATTTTAAGCTGTAAGCTATCTTCAAGGACATCAGCCATAAATTCCGCGTCCTCGCGCATATCAATCCATACACCGTCTTCATCCTTTTCGTAGAAAGCGGTGTTATCTACAACTCTGAAGGTGAGGCCGAGGATTTCCTCGTAGGAATAATCCCTGCCACCGCCGATTTCGCCTACGTCTTCCTTTTTCTGCATCATGTCGCGTACCGCTTCACGAAGCTCGTCGATTTCACGCAGACCGAGAGTGTAGAGGGTATAGTCGGTAATTTCATTGTACTTATCCACGATAAGTACGGCTTCATCATAATTGTCAGGGGTTTCACCTGCGATAAGCTCATACTTTGAGTTGAACATTTCCTCACTTTCGGTAAGCTCCTGGAAAACATTGGTAGTACCTGCCGAAGAAGAAGACATGAGGGAGGTCAAATCCATCATTCCCGATACGGCTCCGAAGCCGATATCGTTCATGACGTTGCTGGGGTTAACCTGCTTTATATTTTCTGTATCATCAGCGAAAACCTGTAAGGTGATACCGTATGAATATTCAATATTGGTAGTGTTTTCCTTTACGCCGCTGTTTTCATCTTCAAGGAAAGCCTTGAAGCTTTTAAGGTCGTTTACATTGGTTTCCTGATACATCATTGTAAACATATCGCCAAGACGGTTGTTGGTATAGATACGGTCGTAGGTGCGTTCCTTGGTTATGTTGTTTACATGGCTTGTCATTGAGGAGGACATGAAAGCAGTCATATCCGTTGTATTTGTTTCAATAGCCAGCGGGTAGGAAGCCATTGTGTCGGACTGAATATCATCGATATACTCCTGAACACCGTTTGAAAGAGAAAGGATAAGAGCAATACCTATAATACCGATACTGCCTGCGAAGGCGGTGAGAATTGTACGACCCTTCTTTGTCATAAGGTTGTTAAGACTCAGCGAAAGGGCAGTAGGGAAGGACATAGAGGTCTTTTTTACCTTTTCGGGCTTGCTCTTAAGCTCTTCCTCGTTTGTATATGGATTGCTGTCGTCAACGATTTTGCCGTCAACAAGTCTTATAATACGGTTTGAATACTGTTCGGCGAGCTCAGGGTTATGAGTAACCATGATAATCAGCTTATCCTTGGAGATTTCACGGAGGATTTCCATGATCTGGACGCTGGTTTCACTGTCGAGAGCACCGGTAGGCTCGTCGGCAAGAAGAATATCAGGGTTGTTGACAAGGGCACGTGCAATAGCGACACGCTGCATCTGTCCGCCTGACATCTGATTAGGCTTCTTTTTGAGCTGGTCGCCCAGACCTACCTTTTGGAGAACCTCAACAGCGCGTTTTCTTCTTTCTGCCTTGGAAACACCTGAAAGGGTGAGAGCAAGCTCTACGTTTGCGAGGACGGTCTGATGGGGGATAAGGTTATAACTCTGGAAAACAAATCCGATTTTGTGATTACGGTAGGTGTCCCAGTCTCTGTCTTTATACTTCTTGGTTGAAACGCCGCCGATAATAAGGTCGCCGTCATCATAACGGTCAAGACCACCGATTATATTTAGCATAGTGGTTTTACCACAGCCCGACTGACCGAGAATAGAAACAAATTCGTTTTCTCTGAAATCTACGCTTACACCTTTAAGCGCATTTACAACGGTATCGCCCATTTTATAGTTTTTGACGATATTTTTTAAGCTTAACAAAAAGATGCCTCCTTATAAAATTCTACACAATGCTTTAATTAAAAATTATATAGTTAATTATATCACAAAGTGAAAGAATAATCAATGAACAATATGAAATTTATTGTTGAAAATAATGTGAAAAAATCTCTGAATTCACATAATCTGATGAAATATTTATACACATACTTGAAGATTAAGGTAAAATATGTTATAATATAAAATATATAAGTATATGTACCTAACGGGAAAGGAAATAAAAAATGGCTAGTCGTCCTCATATAACAGAAAATACAAGGAAAAACCTTATTGATGCATTCTGGAAGCTGTATCTCATAAAGCCTATGGAACAGATTTCCATAAAGGAGATAACAGACCTTGCAGGCTACAACAGAGGTACATTCTATCTTTATTTTAAAGATATCTATGATGCGCTGGATAGTATCGAGCGTGACACTTACGACGTTATGGAAGCGGAAATAGAAAAAAACGTAATGCTTCTCAGAAGCAGGGATGTTGAACCTGAGGTTTCGGATATAGCTGCTGCCGCTATTGAAATATTCAAGGCGTGCGACTACAAGCCGCTTATTCTTATAAACGACAACAGTCAGTCGGATTTTGAAATAAGACTGAAAGAAATGATAAACAGACACCTTTTTTCATCTCTTGAAAAACACATGAACGTAAGCGGCAATACAAAGGAATATATGATGTATTTCTTTATTTCAGGCGTTATGGGAGTCCTGAAAAAGTGGTATAACGAAGGAATGGTTATTTCTGTTGAGGAACACCTGACAGAAGTGTGCAATGTATTGTTCGGCAAGGAAAGCTTCAGAGAAAAGACCGTACAGAAGAATACAGAAAATTTTGAAAGGGAATCGGAAATATGAACCTGTTATTTTTATTGCGCCCTAAGTCTATGGTTGCACATCTTGTATCTGATTGCACGGCGCGGCAGGGACTTGAAAAAATGCGTGCCCATGGTTATACAGCTATCCCTGTTATAAACCCTGACGGTGAATATATGGGTACAGTAAGCGAGGGTGATTTTTTGTGGGCGCTTGTAGGCGATGATGATTGCAGCCTGAAAAAGCTGGAAAGAATAAAGCTGACGGATATAATGCGCGGCGTCAGGGATTCCGCTGTGACGGTGACAACTCAGATGGACGACCTGCTTTATAAGATTATGGAGCAGAATTTCGTACCCGTAACCGATGACAGGAATATTTTTATCGGAATTGTGACCCGAAAGGATATTATCAAGTATTATTATGAAAAGGAGAAGACAGCCAATGAATGAGAAGGTAAGGCTTCTGTGTGAAAATATTGAAAAGGTAATCATAGGCAAGCATGAAGTTGTTGTAAAGCTTATAGCGGCACTTCTTTCGGGAGGTCATGTTCTTATTGAAGACGTACCCGGAGTAGGAAAAACCCGTCTTGTTTCCGCACTTTCCGCTAGTGTTGACGGCAAATGTAACCGTATCCAGTTCACCCCTGACCTTATGCCCTCGGATATCACCGGTTTCACTATGATTAATCAGAAAACGGGTGAGAGTGAATACCGCAGCGGTGCGGCAATGTGTAATTTTCTTCTTGCCGATGAAATCAACCGAGCTTCGCCAAAGGCTCAGTCTGCACTCCTTGAGCTTATGGAAGAGCTTCAGATAAGCGTTGACGGTGTTACTCATCAGCTTCCCGTACCCTTTATGGCGCTTGCAACCCAGAACCCCGTAGAAACCTACGGAACCTATCATCTCCCCGAAGCGCAGATGGACAGATTTATTATGAAGCTGTCGGTAGGCTACCCCGACCCCGATGAGGAAATGGAAATCCTTGATATAAACGGTGTAAAAAAGGAGAACCTCACTTCGGTTATAACGCTTGCCGATATTGTCGCGCTCAAGGCGGAAGCAGAGGCGGTAAAGGTACACACTTCTGTAAAGAGATATATAGTTGATATTGTTAACGCTACCCGCAGCAGCGAATTTACCGTTCTTGGCGCAAGCCCACGCGGCAGTATTGCTCTTCACACTGCTTCAAAGGCTCTTGCTCTCATAAACGGCAGAGATTATGTTGTTCCCGATGACGTGAAAAGCCTTGCGGTTGAGGTTCTTGCTCACCGTCTTATGCTTTCGCCCAAGGGTAAAAGCGTTCATGGAACTCCCGAAAAGACTATGGCGGCTATTCTCGCCGAAGTTCCGATACCTCAGGTAAATTAAGTATGAAGCTGAATATAAAAAATCTGCTGGCGTATCTTTTTATCGTGGCTGTTGCTGTTCTGTTCATGCTCTTTCTTGACGGACCTGGCGGTAGTTACCTGCTGATAGCGCTTGCAACAGCCTTTATCCTGTCCTTTGCCTTGTTCCGTTGGACGGCTTCAACCATGAGCGCGCGGATTGCCGTAAGCGAGGATGTCCTGAATAAAGGTGACAACGTAAATATAAAGGTTGTTCTGAATAAGCGCGGTGTTATTCCTACTGCTCTTGTGAATTTCTCATTTTCATGTTCCGTTCATTTCCGTTCGGAAGGGCAGAAGGATTTCTGTTCTGTTATTTTCGGGCAGGACGAATATTCTGTGGAGAAAAGCTTCAGTTCGGTATTTTTCGGAAGCGCATACGCAGGAGTTGACGGAATATTCATTTCGGATTATTTCGGTATTTTCACATACTCTCTGGCACTGCCTGAGCTTCGCAGGGAAATACGGATTTATCCCGACATACCGGAGGTAAGCGGCAGGGACAATTTTGCCCGCAGTCTTACAGATGCGGTTTCCTTTGACGATAACGAAGAAACCTCGCAGTCTATGGTTTCAATCAACGGCGTGCCCGGCTATGACCATCGAAAGTATGTTCCCGGGGATAATCTTAAGCTTATAAACTGGAAGCTTTCAGCGAAGCGCGGTGAGCTTCTTGTGCGTCAGCTTGAGGGAACGGGCGGTGCTGAGCAGGTCTTTGTACTTGTGCGTGATGACCTTTATTTCGAGGAATCTCAATTTGCTGCTGAAGCAATGCTGGGTCTTATGATGATTTTCGCCAAGGCAGAGCTGCCTGTCCGTGCAGTTATCTATATCAATGATTCATGGCAGGAGTTCTCGGTCAGAAACGTACCCGAGCTTTCTCAGCTGCGGTATAAAATGACCGATTATTTTATTTTCCCGCTGAAGCGTTATTGCGAGGAAAATAAATGTCCCGTTGACAGGAATATGCGTAAAATTGCCATTCCCGACAGTGTAGAGGGTGACAGAGCGGTAGTTTTTGCGCCTGTATATGACGAAAATCTCAGAGCATTTACAGACAGGCTTACCACACTGGGCAAGGATTGTCAGACGGCGGTTTGCTCAGGCGAAATAACGGATAAGAATACAAAACGTATCGTGCGCGATAATTTAAGCGTCCGCTTTACGGATTAAGGAGGAGTTATGAAAAATAAGAAGTTCTCCTTAAATCTTTTTCTGATGGAAAATGCTGTTCCGATTCTGCTTTTTACTGCGCTTTTCAGCTCAGTAATATACATTTATTCGCTTTCGGATGCATTTGTTTTCACTTCAATGTCATTGGTGGCATTTGTATACGGAGTTGCGATATTTCTTCTTTTTGACTTTCTTAAGCGAAAGAATAAAACTCTTCTTTCAACAATTGTTCTTTTTGTAGTTCTGAGCATAACGGTTTCGGCAGGCTCGTCTTTTATTGAAACCACCATGGTGGACACAACTCAGTGGTTTTTTGAACCAGGCAATTTCACTCAGATTTACACAGGTAATATTCTTGCAGTAATCTTGATGTTCGGATTTGTTATGGGCGCGGCACTATACTATTTTACGCTCATACGCTTCCGTTCGGTTTTCGTATTTCTGATATGTATGTGTCCATTTTCACTTTTTGCGAAAAGCTTTACGGATATTCCCGTAATTTTTACCATTGTAATTATAACTCTCTTTTTCCTTCTTCTGATTTCTCATAACACGGAGCAGAGAGCTTTCAGCGGAAAAAACAGATACGCAGCTATCGCTTCATTTATAGTCGTTGTAAGCGCAGGTGCTGCTTTTCTGCCTAAGCTTGAATATGCGCCCTACCGTGAGGAATTTGACGAGCTTATTACAGGTATAAATATTGCGGGCGGAAATGCGGTAAATTTCAATGATTTCAGCAACAGCTCATCATATTCACGAAGTGATGACGATGAAGTTCTTTTCCGCTTTCACGGAGATAACCCCGTTTATCTGAAAAGGCAGTGCTTTGATTATTACAACTCCAAAACGGATTTGTGGGAGTATTACGGTGATGTCAACACAGGCTACAACTATTATAACGATTATATTTCCTGGGAAAACCCTGCACTTCTTGCCGCTGAAACAGGTGTTGACATGAAGACACAGGAAAAATTCACCATAGTCTCTTCCGAGCAGGGTAATGTCCGTGCGGTTTATACTCCTGAAAATATCAAGAGTATAGAGTTTAGTTACAGCTCGCTTTCAGATTACGGCGAGAGATATGTCTACCGTACCGATATTGACGAATATTTTGTTTCGGCATCTGAGGCCATCTATTCATCTTATACTGTCAGATGGACAGATTTCGACCTGGATATAGAATTCATGCTTAACTACGATGAGGAAAAAGCCAAGGAAACAGGCGGATATTATTCATCGCGCTATTATGAAAGTATGCAGAAGATGAAGGAATACCACGAGCCGCTGATGCGCGAGTCGGTACGACGAGAGAGTTACGGAAGCGACGCTGATTATCAGCGGGTAAAGACGCTCGTTCATAAAATTACCGAAGGCTGTACCAACGCTTACGAAAAAGCTGTGGCTATTGAGCAGTATTTCAAGAGTGATGATTTTGTATACGATGATGAATTTTCCGTAACCGACGGCAGCGTTGAAAATTTCCTTTTTAATACAAAGCGAGGACTATGCGCGGATTATGCAACCGCCATGACGCTTATGTGCCGCGAAGCGGGGCTTTACAGCAGATATGTTGAGGGATTCTTAGTTCAGAAGGCAGACGAAAACGGAGTATTTTATGTAACTGCCGCAGACGGTCACGCTTATGTTCAGGTATGGCTTGACGGCTATGGCTGGACGGATTTCGACCCCACCAGTAACAATGTTGACAACGGCGGTTATATTGACCCCACATTTTTAGCAGTCGGTACATTGATGCTTCTTATAGGTGCAGGTGTTGTTCTGTTCTTTATTGTGCGCCCGATAGCTGTTGAGAACAGTTTTGTCAAAAGAGTTTCAGCTCTTCGCGGAAGCGAACAGCTTATGAAATTGTATCCCCGTGTGAGTGAAACAGTTCACAGGGAATTAGCTTTCAGAAACAGCGTCCTGACTGTAAGTGAGCTTAAAAAAGCAACCTTTGATAATTTCGGTGTAGATATTTCACAGCTTGCAGATGATTTTGAACGTACTGCTTACGGAAATATTGACTGTGGCAGTAAGGACTATATGATTTTTTACACTGATTTGAAAAAGGCAATCCGTCTGAAGAAGGCTGAAGAACAAAAGGCAAAACGACACAGAAGATAAAAATAAAATCCGCTTACGGGAAGTGCCGTAGGCGGATTTTTATAGTATTCATTTTTACTCTTTATATATCTCTGAGCTCACATTGAACAGGTATGAATACGCAGATTGAATCGGCTTCATCAGATTTTTCTGCACGGTAAACATAGTCGCCGTTATCAGTTATAATATGTTTTGTATAGCTGTCAGTGTTATCAATTACAACCTTTTCAAGCAGGTCGCCAAAGCTGTTGACTGCTTCGGTAATTCCGTTTTCGCCGCCGATAAAGTTACCGCCGGTAATAACCATATTTCTGCCGCCCGTTCCGAACCAATTGGGATTAGCTGCCAGAATATAGGATTTTATGATACCGCTGTTGATGTATATTTTTCCGTCGCCTTCACGGTTTCCGATACCGCAGACATTTGTTCCCTCACCGTATACGGATACATATTCGGCGCTGCAGACTACATCGAGATTGCTGTCAAAGGAACCGACTCCTACCGCTTTAGCGCCGCGCACATCCACGGTTATTTTATCCTTGGAAAGTGTAACTGTACCGCTTCCGTTCTCGATAACGCCGATACCTACAATTTTTTCGCCCTGCATTTTGATATTGGTTCTGCTGTTTGAAATAAATTTGAGGTTTCCGTTTAATGCTCCTACGCCCACGCCATCGTTTGCGTTGATATGAATATCAAGCTCGGCAGACAGGGTATGGATAGTAGTATCGCCATTTACGGCACCTATACCGATAGCCTTTATACCGTAGCCGACAATTCTGATTTTTCCTTTGAGAAGGTTTATGGTTGAGTCCTTGCTTTGCTTTCCGCCGCCGATGGAAATAATTTTGTCACCCGACGAGTTGATAGAGATAACGCCTGTTGAAGCGAAAACCATAGAGCCGTAGGAATCTGAGAAATTACCGCCGATGCATACGCCGTTATTACGGTCAGCGTTTACGGTAAGGCTGCCGTCACCTGTAACGGTAAGTTCGGAATCTTCGGGAACTCTGATACCCTCCTTGCAGAGAGTATTTTCACCGATAAGATTGAGGTTTAGCTTCGCGTTTGTTCCAATCTGTATCGTTGTCTGCATATCTCCCTTTATATTGACATTTTCAAGGTTAATGGTGCAGTCTGAATCGGGTGCGGTTATTACAGCCATCTCAATTGTGTGGTCACATTCGCCTATAAGCGTTACAGTACCGCTTTTGACATTAATAGTTGTATATTTATCGAGTGCAATATCCAGAAGGCGTATGGTTTCGTTGTCGGCTGCTTCATAAGTGTTGAGGTCGTTGTTGTACTTTGCAAGTCGTATGTTTTCGCCGATGATGAAACGCTTGATTTCAGGATTGATTTCAGCTAAAATTTCAGAGTCGGGGCGTGCAAGATAGAAGCCCTGAACCAGGTCAACACCCAGTTCAATAAGAGTCTGAAGCTCTTCTTTGGTTTCTACACCCTCGGCGAGAACCTTTATCCCGTATTTTGAAGCGAACTGGATTATATTTGAAACAAGGAACTGCTTTTTGCGGTCACTGTCGATAGAAGTTATAAGCTCAATATCGATTTTTATGTAATTCGGGTTATTATGGATAAGCTTTGCTTCGTTGGAATAGCCGCTGCCGTAGTCATCAATTGCAATCTGGCAGTTGAAAAGCTCCTGTATTTTTGTAAATGCCTGAAGGCTTTCGTCAGTATCTTCGCAGTCTTCAAGTATTTCAATTACGGAATTTTCTGCGGCGACGCTGAATTTTTCCTTGAGCTTCAGCAGATGCTCATCCTTAAGGGTAATGCTCGGTATACTGTTTATAAATACCTTTTTACCTTTGAATAAAGCCAGATTCTCTGTATAAATTCTCAGAGTATTAAAAAAGGTATAATATTCAATATCATAAAGCTTCTGGCTTATTTCGGCATATTTGAGAATATCTCTTGGTGCAAGGCCAACCTCGGGACGGGTACGCATAAGTGATTCATAAGCATAGATTGAACCATCTTTTGCGTTTACAATAGGCTGGAACTTATAAAGAAGGTCATTATGATGAATCAGTTTGCTGAACTTACCGAAATTCTCAATTTGCAGGTCTCTTTCATGATAAATATTCTGAATACCTTTGTTAGAAAGCTGAATATAAGGAACGATTTCAAAAATCATTACTATAGCAACAATCACAAGAGAGCATATACGGAGTATATTATACAGCGTATTGGAAAGGCTTTCAGGAAATATGTTATCGTAAATAAGAACTAACGTAGAAATTATAATTGCCACGGCAAGCAGGGTACATTTCGCGCCGAAAAGGATTTTATTCTTATTATTCAAAGGCTTTTTATTCATATCGAAATCCCCGTTGTGCGTTATTTAACGTCACCGTTATCTATAATACAGTATATAGTAAAAAGCAATTTATGTCAATACAGAAAAATCACCAAATTATAATGTGCTTGTTAAAATTCGACAGAAATCAAATGCTGATTTTGTGTATTATTACATATCTTTATATACAAATCTAACTTTTATATGAAGCGATTTAAGGCTTAAAGTTACCGCACTGTAACCTTATGAAAACAAAATTGTAATTTGTTACATTTTTATTTGTAATAATCCACAAAAATACCGCTGTTGAAAGCAGGCAATGTATATTGAAGGAAATGAAAAATTCTGGTATAATTTTTTAGAAAACCTGTTAACCATTCTCACTGCTGTGCAACTATATAAGTGAAAGCTTTCAAAGAACAACCGGCGAGGTGATAATTATGGACAGAAAGACGGCGGCAAAGCTTATAGAAGAGAATCTGCATACTATTTTTGCATGGTCGCTCTCAAAGCTTTACGATAAAAGCGAAGCGGAGGACCTTTCACAGGATATAATATGCGCAGTTCTGAAATCCGTGGAACGACTTGAAAAGGATGAAGCGTTTTACGGCTATATGTGGCGGATTGCCGAAAACACTCTGAGAGCGCGGCTTAGAAAAAAGCGTCCCGAAACCGTATGCATTGATGACAGCTTCTGCGGCGTTTACTGGAATACTCCTGAGGATGATTTCATAAAAACCGAGGAAATACAGCTTTTAAGGCGCGAACTGTCTCTTTTATCGGAAATGTACCGTGAGGTTACGGTCAGATACTATATCTACGGTAAAAGCTGTTCTGAAATTTCCACCGAGCTGAACATAAGTACAGAGATGGTAAAATACTATCTCTTTAAAACACGTAAAATTTTGAAAGAGGGTATCGGTATGGCAAGAGAATTTGGTGAAAAGAGTTATAATCCTGCGGTTTTCAGACTTGACTACTGGGGAAGCTTCAGCAGTCCTTACTTTGATTTATTTGAACGCAGATTGCCGGGCAACATTATGCTTTCCGCTTATGACAAGCCTGTGACTATGACGGAGCTTTCCGTTGAACTCGGTGTTGCGTCGGTTTATCTTGAAGATGAAATCGAAGTGCTTGAAAAGTATGAGCTGATTAAAAAAATCGGAGATAAATATCAGACAAATATTATAATACTTACCGATGAGTATGAAAAGCGTGTGCTTGAAAAAATAAGACCTGTTTTCGAGAAATGTACTGAAAGGATAAACGTACTTATTGACGGACTTTTACCGCAGCTTAAGTCCTTTGATTTCTACAAAAACGGATTTGACGATAATAAGCTCAAATGGGTATTTTCAAATATGGCGTTATTCAAGGCTGTGCGCGATTTTGATGATATTGAAATCGGAAAATTCGGAAACTATCCGCCTCTTGCAAACGGCTCGGTGGGCTTTGTGTACGGTTACGATAATGATTATGCCAATCATCATTTCCATGGCATTTACGGCTATGTGGAAAACTCGGCAAAGTCTGCCTGGATTACGGTTCAGAACTACCGCATCATAGAAAAATGCCAGCGCCTTAAATACAATCACTGGCTTAACGGCGTAGAGGCTTTGTGCAGTGCGGTACTTTTTGATGATTCCGATGATAATAATGATGAACTCGCAAGATTTATAGACGAGGGCTTCATAAAATCCGACAACGGTAAGCTTTCGCCCAACTTTGCCGTGTTCAGAGAAGCGGTACTGAATGAAATTACAGACTTCCTTTCGCCTGTTGTAAATGAATTCTGCGCTTGTCTTGAAGAATGCTGCACAACGGCTGGAAAAATCCTGGTTGAGTATGTACCTAAGGCATTAAAAGATAAATGCGGTCAGATTGCACAGATTAATTATCAGCTCGACGTTATGGCATATATCATAGAAACAATGGTAAGCCGCGGACAGCTTGTTATACCTGAAGAAAAGGCGAATGTGTGCATGTTCGGCGTGCAGAAGAACAAATAATACCAGCCCCGCTGCTCTGTATAAAGAACAGCGGGGCTGAAGCATTATTTCATTTTAAAGCTCTGACAGTCTGTGCACTGCTTTTCTGTGGGGTCGCATTCGTGAGAACCAACCTTGATTTTATCAAGATTGCAGTAGTCACGGTCGCAGCAGTGGTGTACACAGTTCTTTACAGAACATTCGATACTCATATTAGCTCTTTCTGTGTTCATAATAATAATCCTCTTTTGAAATTATTTAAGGCGTCGCCTTATGAGATTATTATTAGCCGAAAAGCTGTGATTATGTATCAGAGAATTGTAAAAATATCGGAAACGAAGGGAACAATATATTTTGCGCCGCTTTCCAGAAATTCCTCACGGCTGCCGAAACCGCAGAGTACACCGCAGCAGTCAACACCGATGTTTCTGGCACCGATGACGTCATGATTACGGTCGCCAATGAGGAGAACTTCGGATTTATCAGTAATTCCGAAATGCTCAATAACATGAAGCAGAACCTCGGTTTTGGTTGTTCTCGCGCCGTCGGATTTTGCACCGCAGATAAAATCAAATTCGTCAATAATTCCTGCGTGGGTGAGCATGCTGATTGCGGCAGGTTCAAGCTTTGAGGTTGCGACCGCAAGGGTACAGCCCATTTTCCTGAGCCTGTCAAATGTCGGCTTCAGCTCTTCAAAAAATTCGTATTCATAAACGCCTTTTTCAAGATAATATTCGCGGAATTTTTTGATCGCGCGGGGAATTTCTTCCTCGTCAAAACCTGCAAAATCACGGAAGGAATCACCGAGAGGCGGCCCTAAATATTTACGCATTTCCGTTTCGTCGGGAACGGGCATTCCATAATGCTCAAAGGTGAATCTGAGAGCATTTGAAACACCGGGGAAGGTGTTGAGAAGCGTTCCGTCAAGGTCAAAAAGGATATACTTATACATTCTTCTTTCTGTCGCTTTCGATTAAGATTTTTATTGCATTTACAGCGCACTGTATTGCTCTTTCACTGCTTTCGCATACAGGGTCGGGAAGTCCTGCTTTTGAGCGCTCCACATTCCATAATGCGGTAAGCACTGCGCCTGCGCGCACATGGCGGGCGATGGCAACAGAAAACAGGGTAGCAGCTTCCATTTCGCTGGTAAGACAGCCGCAGCGGACATAGGATTCCCAGCGGTTAAGTAAGTGCTCGGCTATGGGCATCTTTTCGGGCTCAATCTCGCCGTAGAAGCTGTCCTTGCTCTGGATAACACCAACATGATTGCCGTTTCCCAGCTCGTCACTGGATAATTCATCAGCTGCCTTTTTCAGAGCGCTTAAAACCTCGAAATCAGGCACTGCGGGATAATCTTCGGGGAGATATTCCTTGCTGGTGCCGTCGCCGCGGATAGCGCCGCTTGCAATAATAAGGTCGCCGCCCACAACCTTGATATCAATTCCGCCGCTTGTGCCTATTCTTATAAAGGTGTGTGCGCCGCAGCGTATAAGCTCTTCTACGGCAATAGCGGCAGAAGGTCCGCCGATACCTGTGGAAACCACGCTTACCTTTTCGCCGAGAAGTGTTCCTGTATAGGTTGTGTACTCGCGGTTTGAAGCCACAAACTCAGCATTGTCCAGATATTTTGCTATTTTTTCCACGCGTCCTGGGTCGCCCGGAAGAATAACATATTTTCCTACCTGTTCATTTGTTACTCTGAGATGAAACTGAATGTCGTCCTGAAGTAAAGCC
>JAFUNV010000117.1 GCA_017472865.1 Ruminiclostridium sp. | reverse complement strand
TCAGAAAATGATGTTGATTTTTGGCTTACAAGCCACATATACTGCGGAGAATGCGGCGCACCTCTGCATGGCACATCAGGAACAGGAAAAAGCGGAAAAACTCATTATTATTACACTTGTTTAAATCACAAAAAACATAAATGCAGCTTGAAAAACAAGAAAAAGAAGCTACTTGAATCTATTGTAGAATATGTTATTAACAAAAAACTTCAAGACCCTTTTATAAGGCTCTGTATTGCCGAGATGTGCTATGATTATTACCAAGAACACAATAGTGATAACGGCGCTTATTTGGAATCATTGAAACATAAATTGAAAACAGTTAATGAAGGATTAAGCCATTTTGTACATGCAATAGCCAAAGGCATATATAACGAAACAACCCAACAAGCAATGTTGGAATTGGAAAATCAAAAACATTTTTTAGAGGAACAAATCGAAACGGAAGAACTCAAAGAAAAATACGAAATAAAATTTGAAACTATCGTAAGATATTTTGATAGCTTTTACAAAGATTTCGACGATGTCGATATAAAACAGCGTGTTCTCGACTTATTTGTGGATAAAATTTTAATCTATGAAGATAAATTAGTTATCACATTCCACTTTCTTGATGATAACAAAGAATTGTCATATAAGGAAATGGAAGAAACACTGGAAAACGAAGCTTTCATTATGAGTATGATGGGCGACACAGGCAATTGGAAAGAACCAACCACTAAATCAAAAACAAAGAAAAAGGATAGCACTGATTTTTTTCAGTAAAGGGTTCGGCTACTTATGAGTGTAGTCCACCAACAAATGAACGTGCGGCTCACTCTGAGCCGTGCGTTTATTTTTTGGCCTGGAACGGGAGGAGAGACGAACCCCAAGGGTTAGGCGCAAGCCGTCGACTCCCCCCGGCTCCACCAGCCGAATGTCGGCACCATATAAAATGAACGTGCGGCTCACTCTGAGCCGTGCGTTTTTTATTTTTATTATTGTCCTCATAATACTCCGCTTTTACGATTATTTTGCGCCTTTTTGCACAAACTTGCTTTATTAGAACAAACACTTTACCATTTGTCATGACACTCGACACTCCGAGCAAGAACAATATTCAACTCCCTATGTTATAATAAAAATAGGAGGTGAGGACTATGAAAGCAAATTCATTAGGCAGCAGAATCAGAACCCTCAGAATGAAATCGGGGCTGACCCAGATTCAGCTTGCAGACAGAATTTATATCAGCGAAAGCTATATCGCACTGATTGAAGCTGACAAACGAAACCCAAGCATGGAAATTGTAGGGAAGATTGCCGATTTCTTCTGCGTTACTTCCGACTATCTTATCCGCGGAGAGAAAACCGAGGCAGACAAGCAGAAGCTGAAGGAATGGTCCTCAGTTATTCAGGGACGGACCCAGAAGGAGATTGAGGGTGCATTACAGATCGTTAAATCATTCTTTGAATGTATCGACGAAAATAAAAAGTAATAGCCTTGCACCTGCGTCGGATTTGTAGTATAATAAGCATATAAATTCCACAGGAGGTAATTTTTATGCCATTTATCAACGTAAGGACAAACACCGCAGTTCCCGCGGAAAAGAAAACACTTATCAAGTCCGCTCTGGGTGAAGCTATCACCACAATCCCCGGAAAATCCGAAGCGTGGCTCATGGTAGGAATAGAACCCGAATACTGCCTCTACTTCAAGGGTACCGACGAGGCGGCAGCCATGGTTGATGTAAGCATTTACGGAAGTGCGTCTTCCTCCGTGCTCAGCAGCCTTACCGAAAAGATAAGCGTTATCCTTAACAGAGAACTGGATATTCCCATATCGCGGATTTATGTAAAGTATTCCCAGACTCCCGACTGGGGCTGGAACGGCATGAATCTGTAACAACAACTGAAAACGCCCGAGAACCTATGTTCACGGGCGTTTTTTAAATCATGTGAAATCTGAATTTTGAGGTTATTTTGGATTTTTCCAGTGCTGTCATTATTATAACGCTTCCCACAACGCCGAAAATTCCCTGGACAGCATTGCCTGCCACAGACTGAAGAGCGACAGTAAAGCCTTCACCCATAAAAACTGCGGCATACAGATAGTATCCTGCTATCATGAACAGCTCCGCAGGAACCGCGCCGATTATCCGCCCGAGAACAGGGGAGAGCCTGCCTTTTTCGGAAAGGGCTTTATATATGGCCGCGGCAATCACCGCTATCAGCCCCTTTATTACAAATGTTCCGGGGACATATACGGCGTAGCCTGCGAATAAATCAGCCAGCGCCGAGCCGATACCACCCGCCGCAAATCCCGAAACAGGACCCAGAAGCCACGCAGCAAGGATAATAAATGCATCACCGAAATTAATGTAACCGCCAAGAGGCGAGGGGATACGTATTATCATTGTGGCAATGCATATCAGCGCCGCGAACATTGCCGTTATGCAGATTTTAAGAAGCTTAGAATCGTTTTTTCGTTCCATATTGTCAGACCTTTCGTTTTTGATAGGTCTATTATATTCTCTTTTTGGTAATACCGCAATATCCAGTTTGATATTTTTTGATAAGACCAGCTGAGAACCTCGGCTCCTCGTTCCGCCTTTTGCAAAGGTTCCTTAATTATAATGGAGTGCGACGGCGGATTTTCACCCTTTCGACAAAAAACTTCATCTTGCAAAAATGTAGGGGCGACCTTTGGTCGCCCGCCTAATCAAACACAAATCGCGCATAGCTCAATATAACTCACCGCAAGGCGAATATAACTGAAAAATCCAAGTCTGCGACTTGGATTTTTCGTGGCGCCGACATTCGGCTGGTTGGAATAGCGGGATTGACAAAACCCATTGTGGGTTCAAATCCCGACCCCAATTGCAAAAAAATAACGCACGGCTCGGAGCGAGCCGCACGTTCTTTTTCTGGTTGGGATAGCGGGATTTGAACCCACGGATGACGGAGTCAAAGTCCGTTGCCTTACCGCTTGGCTATATCCCATTGTGATACCGCCGTGCTTCTGAAAGCACGGCGGACTTTTTCTTCAATTAAAGCTCAATCTTGCCGTAAAGTGCAGTTTCCTTTTCCATATCAACTGTTTCCTGAGAATACTCGATAGGCTCTGCCTGTGTGCGCTTGTATTCTCTTTCAAAAGATGTGGAGAAGCCACTGGACTGACGGTAGCTCTTGCCTGCGGAAACGGAGTGACCGCCTCTGCTGCGGCGTTCGCCTCTGTCGCTTCTACCGCCGCTGTGAGCGGGCTTTGCATTAGCGGAGATAACAACCTTTCTGAAAGGCTCTTCGCCGATGGAGTTGCTGAATACGCCTTCAATTTCTGCAACCTTGCTGTGGATAATGCGTCTTTCGTAAGGATTCATAGGCTCAAGTGTAACACGTCTGCCCTGCTTTAAAACTCTGTTTGCAGTCTTTACTGCGAGAGCTTCGAGAGTTTCCTTGCGCTTTGCACGGTAACCGTTGCAGTCAACGGAAATACGGCAGTAGGATTCCTCAGCCTTGTTGCTTGCTAAGATTGTAAGATACTGGAGAGCGTCGAGGGTTTCGCCTCTTCTGCCGATTACCACACCCAGCTTTTCACCTACAATGTCAAGAAATACGGTTTCGCCGTTAAGGGAGGTTTCAATGCTGAAGCCTTCTGCACCAAGAGCTGTGAGCACCTTTGTAAGATACTTTACAGCGTTCTTTACCTTTTCGCTTTCGAGAGGGTTAACGCCGTCAGCGGGAGCTGTAACGGGCTGCTCTTCCTCCTCGAATACTGCGGGAGCTTCTTCCTCTGCTGCCTTTACGGGTTCAGTGGCATAAGCTCTGATTTTAAACTCGCCCTTCATTCCGAAAAGCTTCTTTACAGGTCTTTCCAGTATTTCAAATTCGATATCGCTTTCTTCAATACCGCAAGCGGCAAACTCATTGACAGCCTGTTCCTTTGCGGCTTCTTCAGTCTTGGCTGAATAGATTTTCTCCATTATGAGACTCCTTCCTTCAATTAAAAATCATCATCGTCAGATTCGATATATTCTTCTCCGTATTTTTCGGCGTCGGCCTTTCTTGCCGCCTCCAGCTTCTTACGGTTAAGCTCTCTTATTTCCTTCTGCGTCAGCTCGGAAAGGCGCTGAACCTTTTCGGTTTCGTTGCCTTCTGCGTCAACTACAACTACCTTTGCCTTCTGTTCTCTTTCAGCCATCATTGCCGCCATTTTTTCCTTGGCTTCAGCGCGGATTTTATCCGCAGGCCAGAACTTTGCGGTAAGGACTACCTGAATAATGCCGAACAGATATGTCAGAGCCCAGTAGAAGCCCGCACCGGCAGGAACGCTGAACGAAATCCATACCGAGATAAGGGGCATAATGTAGAACATAATCTTTGTGTTGCCCTGCATTTCTGCCATCTGAGGGTTCTGCTTCTTCTGGATACGCTGCTGGATAATGGTCTGAGCCATAGCAAAGAGCAGGGTAATCGCAGGAATTATAAGCTGGGGACTCCAGCTCATAGTAGGAGTATCAATAAGGCTTACAGGACCGAAATGCATATTTTCGAGAAGGTTGTCAAGTCTGCCTAAAAGCTCCTCGGAAATATTTTCGTCCTGCGCGAAAATTGCACGATGCGCGGAATTTTCAAAGGTTTTCAGCGCGCGTAACTCACCGTAAAGGGAATTGTCGCTGTAATGATTGTTTGCGATAAGATTAACGGCATTTCTCACGTCAACGGAAAGACGGGAGTTCTTGCCTGTTATGGTCTTGATTTCATCAGCTGTAAAGCTGCCGTATACCGCTAAATCCTCAGCGGTAACCGTGGTTTCGCTCTTTACAGTGTTGTATCCGTATTCCTTGTCAAGAACAATCTGGTTGGAGGTTTTTTCTTCCTTGTTCTTAACAAGAGTAATGGTTGCGGGGTCGTTTCTGAACTCAACAATAGCTGCTGCGTCCTCGGGGCTTGCAAGAATTGCCTGGGCAATATCAATCTCCTCGGCGGTCTGCACTATAGCGCTGATTTCAGCCTTCTTGAAATGCTCCATGTGGGTCATGGGCTTGTAAACAACACCGACGATACCGAAAAGCACCAGCATGGAAATTACCATTGTGCCGCAGCCGCCTGTGGGGTTGTAGCCCTCCTTCTGGAGCTTTGTAAGCTCTTCCTGCTGTTTTTCGGGGTTGTTCTTATATTTTCTCTGGATTTCCTGAACTCTGGGAGTATAGAGCTGGGAAATAGCCATATTTTTCTGCTGTTTTAAGTTAAGGGGGAATAATGCGGTCTTTGTGATAAGTGTAAAGATAATGATTGCCCAGCCTACGTTCTGTACAAGGGCATAGCACAGCCACATGATATATCCGAGAGGCGTGCCTAAAAGAGTATATAACCAGCTAATTTTAAATCACCTTCTGTAAAAATGTTCTACGTCCTTTTTCTGAAAAAATAAAATTCCTCGGGGACGGGGTCATAGCCGCCCTCGTTAAAGGGATTACATCGGATAATCCTTTTAATAGTCAAATAGCCGCCCTTGACCGCACCGAAACGCTTCACGGCTGTAAGCCCGTACTGGGAACAGCTCGGAGTAAATCGGCAGCAAGGCGGCAGAATTTTAGATAACGTCGCTCTGTAAAGCTGTATAAGTCCGATAAGGATATACTTCATGTCGAATCAGGCCGGATTTATAAGGAAAACAGCGTTCAGAGCGAACCTGTTTTCCGTTTATCCGTTTTTCTTGAGTTCTGGTGCAAGCACAGGCAGCAGCTTACCCTTCATGAGCTTTAAAAGCTTATGGGATTTCTGTTCAGCGGTCTGACTTCTTGCAACGAAAATAAAATCGTATCGCTTCTCCGTGAGCTGACGGAGGTCGTGGTCGAAAATTCTGAAAGCTTCTCTGATAACTCGTCTTGCGCGGTTTCTTACAACCGCATTACCGATTTTCTTACCAGTAACGATACCGCATCTGTTACGACGGCGCTTATTCTCCCTGAAATAGCAGACGAAAGCGTAATTTACGCAGGTTTCGCCTTTTTTGAACAGGAATCTGAACTCGCGGTCGTTCTTGATACTGAAAAATCTTCTGGAAAATTCTCCCATGGATTTCTTAGTATGTTAAGCTCTTTCTGCCCTTAGCACGTCTTCTTGCGAGAACCTTACGGCCGTTGGCTGTCTTCATTCTTTTTCTGAAACCGTGTTCCTTTTTTCTCTGGAGCTTCTTGGGCTGATATGTTCTTTTCATAGTAAAACCTGTCCTTTCTTTGAACGGGGCGCTTTTCGTCCTGCGTTAGCCGCAAGGTTAAGCCGTTCCTCCGTGTTTGATTTCTTATGGGGCATAGTACACCCATAGGTTAGCCATATTATTATAAACAATTACGCCGCCATTGTCAAGGGGTAAACTGAAACTAAACGATACTTTTTTAACTTTTCGTGCAAAATAAGCAAGTTTTAGTCTGAAAATTCGCCAAAAATATCCTTTTGGATAACCTTTTCACACAAAAATTAATTTTACGCCCCGCCGATATTTGGCAATCTTAATATTGCAAATATAATAATAATATGGTATAATCGTTTTTGTACGTTCAAAGAAGGGCGGGGTGAAAATGCGGAGGCTCGGCTTTAATCTTCGGCTTTTTTTCGGAGCCATAGGCTTTATCCTGTTATTTTTACTGCTTTTTATCGGTATCTTTCTGTCCCTCGGGGTCTTCTCCCTGGGGCTTATTGTGTTTCCCGCTTCTCTTCTGGGAATTTTTGACGTACTGATTATAACTACCGATTTAGGACTTCCCGTTCTTGCGGCAGCAGGACTGGGCGCTGTAATGCTGGGCGGCGGACTCTGTATCGCTATGGCTTTTGCCTGCATGGGTGCGCTTTCACGCTACAACAGCTTCTGCAAGGGAACGGAATGGAGAAAAAGGCGGCTTGATGATGAAAAAAATTAAAAAAATATCCGTCTTTCTCATAACTGCGGGCATACTCCTTATAGGCGCGGCGGTAATAATGCAACTTTTTACCCCCCTCGGCAGTTATAATAATAAAGGGAGCGAGGGGACGGAGTATTTCAGCGGCGTACGCGAAATCATAGTCGTAAGCGGCAGCCACCCCGTAAACCTGTCTTATACCGACAGCGACGAATGTGAGCTGAGCTGGCTTTCGGAGCTGCCCCTCATAGTAAACTGCGATGAGCAGGGGGTTCTGAGAGTGACACAAGACGACAGCTTTACCCTTTCGCTTTTCGCTCTAGACAGCGAAAACTACAATATCACCCTTAAAATTCCACGTAAAAGCTACGGGCGCATAAGCCTTGCGGCAAGCAGCGGAAATATCACCGTTTCTGAGGATATCGCCGCGGAAAGCCTTGAGGTTTCCACAAAGAACGGCGGAATTTACGTCATGGGTGCAGACGAACGGACGAAAATCCGTTCCGCAGGCGGAGATATCCGCCTGACAATAAACGAGCTGAACGGCGACATGACCGTAAACGGCGGCGAAGGGGATATTTACGTCAATGTTCCGCCCGGATTACCATTCTTTATGGAGTTTTCCACCGAAAACGGAAGCTGTACAACAAGCGGCTTTGAAAATGACATTGAAAAGGACGGCGATGCCGTTTTTCTCAGCGGAAAAGGCGGTATCGACCTTAAAATAAACACAACAGGCGGAAATCTTGAACTGCTTTCAGACGTAAAAAGACCGCCTGTGACAGAATAAACAACAAAGAGGACGAAAAAATGCTTTCAGTAATAATTCCTGCATATAATGAACAGGAGAATATCGAAAAAACCGCGGAAACTATTTACAAAATCCTTTCCGATAATAAACTCGACTGCGAAATTATGTTCGTGGACGACGGCTCAAAGGACAGGACATGGGAGCTTATCAGCCGTCTTTCCGAGGAAAACCCCAGCATACGCGGTCTTAAATTCTCCCGCAACTTCGGCAAGGAGGGTGCAATCTTCGCAGGGCTTAAAGCCTGTGACGGCGATGCGGCAGTGGTTATCGACTGCGATTTACAGCATCCCCCCGAGCTTATCCCTGAAATGGTTAACCTCTGGAAGCAGGGTTTTGAAGTTGTTGAAGCTGTAAAAGCCAGCCGCGGCAAGGAGGGTATTATCTACAAGACCTTCGCAAATAGCTTTTACCGTCTTATGAAAAATTCCGCCGATGTAAACCTTGACCGTGCCAGCGACTATAAGCTTATGGACAGAAAGGTCATCGACGCGCTCAACGATATGCCCGAGCGCCTTACCTTCTTCCGCGCGCTTTCAAGCTGGGTGGGGTTCAAAACAACTCAGCTGGAATTTCATGTTGCTCCCCGCAACGCAGGCACTACCAAGTGGAATTTCAGGAAGCTTGCAAAATTTGCCATTAACAATATTACCAGCTTTACAAACCTGCCTCTTCAGATTATTACGGGCGCAGGCATAATTTTCCTGATATTCGCGGTGGTTTTCGGAATTTACACCGTTGTGCAGCATTTTTCGGGAGTTTCCGCCGAGGGTTTCCCCACGGTCTACCTGCTTATTCTCATAACAGGCGGCTTTATCATGCTGGGGCTTGGTGTAATCGGCTACTACATGGCGAAAATTTATGAGGAAATAAAGTTCCGACCCAGATATATCGTTTCAATCGACACGAAGAAAAAGAAGGAGGACAGAAAAAATGGCTGAAGCGACCGCACAGCAGAGTGCTGTGAAAAAATACCTCGGTTACGCAAAAGCAGGTCTTAAACGCTTTTTCATTACCGATTACCAGTTCCCGATTTCTTTCGGAATACCCTTTCTTATCCTTCTTCTCGCCTATTTCATCTTCGGCGTTTACCCAATAGATATTGAATCGGTGCTTTCTCTTGACTTAAACGGTCAGTATGTCTACTACTACGACTATATGTATGACGTCTTTGCAGGAGAAGAGAGTCTTTTCTACTCCTGGAGCCGTAACCTTTCGGGCGAATTCATGGGAATTATCGGCTACTATCTGGGCAGCCCCTTTAATTTCCTTGTGTGGATGTTCCCCAGAGAGATGATAACCGAGGGCCTGCTCACCATGATGGTTACAAAGGTGGGTGCTATCGGTCTTTGTATGGCGGTTTATCTCAGCCGCGGCAAGGGTTATAACAAGCTTACCACTATTGTTTTTGCGTCAAGCTATGCCCTCTGCTCCTACACCATGGTGCAGACCATGAACCCTATGTGGCTGGACGGGGTGATGATTCTCCCACTGGTGGTTTACGGAATTGAAAAGCTCATGGACGAGGGCAGATTCATCATACTTACAATTTCTCTTGTCTACGCTTTTGTAACCTGCTTCTATATCGGCTTCATGATTGCTATTTTCTCAGCAATTTATTTCATCTACTACGCCGTTGCTTCCCACAAAAAGGGACTTGCAAGGCTCTTTATCGGCAGAGGTGTGCTGTTTACAATAGTGGCTCTTGTTTCAGCAATGATTTCCTGCTATATGCTTATCCCTGTGTACAACTCCCTTTCCTACGGAAAGTTTGAGTTTTCCGAGCCCGACTACAGCACGGTTTACACTAATTTCGACCTTATCGAAATGCTGGATAAGATGTTCCCCCTTACCTACGACACCGTAAGAATGTCGGGTCTGCCCTTTATCTACTGCGGAACTATCGTTCTGCTCCTGCTCCCCTGCTACTTCTTCATGAAGAAGATAAGAGGCCGCGACAGAATCGCTTCGGCGGCAATAATTTCCGTTCTCTGCGTTTCTATGTGGATTTGTCAGGTGGATATGCTCTGGCACGGCGGTCAGCTCCCCAACTGGCTCCCCTACCGTTACAGCTTCATGCTGTCCTTCCTTATGGTGCGCTTTGCGGCAGAAGCCTTCGACAGTATTGCCGAAATCCGCAAGAAGCACATTGCAGGAATCGCCCTTGCATGGTTTGCGGTACTGCTCCTTATAGAAAAGCAGGACAATTACCTTGAAGATATCAGCCGTGACACCATGGACAGCTTACAGGTAATCCTTCCCGTAATGTTCATTCTCCTTGTGATTTCCGCGGCAGTTATCCAGCTTAAGGATAAATTCAACCGCAAGTCAATGTGCATAGTCTTTACAGCAATTATCTGCTGTGAGATTTTCGCAAATACCTTTGTTCAGCTTTTAAGACAGGACTGGGATATCGTATATTCCACCCGTCCTTCATATAATAATGTAATACAGCCCACAAGAGAGGTTGTTGACGGAATAAAGGCGGAGGACAATGGCTTCTACCGTATTGAAAAATCCTACCACAGAACTGTAAACGATCCTATGGCGTGCGGAATGTACGGTCTTTCCCACAGCTCCAGCACACTTAACGCAAAGCCTATCGAGCTGCTCTCCCGTCTCGGCTACTCCGCAAGAAGCCACTATACCCGCTCCTCAGGCGGTACGGAGATTACCAACAGCCTTTTCGGCGTCAAGTATATGCTTTCCTGCGAGGATAACAGCACGGGCAATATCGAAACCAAAGACGATATCACCGTAACCGAGAACGAATACGCTATGCCTCTGGCTTATCTTGTTGACAACGATATCGAGGACCTTGAGTTGTCCGACACTGAACCTCTTGCCAACCAGAATGAGCTGCTGCGTGTTATGCTGAACGGCACTCAGATGATTACCGAGGAAAGTCAGGTCAAGGAATACTTCACACGTATTATCGACGATGTGGATTTAGAGCTTACAAACGTAACTCAGGGAAAGACCACAGACGGTCACCACAGCTTCAAGCAGAAGAAGGAGGGTATAAACACTGAAATCGTGTATACCTTTGAAATGCCCGAAACCTCCGCTCTTTATATGTATCTCCCTTCAAAGTACGAGAGAACCGTAAACGTATGGCTGAACCGTGAAACCTTCCTCGGCACATATTTTGAGGGCGACAACAACAGCATTATGAAAATCGGCGATTTCCAGGCGGGCGAGTCGGTAACCATCGGTCTTACCCTTACACGTTCCGACCTTTATTTCCGCGAAGCCCAGTTCCTCTACTGCGACCACGACGCAATTTTCGAGGATTTAGGCGCGCTTAAGGAAAGAAACGCGGAAACAGTTGTTGAAAGGGTAACTCCCACAAAGCTTAAGATTTCCGTAAACGCAGGGGCTGAGGACATGGTATTTACCACAGTTCCTGTGGAAAAGGGCTGGACAATTCTCGTAGACGGCGTAAAAACCGAATACGTTGAACTGCTGGACGCCCTTATCGGTATCCCCGTAACCGAGGGACAGCATACAATTGAAATGTCCTTCACCACTGCGGGCTACCCCTTTGCGCTTATACTGACAGGCTCGGGTATTGCAATCTTCATAGCTATGATTGTGATACGCAGGATTCTTGAAAGCAAGAAGCGCGAAAATGCTGAAGAAAACGAAGATATCTCGGACGAAGAGACAGAATAATTTTATATCGGTGAAAAATGGAATACTTTTTAAATGCGGCAAGGCAGATTGACGAATATCATGCCTTAGCCAACCACAAAACGGGGCTCCCTGTAATGCTTACAGGGTTGTCCCATATACACAAGGCTCACTTTTTAGCGGCACTTTCAGAGGAGGACGGATTCAATCCTCCTCTTATTGTGCTGTGTGATACCGAGGGCGAATGCGTCCGTATGTGCGGTGACATAAACACCATGACGGGCAAGGAAACCGCACTTGTTTACCCGGCGAAGGATTTGATGCTGGGCGAGGTGGACGCCTCCTCGCGCGAATATGAATACAAAAGGCTCGGCGTGCTTTACAGAATGTGCGAGGGGACGGCAGGCATAGTCTGCGCCACCCCCGAAGCCGCCGCACAACTTACCATACCGCAGGAAACGCTGTTGTCCCGAAGCATCACTGTAAAAAACAGCGACACCATAAATTTACAGGACATGATTAATTCTCTGCTGGCGCTGGGTTACAGCCGCTGTGACCAGATAGAGGGCGTTTCGCAGTTTTCCGTAAGAGGTTCGATTTTTGATATCTATCCCGTTAATTTTCCGCTCCCCGTACGTATCGAGCTGTGGGACGAGGACGTTGACAATATCTCTACCTTTGATATCGAAACCCAGCGAAGAATTGATACCATAAAGAAAATAACAATAGCGCCTGCCGCAGAGATACTTTTTGAAAACAACCGTGTATTTTCCGACAGGCTTACCACCTTTTCCGCTAAAATCAGAGGCAAGCACGCCGACAGCGTAAAAAAGCGCATTGCCGCTGATATCGAGAAGCTTGAAAACGGCATTCTTCCCGACTGCGACAAGTACATTCCCCTTTGCTACAATGAAGAAACAAGCCTTTTCGACTACGGCAGGAATATCATAATCTGTGAAAATTCCGCCTGCACCGAAAGCTTTAAATCCGCCGCCGCACAGCATAGCGAGGATCTGAAAATGCTGTTTGAGGACGGCATACTCTGCAAGAGCCTTGACCGCTATATGCTGACCAAGGCGGAATATCAGGCAAGGGCAGAGGAAATGACCCTTGCTTATCTGGATAATTTCATGCGCGGACACGATATAAGGCTGTCAAAGCTCCTTACCGTTTCCGCGGGACAGGTTGCGCCCTGGAGCGGTGAATATAAATACCTGCTTGAAGAGTTAAAGGCGTACATGAGGGATAATTTCAGCGTAATCGTCTTTGCAGGCACAGAAAAGGGCG
>JAFUNV010000116.1 GCA_017472865.1 Ruminiclostridium sp. | reverse complement strand
AGGCACCAATATGCGGATTTAGCTCATCTGGTAGAGCGCCACCTTGCCAAGGTGGAGGTAGCGAGTTCGAGCCTCGTAATCCGCTCCAAACCTCACAGCAAAACGCTGTGAGGTTTTTTCATGTTTAAATTCAAAAATTGTCGGGTCGTCGTTATATTGTGTACACTTAAAAACAGTTTTATCAAGCGCACTATTTCCTGTTTTTTCCGCTTTTTTCGTAATTCTGCACGAAAAAGCCTGCCTTAATTTAACGTCATTAACAAAATTAAGCTTCCGCGGTTGTGTAAACGGAAAAATTATGTTAAAATAAAATTTAGCAGTAAAAACGGAGGTATAAAAATAATGAAACCGATTAAAAGAATTATCTGTGCACTGACGGCAGCTTCTGTGCTTTCGGCAGGTGCTTTTTCTCTTTGCGCTTCGGCGGATGACGGCGGCATGGATTACAAGATTACTTATTCTACTAAATATACATATCTTGAGCTTACTCCGTCAGATAAAGATAATGTTATACGCTACACTACGGACGGCTCTGTGCCTGATGAGAATTCAAAGGAGTATTATGCAAAAATCCGTACTGCCAAAGGCGTGACAATCCGCGCAGCTGAATTTGATGAGGACGGAGAAAAGGTTGACAGACTTAAAATAAAGCTTAAAAGAAAATGCATGAAGCCTGAAATTTCTTCTGCAAAGACCGAAGACGGATTCGAGATTTCGCTCTCCGATAAGACGGAGGATGTGGTTATCTATTACACCACCGACGGCAGCAAGCCCGATACTGATTCCCAGGTTTACGATGGTGCATTTACTGTTGAAAAGGGGACTGTTATCCGTGCTTATGCGGTTAAAGAGGGATGGAAGAGCAGCGCTTATTTAAAGGTAACGGTGAAGAAGGGTAACTCTTCGGCGTATGAAACCGCTGAAACAGCAAGCGCACCTGAATATGATTCCATGACTCTTAAAATTCTTGATTTGGTGAACAAATATAGAGAAGAAGAGGGTCTGCCTGCTCTGGAAATGGACGAACAGCTTTACGAGGCGGCAAATATCCGTGCTCGTGAGCTTACTGAGCTTTACAGCCACAGCCGTCCCGATGGACGGACCTGCTTTACGGTGTTTGACGAGGTGGGCTTTGACCGTTGCTACGGCGGCGAAAATATCGCATATACCGAAGGCGAGCTTTCCACTGCGAAAACAATAATGCAGCTCTGGATGGATTCACCCGACCACAGGGATAATATCCTCAACACCAAGGGCAGCCGCATAGGCATAGGCTATTACACTGTGGGCAACAGAACCTACTGGGTTCAGCTTTTTGGTGAACGCAGATAAAATATTTGTAAAAATTTTCAGATTTTTCTTCATTTTTCGGTTTTTTGTCCGATAATACGAATAGTGCAGTTTTCCGCTCCTGTGCGGCGGCTGTTAATTATTGAAAGGCTGGTACTTTTATAATGGCATTTGATTCGTTGAAGGGCGAAAGAATATATGTCAGCCAGAGCGAGCGAATGTTCCTGGCAGGCGATTATTTTTCCGTATTCCGTAATGACAGTGAAATACCTCATATATATGAATGGACGGAGGTAAAGAGTTATTCTGAACAGCAGGGCGGCTTTACCATAGTGACAGACGACGGTGAATCATATTCTATTCCCCGTATGTGCTTCAGCGACCCCCGTCAGATCATACGCTTCAGAACTATTGCAGAAGGTCAGCTCAGCGGCGCAAAATGCCGCCTTACCCAGCGTATTCTTCCGCCAAAATACAATTACAGTGCGGTTGATATCCCTGAGCAGTCCTTTTCATCTACCTGCAATTATAACGAAAAGGACATAAACTCGGGAAGCGTTGCACACATGCACAGCAGAACGGCTAAGATAGTGTTTCTTATAGCGATTATCGTATTTATTCTTGTTTTTGCCGCGCTGACGATTTTCAGAGGCGAGTTTGAAACCAGCTGGTATTATTACCTGCCTATATCTGCCTTCAGCGGTATCGGTGTGGGCGTTGCGGTTTATCTCATAAGCAGTGTTATTGCCCGTTTCAGATTTGCTGATTTTGTAAAGCATGACGTTTCCGCGCTGGAGGAGACAGTTATTGTTGTGGCGCATGCGGGTTTTGCCTCAATAGAAAAATGCGTTTATACAGGAATGGAGCTTATCCCCTGGTCTCAGGCGGATTATTACTTTGAAACAAAGACGACTATCGTCATAACCTGTAAGGACAAGTCGGTGTGCTGGATTCCCAAGCGTATTTTCCCCAAGAACGTCCAGTCTGACGTTTCTTCCTTTATCGCAAGCCGTGTAACGGCCAGATAAATATTTTATCGGAGGTAAAGCTTTTTGAAACCAACAATTACAATAGAATCCCTGCGAAATTCACTGGGTGAATTTCTTCTTGTAAATGTCGTCAACGGCAGAGGTGTTATAGGTATGTGTGATACCACCCGCACCTTCAATACCACAAGAAGAACTCTTTATGCAGGCGGTGAAAGTCTTATAAATGTGTTTTCGTCTTCTACTGACGACAGCGCTAACCGACAGATATGGCAGTGTTCTTCCATTGATAAGTGTAAGAACATTCTCGGTAATAAGCTGAAAAATGCGGCAGATGAATTCTTCTATGAGGGAACTACTCTCGCCAGAGCAATTCAGCCTGTAATGGAGCTGTTCAACGACGGTCTTTATGTAGTTCACGCGGGTAAGGCTTTCCCCACAGACGGAGCAGGAAATTTCTTCTGGAATGCATATCTTATAAAGCATGAGCTTAACGGCTCGGCGCCTTATAATCCCGTTATCGGTTATGATAAGGAATATGAACCTGCTTTTCTGGTGCCGACGGCGAATTTTGCCCAGTTCAATGATAAGAAAACAGCTGCGGCTCTTTCGAGAATGAAGAAGGGCAGACGTATCGGCGGTATTGCATATCATCTTACCGGCCTTTTCTCTGCGCTTCTGACAGGCCACAGTAATGCGGCGGCGTGCCTTATGCGCGGCGATGATTTCCCATGCATCTTTATTGAGCCTATGGCGGATGTGCTTTACGGCTATGATGAAATTTCAAATTCCGAACGTATTGTGGCTCTTTCCAGTCCTTCTGTAAAGCTTCCTCTTAACAGTATTTCAAGGGGAATGCTGGAAAACTTTTTATTGAACCGCCGCGTTTCTGTTCCTGAGTTTCATGCTGAAATCCGTTCGAAGGCGGATAAGAGTATATCCCTTAAAGGCGCGGTGCGTAGTCTTTCGCCTGTTATTGAACAGAATGTGGAAAAGCTCCCCGATGCGGAAATGCTTTCCTCTGCGTTTGCTATTTCTGACCTGCCTGATGAGCACTTACAGCTTCTCCTTGCAGGTGAAACGAAAATAAATGATCATGTTATAATTTCCAACAATTATTATGAAAGTATCGTTTATGCCTGCAATTATCTTCAGTATAAGGACAGACGAAGATTTGTGGAATTTACTACGGCAATCCTTTCAACGCCTGCACTTTCGGCTACATACCGTTATGTGGCGGAACGTCTGCGATTTGAGATGGACGCCAAGGTAAACGAGGTGTTCAAGAATATTGTGGAATCCGAGGACCCTGCGTATATTCCCATAAAGGATCTTGCGCAGAAATATCTTGTGCGTTATCATGAGCACATGGAAAACAGTGTAAATAAGTTCATAGACGTAGATTACGACCTCGATATAGCTGACGGTGAGCTTGCTGTTCCGGCGGGCGGCGATGGTGTACAGGAATCTCTTGACGCATTAGCAAGACTCCGCGACGGCGGAGCAGGTGAGGTCGAAGAAAAAGAACCGGGAGAATATTCCTCCATGGCGCTTAAAAAGAAGCTCAGCGAGGCACCGCCTCCTCCTAAAAACCCCGACAGGGAATAAAATCATAACAAAAAGGGTATCAGGCTTTCACCTGATACCCTTGATTTGTTTTTGTGGATTAAAGACCGCAGAGTTCCTTTGTATCTCTTGCGATGAGAAGTTCTTCGTTTGTGGGAACAACCCATACCTGAGTCTTGGAATCAGCAGCGGAAATCTTTACGAATTCGCCTCTGGTCTTGGAGTTTAATTCTTCGTCGAGCTTGATGCCGAAGTATTCCATGCCTTCGCAAGCGCCTGAACGAACCTTGTCAGCGTTCTCGCCGATACCGCCTGTGAAGATAACCGCGTCAAGACCGCCCATAGCTGCGGTGTAAGAACCGATGTACTTCTTGATTTCGTAGTTGAGCATTTCGCCTACGAGCTGAGCCTGCTTGTTGCCGTCCTTAGCGGCAGCTTCGATGTCACGGTTGTCGCTGGAGATACCGCTTAAACCGAGGAAGCCGGACTTCTTGTTTAGGTAATCGCTCATCTGGTCGGGAGTGAGACCGAGCTTCTTAGCTACGAAGGTAACTGCGGAAGCGTCAACACAACCGGAACGTGTGCCCATGATAACACCGTCAAGGGGAGTAAAGCCCATGGATGTATCTACGGACTTACCGCCGTCAACAGCAGTGATGGAAGAGCCGTTGCCGAGGTGGCAGGAAACGATCTTGAGATCCTTGATGTCCTTGCCGAGCTTTTCAGCGAGAGCAGCAGTTACAAAACGGTGGGAAGTGCCGTGGAAGCCGTACTTTCTTACGTGATACTTTTCGTAGCACTCATAAGGCATACCGAACATGAAAGCCTTTTCGGGCATAGTCTGGTGGAAAGCTGTATCGAAAACTACGCACTGGGGAACGTTTGCGGGGATAACCTTCTTACAAGCCCATAAAGCGAGTGCGTGGGGGTGGTTATGTACGGGAGCGAGCTCTGCCAGGTCGTCGATCTTCTGGATTACTTCATCAGTAACGATAGTGGTCTTGCTGAATACTTCAGCGCCCTGCACGATTCTGTGACCTACTGCAGCGATTTCGTCCATGCTCTT
>JAFUNV010000115.1 GCA_017472865.1 Ruminiclostridium sp. | reverse complement strand
TGAGAGTGTAACCCGACTGCTCCAGAACATCATCAAGGATATCGGTGATTTCCCTTTCTTCAACGGTATCAATAAGCTCACGGAACATTCGGCCTACGGGCAGCAGCACTTTTGCTTTCTTGGAAAGCGACACAAACTCCTCGCAGCGTTCCATTACCTCAATTGGGCTTATGCCGAGAGATACGGAAATATTTATAATCTCCGCCTGAGTTGCTGTACCTATGCTGCGTTTTGGCTCATTTATTATGCGCATGAGCCTTACAGTATCATAAGGGTTATTTATTACGCTTAAATACGCGATAATATCACGGATTTCCTTACGTTCATAGAATCTTGTACCACCGATAATGCGGTACGGAACACCCATTTTCCCCAGCGAAAGCTCGAAAGTACGGGACTGGGCATTGGTTCTGTACAGAATTGCATTATCACTGAAGGGTGAACCTTCCTTCTTAGCGTTCAGGATTTCCGTAGCCACGAACAAAGCTTCGCTCTGCTCATCTGAAAATCTGTAAACGCCGATTTTATCACCCTCGCCTAAATCTGACCACAGATTCTTTTCCTTATGCTGTGTATTGTTACGGATTACGGCATTTGCCGCATCAAGAATATTCGTAGTGGAACGGTAATTCTGTTCCAGTTTTATAACCTTACTGTCAAATTCATTTTCAAAGGAAAGAATATTCTCAATAGTTGCCCCGCGGAAACGGTAAATAGACTGGTCTTCGTCACCTACAACGCAGAGGTTGCCTTTACCGCCGGAGAGCAGCTTTATAAGTTCATACTGGGCGCGGTTAGTATCCTGATACTCGTCAACCATGACATAATCGAAATGGTTCTGCCAGTAAAGAAGCGCGTCGGGGTCTTTTCTGAACACCTCTACCGTTTTCATGATAATATCATCAAAATCAAGGGCATTGGAAGCCTTCAAGCGTTTCTGATACTCAAAATAGATATCCCGAATCACTCCGAGCTGGTAATCCTTTCCGCCATTATCATCAGTAAAGGGGAAATCCTCAGGAGCTATCAGCTTATCCTTAGCACGGGAAATAGCGTTCATAACAAGTTTTTCGGGGAACGTTTTATTGGAGATATTCAGTGCGTCAAGCACGCTCTTTATCACACGCTTGCTGTCATCAGTATCGTAAATAGTGAAGTTTGTACCGTAGCCAAGCGCACCTATGCTTCTTCTGAGAATTTTCACACAACATGAATGAAATGTGGAAGCCCATACATCGGCGGCTGGCGCGTTCATTCTGAGCAGTCGGTCTTTAAGTTCTGCCGCCGCTTTATTTGTGAAAGTTACAGCAAGAATTTTCCAGGGTCTTACTCTTCCGACGCCTATAATATCCGAAAGATGCTCCACAATCTCGGGGGAATTTTCATAACAGCCCTCGCCATAGAGCTTTAAAAAGCGCATATCGTCCTCAGTGAGCATGGGAGTATAGTCACTGTGGTATGCATTGCCGAAAAGGAGCATATTTGCAATTCTGTTACATAGCACTGTGGTCTTACCGCTTCCCGCACCTGCAATTATAAGCACTGCACCGTCAATCTGAAAAATCGCCTCACGCTGACGCTCGTTGGTGTTTGAAAAATAGTGAAGCAGCGCTTTCCTTTTTAATTCTGTATATTCCATTCCCGTAACCTCACAAAAAATATTGTTAAAAAACAGCATAAACCTGACGCAGATATTGCGTCAGGCTGTATGCAGGTAAATTAATTACTGATTATTCTGTTGTCTGAACAGCTGTCGCAGGAGTAGATTTCTGTTCATCTTCTTCGTTTTCAAGAACAAGGAAAGGGTTGATTCCGTCGCTCATAACCTGAGGAAGAACACCGTTCCAGTTTGTAATCTTGAGGTACTCAACATAGTCAGGGCTGTTTTTAAGCTGCTCCTGAACTACCTGAATTGAGTAGGCCTGTGCATCTGCAGCAAGCTTCTGACTTTCCGCCTCTGCTTCCGCAGCGATTACCGTCTGTTTTGCCTGTTCTTCTTTTTCCTTGGTCTTGTTTTCCATCTTGAGTGCATCCTGTGCGGCAATTACCTTAGCCTGAATCGACTGCTCAAAAGCGTCGTCAAAGCTTAAATTCTCAATAGCAAAGGATTCAACGATAATGCCCTTTTCCGCAAGGAGAGGCGTAAGTTCATTTTCAATCTTCTGCTGAACATCACCACGGGACTGAACCAGCTCTTCTGCCTTTACCTTACCGATTTCGTTCTTGGTAATCTTTGCAACATTCTGTACAAGAAGCTTGCTTTCTACATTGGCAATGCCAACCTCACGGATGAGATTTGAAAGCTGAGATTTATCATAAGAATAGTTCAGCTTGAGATTAAGTTCCTGTACCGTCTGGGTATCGCTGGTATAAGCATCAGTAGCGACTGAATAAACCTGTTCCCTTATATCTATCTGCTGAATATCCTCAACAAAGGGAATGTGGAAATTAAGACCCGCAGTCAGGTTGTCACGAACAATCTGTCCGAAGCGGTACTTTACGCCTATGTAACCTTCGTTCACAATTGTGAAGCAATTGAACAGCACGATAAGTATCATAGCAATTATTAAAATCACAGCAGCTACCTTGCCTGCACCCTTACCGCTTACTTCCTTTTTGGAGGAAGAAGAATTTGTTGAAAATTTTATTTCACTCATTTTTATTACCTTGCCTTTCCATTATGAAACATTCTTTTGTGTAAATTAAATTTACCGTACTTATATCTTACCACATAAATCATGTTTTGTCAATAGTTTTTACAAAATATTGTAAATAAAATTTACGCACTTTGAATATCATCAGATTTCGGAAAGCTCGGAATACTTATCCTTTACCTCGGCGGAAGGAGCAAAAGGCTTTTCCTCACCGTTCTTTATCTTTCTCATAGCCTGAGTAAGCATGAGCTTAATACGGTTAATCTGGTTTACCTCAGAAGCACCGGGGTCGTAGTCGACAGCAACGATATTCGAGTTAGGATTACGACGACGAAGTTCACCTATAACACCCTTACCGGTTACATGGTTAGGAAGACACGCAAAAGGCTGCATACAAATAATATTGTTTACGCCCGAATGCATAAGCTCAATCATTTCCGCAGAGAGGAACCAACCTTCACCTGCGATATTACCTGTTGAAACAATACCGTCAACAAGCTTTCTCATATCGGAAATTCTCATTACCTCGCCGAACTTTGTGCCCTTGATAGCCTCCCAATAGGGCTTTTCAATCCACTCAAAGAGGTCGATAGCCTTATTACTGAGGAAGTGGCGCTTGCCCGAAACGGTAAGCAGCTCGTGACGGGAATTTGCGTGGTCACAGAAGAAGTAAATAAAGCCCATTAAATCGGGAACTACTGCTTCGCCGCCCTCGGCTTCCACAAGACCTACTACGTCATTGTTGGCGATAGGATTGTACTTTACAAGGATTTCGCCTACAATACCTACTCTTGGCTTTACAATATCAAGAGTGGGGAGTGCGTCAAATTCTTCTATGATTTTCTTTATATTCTTTGCGTAACGTGAGTAGCTGAGATGCTTGAGGTCTTCTCTGAGGTACTTGTTCCACTTTTCCCAGAGCTTATCAGCACTTCCCTTTTCTGCTTCATAGGGTCTTACCCTGTAAAGGCAGCGGCAGAGTACGTCACCGTAGATTACACTCATAAATGCACGGATGGCCAGCGGCACGGTAATCTTGAAGCCAGGCTGCTTTTCAAATCCGTTGAAATTAAGAGAAAGAAGCGGCGTTTTTTCATATCCGCCGTCAATAAGCGCTTTTTTAATCATGCTTATGTAGTTTGTAGCACGGCAGGCACCACCTGTCTGGGTAATCATAAGCGCGGTGGTATCGAGGTCATACTTTCCGCTGTCCAGAGCCTCCATAAGCTGACCAATTACAAGAATAGACGGATAGCAGGCGTCGTTATTTACATACTTTAAGCCTGTATCAACGATTTTCTTGGAATAATCCTTTAGAATTACAAGGTTGTAGCCTGAATAGTTGAAGGCTGCTTCAAGGAGTTCGAAATGATAAGGTGCCATCTGAGGAGCCAGAATTGTATAGCGCTTCTTCATTTCAGTCGTGAAAGTAGGCTGACGCTTGTAGCCTGTGTACTTTATTTCAGACTTGTAGCCTGTACGGTCGCGTTCCTCCATTACAGAAATAAGCGAACGCAGACGGATTCTTGCCGCACCGAGATTATTGACCTCGTCGATTTTCAGAACGGTATACATTCTGCCCGAACCCTGAAGAATTTCCTGAACCTCGTCAGTCGTAACAGCGTCAAGACCACAGCCGAAGCTGTTGAGCTGTACAAGCTCAAGGCAAGGTGTTTCACCCACAAAGGCAGCAGCACGATAAAGTCTGTTATGGTACATCCACTGGTCAACTACACGGATAGGACGAGGTAAATCACCTAAATCAGCGATACTGTCCTCAGTAAATACGGCAAAGCCGTAACCGTTTATCATTTCGGGGATACCATGGTTGATTTCGGGGTCAATGTGGTAAGGTCTGCCTGCAAGGACAATACCCTTCTTGCCTGTTTTCTGAAGTTCAGCAAGAACCTCCTTACCCTTATTGCGGATATCCTCCTTGAACTTCTTATCCTCAGCGTAAGCCTTTGCAAGCGCTTCTCCGATTTCATCGCCGCCGATACCAAGCTCCATAAACTCTTCTGTAAGACGGCGCGCCATTGCCTTTTCGTCATAGATAGGCAGGAAGGGATTCATGAAGCGGATTTTCTTATCGCGAAGCTCGGGAACGGAATTCTTGATAACCTCGCTGTAAGTTGCAACAACGGGACAGTTGTAATGGTTGTCACCGTCGCTGATATTCATTTCATAAGGCAGAGACGGGAAGAAAATAAACTCTACACCATCATTGAGTAACGAAACAATGTGTCCGTGAGAAAGCTTTGCGGGATAGCAGACGGACTCAGAGGGCATGGTTTCAATACCCATATCGTAAATCTCGCGTGAAGATTTGGGTGACAGCTTTACGCTGTATCCGAGAGCTGTGAAGAATGTGAACCAGAAGGGATAGTTCTCGTACATACCGAGAACGCGCGGAATACCTACAACGCCACGCTTTGCTTCCTCAGCAGGGATAGGTGTATAGTCGAAAAGTCTCTTGTACTTATAATCAAAGAGGTTGGGAAGAGTCGCCTTACCTGCACCTGTACCTGCACCACGCTCGCACCTGTTATTGGTAATGAATCGTCTGCCGTCGCTGAACTTACTGATAGTAAGGAGGCAGTTATTGGAGCAGCGGCCGCAGCGCGCTGTGGATTTTTCAATAGTAAAGTTTTCCAGCTGTTCAAGCTTTGAAACACCTGAACCTGTTCCGTCGTCTCTCTGCATAGCAATAAGCGCACTTCCGTAAGCACCCATAAGACCTGCCTTGTCGGGGCGTACAACCTCACGGCCGCAGGTAAGCTCAAAGGCACGGAGTACAGAATGGTTCATGAATGTACCGCCCTGAACAATAATCTTTTCGCCCATGGCCTTAGGGTCGCGGATTTTTATAACCTTGAAAAGTGCATTTTTAACTACTGAATAGCTGAGACCCGCGGAAATATCCGCAACGCTTGCGCCTTCCTTCTGCGCCTGCTTTACACGGCTGTTCATGAATACCGTACAGCGAGAACCTAAATCAACGGGGTTTTCGGCGGAAAGACCGATTTCCGCAAACTCACGGCTGGTCATGCCAAGAGCGTTGGCAAAGTTTTCAATAAATGAGCCGCAGCCCGAAGAGCAGGCTTCGTTAAGCAGGATACTTTCGATTTCGCCGTTCTTTACGCGCATACACTTCATATCCTGACCACCGATATCGAGGATAAATTCAACACCGGGGAGGATTTTTTCGGCAGCCTTGTAATGCGCCATTGTTTCAATTTCACCGTAGTCTACGCCAAGAGCAGCCTTGATAAGATGCTCACCATAGCCAGTGGCAGTCGCCTTGGCGATGTATGCGCCCTCAGGAAGGAGTGAATAAATCTCCTTTAAAATTCCGATAACGGACTTCAGAGGGTCACCCATGTTGTTGTTATAATAGGAGTATAAAATCTCCGCATTTTCGTTTATAAGACAAGCCTTTGTGGTGGTAGAGCCTGCGTCTACGCCCAGATAGCACTTACCCTTATGAGAAGCAAGGTCAGCAACGGGAATAACATTCTTTGCATGGCGGTCAAGGAAAGCCTTCTTCTCTACCTCATCCTTGAATAAGGGCGCAAGACGCTCAACTTCATGGACAGTTACACTGCCAAGCTTTGCTATTCTCTCTTTAAGCTCCTTTGTTCCGACAACAGCTCTGTTATCTGCAAGAGAAGCACCTGCTGCTACAAAAAGGTTAGCGTCGGGCGGGAAAATAATATCATCATCTTTTAAATTAAGCGTCTCGATAAAACGCTGTCTCAGTTCAGAGAGGTAATGTAAAGGTCCGCCTAAGAAAGCAACCTTTCCGCGGATAGGCTTACCGCAGGCAAGACCGCTTATGGTCTGGTTCACAACCGACTGAAAAATTGAAGCCGCAACGTCGGATTTCTTAGCACCGTCGTTTAAAAGGGGCTGGATATCGCTCTTTGCAAAAACGCCGCAGCGTGAAGCGATAGGATATATGGTTTCATAGCTTTTTGCAAGCTCGTTAAGACCGCCGATATCAGTGTTCAGAAGCGCCGCCATCTGGTCGATAAACGCACCTGTACCGCCTGCACAGGTACCATTCATACGCTGTTCGATACCGCCTCTTAGGTATGTAATTTTTGCGTCCTCACCGCCGAGCTCAATAGCTACGTCGGTTTCGGGAATAAGTGTTTCGATAGCTGTCGTACCTGCGGAAACCTCCTGAATAAAGGGGATTTCAAGCCATTTTGCTGCGGAGATACCGCCAGAGCCTGTAACCGCAACTGTAATTTCATCAGCCTTTATTTCATCAAGACCACCCTCAAGAACCTCCGCAAGAGTTTTCTTGATATCGGAATAATGGCGCTGATATTTCTTATAGATAAAGTTGTTTTCATCGTCGAGAACAGCAATCTTTACGGTTGTTGAACCGACGTCAAGACCTATATGAAGCATTTTTTTCATCCTTTCCATATACCGTATATACAAACCTTTATTTACACAATACAAACAAAGATTTGCAGTGTACAACACAAACGGATAAAATAATTATACACCAGATAAAGTTTTTTTTCAATGGTTTTAGGGTAAATTTTCGGAAAACTTTCAATATTTTTATACTTACAGCCCGGTTTTTCCGAATTTTGGGGCAAAAATCAATAAAGGACTTGTAATTTTACGTAAAATGTTATATAATAGGTATATTAATATCTGAATGAAAGGAAAAAGTAAAATGATTATTACAAAGGACACTATTATCGGAGATATTCTTGACGAAAACGCAGAAGCTGCTGCTCCCTATTTCTTTGAAATGGGTATGCACTGCCTCGGCTGCCCTTCCGCAAGAGGCGAAACAATCGCAGAAGCATGCATGGTTCACGGCGCTGACGCTGACGCTCTCGTTGAAAATCTCAACAAGGCTCTCGGCAACTGATGTCTGTAAAGCTTGACCCCCGCCTTCTTACCATTGCTGAAATGGTAAGAACGGACGGGAAAATCTGCGATGTGGGCACTGACCATGCACTTCTACCCTGCTATCTTTATGAACAGGGCGCAAAAAATATTATCGCCTCTGACGTAAACGACGGACCTCTTAAATCTGCCGAAGCTACTATTCTGCAATACGGTGCGCAGAACTGCGTCAGAGTAATGAAATCCGACGGACTCAGAAGCATACCGCCCTGTGATGATATCATTGTCGCAGGAATGGGCGGCGAGCTTATAGCCCGTATTGTGACGGAATGTGCCTTTATAACAGAAAACACACGTTTTATACTTCAGCCTATGACCAAGGCGGAAATCCTCCGTCGCACCCTTTACGAAAACGGCTTTGAAATTCTGGAAGAGCGCACCGCGGAATCCTCGGGCAAGACTTACACAGTCATGCTTGTTCGTTTTTCAGGTACAAAAACAAATATCAGTGATGAATTTGCCTTTTTCGGAAAGAATACCGACGAGGTTTACAGAAGCTCGGTAAAGGAAAGACTTAAAAAGCTCGTCAGAAGCAACGAGGCTTTAAAACCACTACTGAAATGAAAGGACGGTAATACAAATGATTGTACGCGATATTTATAACTACATAAACTCGGTCGCTCCCTTCTCCACTCAGGATAAGTTTGATAATTCAGGACTTCTTACAGGAAGCATGGATAAAGAAGTGAATAAGATTGCCGTCTGCCTTGATATCACCAATGATATCGTTGATGAATGTGCAAAGCTCGGTGCCGACCTTATAGTGTCACACCACCCCGTAATTTTCAACAGGCTTTCTGCCGTTGAGGAAAACACCCCTGTCTGCGGTCTTGTGCGTAACAACATTGCCGCTATCTGTATTCATACTCCCATAGATATGGCAAAGGGCGGAATTTCCGATATCATGTTTGAACTTATGGGCTTCGGCAGTCCCGACGGCGCAGAGGTACTCCATGTTATCCACCACGATAAGAACCTCGGCTACGGAAAGATTGCAGAGCTTGAATTCGGTATCAGCGCACAGTACCTTGCCGAAACCGCCAAGGACGCATTCAACTGCACAAGCGTCAGATTTGTTGACGGCGGAAAGACAATAAATAAGGTTGCGGTCTGCTCAGGTGCAGGCAGCGACGAAATATACACCGCTATTGACAAGGGAATTGACGCAATCATCACAGGCGACGTAAAATGGCACGCTTTTGTCGACGCAAAGAATGCGGGGCTTACGGTTGTTGACGCAGGTCATTACCACACCGAAACCATCGTGTGCGGTCACCTTCTTAACCTGCTCAGTGACAAATTCCCCGAGGCTGAAATATTTATTCCTATAAACAACGAAGATGTATGTCAGTACATCTAAACTACATTAAACGGAGGTGATTTTTTGTCACTCGACGGAGCATTTCTTCACTGTACAATGCTTGAAATGCTGGAACGACGGCTGGTCGGCGGACGGGTCGATAAAATTCATCAGCCTTCAAGAGAAGAAATAATTGTAACCATACGTACCTTCGGCGGAGCTGAAAAAATCCTTTTCTCGGCAAATTCCGCTTCGGCGAGGGTAAATCTTACAGATACAACTCCCGAAAATCCGAAGCAGCCCCCTGTCCTCTGTATGCTGTTCAGAAAATTTCTCTGCGGAGGAAGGCTTACAGCAATCCATCAGGACGGGCTTGAACGTATACTGAATTTTGATTTTGAATGTACAAACGAAATCGGAGATACTGTTCAGAACAGGCTTGTTGCGGAAATAATGGGCAAGCACAGCAATATCATTCTCCTTACGAAGAAAACGGACGGCTGGAGAGTTGTGGACAGCGTGAAGCGCATTACCGATGATATTTCGTCAGTGCGCCGTATCCTGCCCAACATTCTTTATGAGCTTCCGCCCAGAGATAAAAGACTTAATCTCACCGAATATGATTTCGGTGATTTCCGAGTCAGACTTTCAGAATACTCCGAACAGCGTTTGGCCAAGGCTCTGCCTCAGATTTTTGAGGGCATTTCCCCAATTTTCGCGCGCGAGTGTGCTTACAGCTGTACAAAGGATATTGATGCGGTAACGGGAGATTTAACCGATGACCAGACCGATAAGCTCATATTCTTCCTGAAAAAGAGCCGTGATTTCATGCTCTCCCATAACGGCTGTACAGTTGTCACGGATAAGTACGGAAAGCCAAAGGATTTCTGCTTTGTTCCCGTTGCACAATACGGCTCGGAAATGACAGAAACCCATTTCGACAGCCCAAACGCACTGCTTGATAAATTCTACGGCAGCAGAGCCGACGCCGACCGCATTAAACAGCGTTCAGGCGACCTCATGAAAACCATACTCAATATATATGAGCGCATCTCACGTAAGCTTGAAGCTCAGAAGCAGGAGCTCGCTGAGTGTGCGGAAAGAGATGATTTCCGAGTCTGCGGCGACCTGCTCAGTTCTAACCTTTACCGAATGGAAAAAGGCATGAATGAAATTGAGGTTGATGACTATGTCAACGGTGGTACAAGGAAAATCAAACTTGACGTAAGACTTACGCCCTCGCAGAATGCACAGAAATACTATGCCGAATACCGAAAGCTGGACACGGCGGAGAAGATGCTTTCAAAGCTCATTGAGCAGGGTGAAAAGGAGCTTTTGTATATCGACAGCGTATTCGACGCCGCAAGCCGAATCGGCAGCGGTACAGGCAGTGACGCAGAATTGTCGGAAATAAAGCGCGAGCTTCAGGAATCGGGATATTTAAGACAATCCCGTGATGATAAGCGCAAAAATGAAAAACCCCTGCCCCCGCTTAAATTCAGATCAAGCGAAGGCTTTGAAATTCTCGTGGGACGTAACAACTACCAGAACGATAAGCTGACCCTTAAAACCGCAAAGGGCGATGATCTGTGGCTTCACACCCAGAATATTGCAGGCTCACACACTATTATCGTATCAGATGGCAAGGACATCCCTGATAACACCATCGTCGAGGCGGCAACCCTTGCGGCTTATTGCTCAAAAGCAAGAAACGGCACTAAAATCCCTGTGGATTACACAAAAGTCAGATTTGTGAAGAAGCCTGGCGGCGCAAAACCCGGCATGGTGATTTTTACAAACAACAAGACCATTCTCGTAAATCCCGACGAGGAGCTTTACGAAAGGCTGAAAGTAAAATGAGCGAAAGATATTGCCCGAAATGCGATACGGTTTTCTATAACGGACAGCGGCTTTGCCCCGACTGTGGTACTGAAATGCAGAACCGCAATTCGGAAGAAATGTACTGCCCTGACTGTAAGAATATGTTTTACAACGGACAGAGAAACTGTCCCGACTGCGGCGCAGTTATGAACAAGCCATCGGCAGTGGAAAAAGCAGCGTTTGAAAAGAAAATGCAGAGCAGTATGGAAGATGAGACAAAATATGAACAGAAGAACGGCAAAATTGAAGTATGGCATATTATTGCCGCGGCTGCCGTAATGATTTCAGGCGTTCTCGTTGCAGCTTCAGGCGTCACTGCAGGCTTTATCATAATTGTCATAGACCTGCTGTGCGCTTTGCATATACTCTTTCCTGCAATAATGGTAAAACGCGCTTTAAAAGGCGCTGTACGCTCTAACCCTTCAATTGCAAATATTGTAAGAATCGGTGCCATTGCTGTTGCAGCATTTGTTGCCGTAATATTTTTAATTCAATAAATTATTTCCAATAATAAAAGAAAGGACTTTTAAAATGAAGAAAGAACTGGCAAAAACCTATGCGCCCAAGGAATTTGAAGAGCGCATATACAAAAACTGGGAGGAAAAGAAGTATTTCCACGCTGAACGCGACCCCAAGAAAACTCCTTATACTATCGTAATCCCCCCGCCCAACATTACAGGTCAGCTTCACATGGGTCATGCCCTTGATAATACCTTACAGGATATTATTATCCGTACAAAGCGTATGCAGGGCTATGCAGCTTTATGGCTCCCCGGTACTGACCACGCTTCTATCGCTACCGAAGCCAAGATTGTTGCGGCTATGAAGGAAGACGGCGTAACAAAGGACGATATCGGCCGTGACGGCTTTCTTGAAAGAGCATGGGAATGGAAGAGAGTTTACGGCGGTCGCATCGTTGAACAGCTCAAAAAGCTCGGCTCCTCCTGTGACTGGGACAGAGAGAGATTTACTCTTGACGACGGCTGTTCCAAGGCTGTTCAGAAGGTATTTATCGACCTTTACAAGAAAGGTCTTATCTACCACGGCGAAAGAATTATAAACTGGTGCCCCAACTGCAAGACGTCTATTTCAGATATTGAATGTGAATACGAGGAACAGGCAGGCTCCTTCTGGCATATCAACTACCCTCTTGCTGACGGCAGCGGCTATGTTCAGATTGCCACGACCCGTCCCGAAACTCTCCTCGGTGATACAGCGGTTGCTGTTCACCCCAAGGACGAGCGCTATAAGAATATCGTAGGCAAGATGGTAAAGCTCCCTCTTACTGACAGAGAGATTCCCGTTGTTGCCGATGAATATGTTGAAATGGATTTCGGTACAGGCGTAGTTAAAATTACCCCTGCTCACGACCCTAACGACTATGAGGTTGGTCTCCGTCACAACTTACCCGTACTTAACGTAATGAACGATGACGCTACAATCAATAAGGAATACGGCGGAAAGTACGCAGGTATGGACAGATATGAAGCAAGAAAGGCTATGGTTGCCGACCTTGAAGAACTTGGACTTCTTGTTAAGGTTGAAGAACACGTTCATAATGTTGGTACATGTCAGCGCTGTCATACAGTTGTTGAACCCAAGTGCTCCAAGCAGTGGTTCGTTAAAATGAAAGAGCTTGCTCAGCCCGCTATTGACGTTGTAAAGAGCGGTGAGCTCAAGTACGTTCCTCAGCGCTTTGAAAACGGCTACTTACACTGGATGGAAAATATCCGCGACTGGTGCATCTCCCGTCAGCTCTGGTGGGGCCACAGAATTCCCGCCTACTACTGCGAAAACGAAGAATGCGGCTACGAGGAAATCAACGAAAAGGGTATTTCTGTATGCCCCAAGTGCGGCGCAAAGATGAAGCAGGATGATGATACTCTCGATACATGGTTCAGCTCCGCACTCTGGCCCTTCTCTACCCTCGGCTGGCCCGAAGATACTGAGGACTTAAAGTATTTCTACCCCACAAACACCCTTGTAACAGGTTATGACATCATTCCTTTCTGGGTTGCACGTATGATTTTCTCAGGACTTGAACACACAGGCACAAAGCCCTTTGACCATGTTCTTATCCACGGCCTTGTACGTGACGAACTGGGCAGAAAGATGAGTAAATCTCTCGGCAACGGTGTTGACCCGCTGGAAGTTATCGACCAGTACGGTGCCGACGCACTCCGCCTTACCCTTGTAACAGGCAACAGCCCAGGAAATGATATGCGCTGGACAGATACAAAGGTAACTGCTTCACGTAATTTTGCAAATAAGCTCTGGAACGCTTCCAGATATATTCTTATGAACCTCCCTGAGGATATGGAAAAGGCTGTTCTGCCTGAAAACCTCCCCATCGAGGACAAGTGGGTACTTACTCTCTACAACAAGCTTGTTAAGGAAGTTACAGACAATATCGAAAGCTTTGAGCTTGGTATCGCTATCGGTAAGCTTTATGACTTTATCTGGGATATCTACTGCGACTGGTACATCGAGCTCACAAAGCCCAGAATTGCCGCAGGCGGAGAAACCGCACTCGCTGCTCAGAACGTACTCGTTTACGTAATGCAGGGTGTATTAAAGCTTCTCCACCCCTTCATGCCCTTTATCACAGAAGAAATCTGGCAGTCCATGCCCGTAGCTGACCAGCCCGAAAGCATCATGATTGCAAAGTGGTGCGAATACGACGAAAAGCTCAACTTTGCTGCTGAGGCTGAAGCCTTCACAAAGATTATCGATGCTATCAAGGCTGTACGCGTACAGAGAAATGAACTCAACGTTCCCCCTTCAAAGAAGGTTACAATGTACATTGAAACCGCCGACACCGAACTTTTCGCTTCATGTAAGGTATTCTTTGAAAGACTTGCTGGCGCAGGCGAGCTTGAAATCAGCGAAAAGGCTGCCGCTACCGAAGGTATGATTACCGTTGTTACTGCAGCTGCCCGTGTATTTATGCCTATGGGCGAGTTGGTTGACACAGAAAAAGAACTTGCAAGACTTGAAAAGGAAAAGAAAGCTGCTCAGAAAGATATCGACTTCTTATCGGGCAAGCTGAATAACCCCGGCTTCCTTGCAAAGGCTCCCGCACAGCAGATTGAAAACGAGCGTGCAAAGCTTGCAAAGGCAGAAGAAAAGATGGCTAAAATCAACGAGTCCATTGCCGCACTCAAGTAAAATGAAATAACCGAGAGAGGATTTCTTCAATGGCGAGAAATATTATATTTGTAACCCTGTTTTTACTGCTTTACGGCGGTCTGTTCCTTCTGGGAAACCACAAGGAAACAGACCTCATCGACCGCAACGACTATGGTGTTTTTGACGGTTCGGAGTATGAAAGCGAGCGCTTCGGCATAAAGCTGGATTTTGATGATGACTGGCTGGTTTTTGACGGCGTGTCCATAGAAAACACTTTTCTTTCCCAGATGACCAGTGCGGAAATTGAAGAATCATACGGCGCACCGATGAGCAACATTGCTTTTATTGCAGGCGGTGCTATCCCTGACGCAACCGTTTACTGCATAAGCCTCCTTGATATCAGGCTTACTGACGCTGACCTGAACGAAACAACAATGCGTTCCACAATCGACTATATGAAAAAGGCAATTGAAAGTCAGGGCGGTAAAGTCGGTTCAACCTCATGCCGCAGAATTTCCGCCAAGGGCAACGGTGCACCCATGCTCCTTTATTACTACGATTATGAAATTGCGGGCACCAGTGAAAGCGTATTTGCGTGCCTTACAAATTCAGGCGGAAACGCAATAATGCTTGGCGGTGTTTATAACAGCTATGACGGCCTCAAAGCCCTCACCGAATTGGCAGAAAACGGCTTATGGGTTACCTCGCAGGCGGAAACAACTGTGTAATATTGCATACTTTATAATAATTAATCCCACTGCAAAAACAGTGGGATTGATTTTTTCAGCCTCCGTATAGAAGCTCTACACGGAGGCTTAATTTTTATAATGTTACCTTTTCAATCTTCCAGATTTCCTTTGCATAGTCTGCAATTGTTCTGTCAGAACTGAACTTGCCCGAGCAAGCCATATTCATCCAGCACTTCTTTGCAAATGCAAACTTATCTGTATAATCCTTGTTAAGCTTCAGCTTTGCTTCAACGTAGCTTTCAAGGTCGCCGATAAGATGATAATTATCAGGTCTGTGCCAGCTTGCACCGTCCATAAGAGAGAAATAAAGCTCACGAAAGATGCCTGTGCCGCCGTCGCTTACTGTACCATCGATAAGTGTTCTTACGACACGACCGATTTTCTCGTTCTCCTGAACAAGATATCTGGGGTCGTAAATCTTCATGATTTCTTCCAGATCTTCAACAGTAGCGCCGAAGATATAGTTGTTTTCCTTACCTGCTTCTTCGACGATTTCAACGTTTGCGCCATCGAGAGTGCCGAGGGTTACAGTACCGTTAAGCATGAACTTCATATTGCCTGTACCGCTGGCTTCTGTACCTGCTGTGGAAATCTGCTCGGAAACATCAGCGGCAGTAACCAGCTTTTCAGCATAGGATACACGGTAGTTCTGAACGAATACTACCTTTAATAAATCCTTTGTAGCAGGGTCGCTGTTTACAAGCTTGCCGATTTCATTGATATACTTGATAATTCCCTTTGCCCTGCGATAGCCCGGCGCAGACTTAGCACCGAAAATAAAGGTTGTGGGGTGGAAATTCTTGATAGAGCCATCCTTGATTCCGAAGTAGATATAAAGAATACCAAAAGCATTGAGAAGCTGACGCTTATACTCATGGAGACGCTTAATCTGAATGTCAAAAATGCTGTCGGGGTTGATTTCAACACCCTCGTGCGCCTTGATATATTCAGCAAGCTGAACCTTCTTCTGACGCTTGATATCCATAAAGCGCTGTAATTCATTCTTGTTGTCAGCAAACCACTTGAGCTTCTGGAGCTGGTCTAAGTCAGTCTTCCACTCATCGCCCTTGTTAAGCTCAGTAATAAGCGCGGAAAGCTCCTTATTGCAGAGAGCAATCCATCTTCTGGGAGTGATACCGTTTGTCTTGTTCTGGAACTTTTCGGGGTACAGGTCATACCATTCCTTCAGTGCATCATTCTTTAAGATTTCGGTATGAATTGCCGCAACACCGTTTACGTAGGTGGAACAATAAATTGCCATTTTGGCCATGTGAATAAGGTCGCCGGAAATCATCTTGAGGTCGTAAATCTCACTCTGGAGCTTGCCTGCCTTGTACATTTCACCAATAAAAGCTTCATTAATCTGAAGAATGATTTCGTAAATTCTGGGGAGAACCTCCTTCACAATATCAACGCTCCACTTTTCGAGAGCCTCTGCCATAATTGTATGGTTGGTGTAGTTGAAGGTCTTCTTTGCAATTTCAAGTGCTTCAAAGAAGCCGAATCCCTCTTCATCAACGAGAATACGGATAAGCTCAGGGATAGAAATTACAGGGTGAGTATCGTTGAGCTGTATAGTTACCTTTTCGTAGAACTTCTTTAAATCATAACCGCTCTGCTTGTGCTTCTTTACGATATCCTGAACGGAAGCAGAAGAGAAGAAATATTCCTGCTTGAGACGGAGAATCTTACCCTCTCTTGTATCATCATTAGGATAAAGTACACGGGAAATATCCTCTGCTCTTCTCTGCTCGCGACATGCTTCTTCATACTTCTGGTCGTTGAAAAGACCGAAATCAAATTCCTTAATCGGCTCTGCCTGCCAGAGGCGGAGTGTACTGATATGCTTTGTGCCGTAAGCAACTATAGGCATATCGTAAGGCACAGCCTTTACAACCTGGTCGCCATAGGTAACTGTAACGATATCACCGTTGATACGCTTGCTCCACGGGTCGCCGTATTC
>JAFUNV010000114.1 GCA_017472865.1 Ruminiclostridium sp. | reverse complement strand
TTTGCCTGTTTTTTTACTTTTCTGACTGTAAAGTTCTTCCATAATAGTATATGCATATATGAAAAATTTCATAAATTTACTCTGTTCATATTGACAAATCTCTGATAGTGCAATATAATATATCTTGTCCCTATTCTTCGGGACGACCACAATATATTGTGGTCAGAACATATTTAAGGGGTTTCAATTATGATTACAAAAATTCAGAAACGTGACGGTCGTCAGATGCCATTCAATGTGGAGAAAATCGCTGACGCTATCTATAAAGCAGCTGCCGCAGTAGGCGGTAAGGACTATAATTCCGCAATCGCACTCGCGGAAGAAGTATGCCGTATTCTTGACCAGAAGGTTGCAGAATCAGGCAGAACTCCTACCGTTGAAGAGGTTCAGGATACCGTAGAAAAGGTTCTTGTTGAAAACGGACACGCCAAAACCGCAAAGGCTTATATTCTTTACAGAGCCAACCGTACAAGAATCCGTGAAATGAATACTACCCTCATGAAAACTTATGAGGATTTAACCTTCAAATCTGCACGTGACTGCGATATCAAGCGTGAAAATGCAAATATCGACGGTGATACAGCTATGGGCACAATGCTTAAGTATGGTTCCGAAGGTGCAAAGCAGTTCAATGAAATGTACGTTCTCGATCCTGCTCACTCCAAGGCACATATAGACGGCGATATTCATATTCATGACCTTGACTTTCTTACACTGACAACTACCTGCTGCCAGATTGACATAAAAAAACTTTTCAAAAACGGTTTTTCAACAGGACACGGCTACCTGAGAGAACCCAATAATATCGCAAGCTACTCTGCCCTTGCCTGCATTGCTATCCAGTCCAACCAGAACGACCAGCATGGAGGTCAGTCTATCCCTAATTTCGACTACGCAATGGCTGACGGCGTAAAGAAATCTTACGAGCAGCTTTATAAAAAGAATATTATCCGCGGCATAATTCTTGAGACTGAATCAGAAAACGACGCCGAAATTGAAGAAAAAGTTTCTGCGTACATGGATAAGCTTAAAGATGAACAGGGTATTTCGCCGATTCTTGCTAACAATAACGGCTTTGCTGAAGCTGAATTAGCTGAACTTACTGCTGTCACAGGTGATGAGACTATTGCAAAGAAGGTTCAGGCGTTCACTCTGAAGCTTACAAAGAAGGAAACAAACAGAGCTACTTATCAGGCAATGGAAGCTCTTGTTCATAATCTTAATACTATGAACAGCCGTGCAGGTGCACAGATTCCATTCTCCTCCATCAACTACGGTACCGATACCTCTCCTGAAGGTCAGATGGTTATTGAAAATGTACTTCTTGCTACCGAAAGCGGTCTCGGAAACGGCGAAACTCCCATATTCCCTATCCACATCTTCAAGGTTAAGGAAGGAATCAACTATAACCCCGAAGACCCCAACTACTATCTTTTCAAGCTGGCTTGCCGTGTTTCTGCAAAGCGCCTCTTCCCTAATTTCTCCTTTATCGACGCTCCATTTAACATTACATATTATAAAGAAGGCGATTACAACACTGAAATCGCATACATGGGCTGCCGTACACGTGTAATCGGCAATCAGTTCGACAAATCCAGAGAAATCGTAACAGGCAGAGGTAACTTAAGCTTTACTTCTGTAAATCTCCCTCGTCTCGGTATCAAGGCAGGCAAGGATATTGTACGTTTCTTTGAGCTTCTCGAGGACGAAATGAACCTTGTTATCGCACAGCTTATGTACCGCTACAAGATTCAGGCTCAGAAGAAAGTAAAGAACTACCCCTTCCTCATGGGTCAGGGTATATGGATTGACTCCGATAAGCTGGGTCCCGATGACTGCGTAGGTGAAATCCTCAAGCACGGTACTCTTTCAATGGGCTTTATCGGACTTGCAGAATGTCTTGTGGCTTTAATCGGTCAGCACCACGGTGAGAGCGAGTACGCTCAGGAGCTGGGTTATAAGATTATCAGCCGCATGAGAGCAAGAATGGACGAGGAATCCCAGAAGACAGGTCTTAACTTCTCCCTTCTCGGTACTCCCGCTGAAGGATTATCAGGCAGATTTGTACGAATCGACAAGAAGATTTACGGCGAAATCAAGGGAGTTACAGACCGTGATTACTATACCAATTCCTTCCATATTCCCGTATACTATAAAATCTCAGCTTTTGATAAAATCCACCTTGAAGCTCCCTATCATGCGCTTACAAATGCCGGCCATATCAGTTATGTTGAGCTTGACGGAGACCCCATGAGCAATCTGGACGCTTTTGAACAGATTATCCGCTGCATGAAGGAAGAAGGTATCGGTTACGGCTCTATCAACCACCCCGTTGACCGTGACCCAGTATGCTGCTACACAGGTATAATCGGCGATCGCTGCCCCAGATGCGGACGTGCGGAAAATCAGAAAACAACCACTACCGAAAGAATCAAGCGCATAAAAATTTCATAAAATTTTAATGTATTAATGGGTTTAACCTACCAATTTAACAAAAAATTAACAATTTTCTGTAATAATGTGTCAAATTATATTGACACGGAGCAAGTTTTAGCCTATAATATTATAGGATATAAATTTCATTTTATATATCATAAATTTTTACAAACTCAGGAGGCTTATCATGAGAGTTTACAATTTCAGTGCGGGTCCCGCTGTACTGCCCGAAGAAGTACTTAAAGAAGCAGCAAACGAAATGCTCGACTATAAGGGCACAGGAATGTCCGTTATGGAAATGTCCCACAGATCCAAGGCTTATGACACAATCATCAAGGAAGCTGAACAGGATCTCAGAGATATTATGAATATTCCTGACAACTACAAGGTTTTATTCCTTCAGGGCGGCGCTTCCCAGTTCTTCGCAGAAGTTCCTATGAACATGATGAAGAACAAGAAGGCAGCTTATATTATCACAGGTCAGTGGGCTAAGAAAGCTTGGCAGGAAGCTAAGATGTATGGCGAAGCTATTGACGTTGCTTCTTCCGCTGATAAGACCTTCTCTTATATTCCCGACTGCTCCGACCTCGACATTCCCGAGGATGCAGACTATGTTTACATCTGCGAAAATAATACAATTTATGGTACAAAGTTCTGGGAACTCACCAACACAAAGGGCAAGGATCTCGTTGCTGACGTTTCTTCCTGCTTCCTCAGTGAACCTGTTGATGTAAGCAAGTACGCAGTTATCTACGGCGGTGTTCAGAAGAATGTAGGTCCTGCTGGTGTAGTTATTGCTATCATCCGTGAAGACCTCATTACAGATGATGTTCTTCCTGGCACACCTACAATGCTTAAGTGGAAGACACAGGCTGATAATGACTCCCTTTACAACACTCCTCCCTGCTATGGTATTTATATCTGCGGCAAGGTATTCAAATGGATCAAGAAGATGGGCGGTCTTGAAGCTATGAAGGCTCACAATGAAAAGAAGGCTG
>JAFUNV010000113.1 GCA_017472865.1 Ruminiclostridium sp. | reverse complement strand
CGCAGGCGGTGCGGTTACTTATACCTTGTTGGACGACGGTACAGCGGAAATTTCCAACTTTGTCTGTTATGAGGCAGATTATACTATTCCTTCCGTAATAGACGGCTACACGGTTACATCAATAGGCAGATATGCGTTTTATTCAATAAATATGTTGGAAAGTGTGACAATTCCCGACACGGTTACACTTATAGATGAATGGGCTTTTTACAGATGTAAAAATCTCAAGACCGTCAAGCTGGGCAAGGGCGTTAAAAGAATTGAATATAATGCTTTCGGGCATTGTTATAGCCTTACGGAGCTTAAACTCAACAAGGGGCTTGAATATGTAGGCTGGCAGTCGTTCTTTGCTTCGGGTCTTGTAAAGGTAAGTATTCCCAAGAGCCTGACCTATATAGATGAATCCGCTTTTGGTGAAACAGACCTGACTGATGTATACTATGAAGGTACAAAATCTCAGTGGAATTCAATCTTTATTGATTATTATAATGATGAATTAGAGGAAGCGACAATCCATTACAGCAGCTATTTCACCGCGGAAGAACTGGAGAATATCAACAACTTTGTTGAACGCCTCTACACAAAATTACTCGGTCGTGCCTCCGACGCTAACGGTAAAGCCAAATGGGTAGAAAAGCTTAAAAACGGTGCAACCGCCGCAGACGTAGCAGTAGGCTTTGTCCTAAGTGACGAGCTTGAACAACAGAAATTAAGCAACAAAACCTTCGTAACAAGAATGTACCAGACAATGCTGAACAGAACTCCCGCAGACAGCGAGATTGCAAACTGGGCTTCATACATTGAAGCAGGCTGTACTTACGCCTTCGTTTTCAGGGGGTTCTTATCTGCTCCCGAATTTGCTAAGCTCTGCGCAAGCTATGGTATCGAAACAGGCACTTACGCCGCAACTGAAAACCGTGACGTAAACGGTAAGCTCACAAAGTTCATTAGTCGTCTTTACACCAAAGCACTGAACAGAACCTATGACGCAAGCGGTCTCAACCATCACACAGGCAATTACATTTCAGGCAAGTATACACTCGATAAGATTGCCTCGGGCTTCATTTTTTCGGCAGAATTTGAAAAGAGAAACCTCAGTGACGAAAACTTTGTTGAGTGTATGTATAACACCTTCTTCGACAGGGCTTCTGACACAAGTGGTAAAGCGAACTGGCTCCAGAAGATGGCAAACGGCATGACAAGGGAAGAGGTATTCAATGGATTTGTTGCTTCTCCAGAATACAAGGCGCTTGTAAAGAGCTTCGGACTTTAATAATAAAAATGACCGCCCCGTACAATGTACAGGGCGGTTGTGCTATATGTGATGATTAAAGGAAAATGTACTTCAGTATGAACAGAACGGCAAGAATATACATTACAGGGTTGATGTCCTTAGCCTTGCCGCAGATGAGGTTGATAAGTACATAGGAGATGATTCCTATGGAGATGCCCTCGGAAATGCTGTAAAACAGAGGCATTGAAATAATGCAGAGATAAGCGGGAATAGCCTTTGTATAGTTGTCCTCGGTGAGCTTCAGCGAGGTAATATTGCTGAACATAAGAAAGCCTACGATTATCAGTGCAGGAGCTGTTGCAAATGAAGGAATTGCTGTAAATACGGGAGCAAACAGTGTGGAAATAAGGAAAAGAATTGCTGCGGTAAATGCAGTAAGACCTGTTCTTCCACCTGCGGAAACACCTGCAGATGATTCAACGAAGGTTGTTGTTGTGGATGTTCCGAGAACCGCACCTGAGGTTGTTGCGATTGCGTCGGCAAGGAGGGCAGGTCTGATTTTAGGAAGTCTTCCTTCTTCATCCAGCATATCAGCCTTTGCGCTTACACCGATGAGTGTACCCAGCGTATCAAATAAATCTACAAACAGGAATGAACAGATTATAACAATAAAATTGAAAATTCCAACGCTGCTTAAATCGACGTGGAAGCACTGACCGAAGGTTTCGCCAAGCTTGGTAAAATCGGTTATTGCAAAGGTAGGTAAGAGTGAATAGAAGCCGTTGGCAGGGTCGGGCGTATAAATTCCTGTAAGCTGGCATATAATACCTAAAATCCATGTACCGATTATACCTATGAGGATAGCTCCCTTTAATTTTCTTATGTAAAGAAT
>JAFUNV010000112.1 GCA_017472865.1 Ruminiclostridium sp. | reverse complement strand
TGACCATATACACCTCATTGTTTTTATTTCAGATGATGAAAGCGGGCGACCACAGGTCGCCCCTACACTGTCGAGAATAGTAAAACAATTCAAAGGCTCTGTAACGAAGAAGCTTGGTTTTTGTATATGGCAGAAATCCTTTTATGATAATATTATACGTAACGAAAAAGGGTATCGTGAGGTTGTTGAGTATATCAGAAAAAATCCACAAAAATGTGATAATTAATTACGGGCGGATAATATCCGCCCGTTTTTGTGTTAAATTTGCACATAAAACTTGTCAGATTTTGCCAAGTTTATTGTGCAAAATAGAGTTTTGCAAAGAAAACTGTGCAAAAGCGTTGACAAGTAAACTTGGCTGTGATACACTAAGGATGTCAAGAAAACTTGGCGAAATGTTCGGACAGAAAATCTTAAAACCGCTTAATTCGACAAAGGAGTAACACTATGAACAAGGAAGAAATTTTAGAAAAGGCACAGAAGGAAAATAAGAATATCGACTTAGTTGAGCTTGAAATTGATAGAAAAGCGGGAGATTTAGCCGCTTTTATTTCAACCATGGTTTGCTTTATTTTATATGTAGCAGAGAATATGATTTGCCATACACGAAATTATTCTTTATGGAGCGTAATTGTAACATTGATTGCTGTTATTAATTTATATAAGGGCGTAAAGCTTAAAGATAAGAAAAAAACCACACTTGGTATAATGTGGGTAATTATTTCAGTTGTGTCAATTGCAACAGCAGTAATAACACTTTTAAAGACTGCAGGGGTAATGTAAATGGAAGACAGCTTAATTTTAAAAAACCGCCTGAAGGAAGCGCGGACGGAGCAGAAAATATCACAGGCGGAGCTTGCAAAAATGGTAGGTGTTTCCCGCAACACCATAAGCTCCATTGAAACGGGGCAGTTCAATCCTACCGCAAAGCTGGCGCTTATATTGTGCATTGCCTTGGACAAGAAATTTGAAGAATTGTTCTATTTTGATTAAATTCATGATTATTATAAAAAATTAACGGGCGACCACAGGTCGCCCCTACATTTTACGCATAACAAAGCGGTTTTGTTGTAGGGGCGAACTGTGTTCGCCCGTCAAAGTTGTGTTATTAAACCTGAGGAGTATACACCTTAGTCATTCCCGCGCTTCTCACGATTTTCCGCGCTTCCGCAACGGAAGAAATCGCGCCCGAGCCTACGAAAGCGCAGAGCGCATTGCCGATTGAGGTTGCCTCGGTGGGGCCTGCAATTACCCGTCTGCCTGTGGCATTGGCTGTAAGCTGGCAGATAAGGCTGTCCTTGGTACCGCCGCCGAACATATAAACGGCGGGGTAGGTTCTGCCTGTGATTTTTTCAATATCTATAAGCGTGTGGTTGAATTCTGCGGCGAGGCTGTCATAAACGCAGCGGAGCATTTCCGAAACGCCCGAAAGAGGCTTCTGACCTGTTTTTTCAACATAATCCCTGATTTTTTCAGGCATATTTCCCGGCTGTGAAAAGCTCTCGTCGTTGGGATTAATAAAGGAAACCGAGGGCTTTGCATTTTTTGCAAGGGTTTCCATTTCCGCAAAGCTTAGAGGCACGCCCTTTTCCGCAAAGTCGCGGCGCATCTCCTGAAACAGCCACATTCCCATGATGTTTTTGAGGAAGGTGATTGTACCGCTGTGACCGCCCTCGTTGGTAAGTCCTGCCTTGTAGGCTTCGTTGGTAATAACGGGAGAGGTAAGCTCTGTGCCGAAAAGCGCCCATGTTCCCGTACTTATAAAGAGGAATTCCTCCTCCTCAGCAGGAACAGCGGCAACTGCCGCCGCAGTGTCATGGCTGGGCACTGCGACAACGGGAATGTTCATTCTTCTGCGGGTGAAATCGGACTTCAAAAAACCGTAAATCTCGCCCGAATTTATCATAGGACAGAAAATATCGGGATTTATTCCCAGCTTTCCGAGAATTTCCTTGCTCCAGTCCTTTGTGGCGGGGTCAAGCATTGCGCTTGTGGTAGCCTCGGCGTACTCGTTACGCATTGCGCCTGTCAGATAATGGGCGATGAGATCGGGCATCATAAGCAGCTTGTTACCTTCCGCAAGGCTTTCGGGACGGGTCCTTTTCAGCGCATAAAGCTGGTAGATGGTATTAAACCAGGCAGACTGGATACCCGTCTTTTTGTAAAGCTCCTCTGCGCCGCCGAAAAGGTCATTTACTTCGTCAATAACTGCCGCAGTACGGCTGTCGCGGTAGTGGACAGGCTTTTCAACGAAATTGCCGTCCCTGTCAACTATGGCGAAATCCACACCCCAGGTGTCGATTGAAACTGCCTCAAAGCCGTAGGGGTCAGCCTTGAGAACGGCAGTTTTTACCTCGGCGAGGAGAGTGTCGATATCCCAGTAAAGGGTATTATTTACAGTTATGGGATTGTTGGGAAAGCGGTGGATTTCCTCGGTTTTAAGGCTTGTACCGTCGGTTTCCACCAGTATTGCGCGTGCTGAGGACGCGCCGAAATCAAAAACAAGTACCTTTGGCATAATATATTTCCTTTTCTGCTTGTGAAAAAAGCCCCCGCAAGCGGAGGCTTTTTAAGTACGTAATCTTAAATTACTTTCTCTTCTTGGAAACGAGAACTGCGCCGCCTGCAACGATAGCAAGACCAGCAACAACTGCTACGTCTTCGATACCTGTGTCAGGAGAACCCTTGGAGGAGTCAGTAGCACCAGCTACGTCGCCTGTTGCGGGAGCTTCTGTTGCTGTATCGTCAGTTGCGGGAGCGTCTGCTTCGGGAGCAGCAGCCTCAGGAGCTGCAGTTTCTTCAAGACCGTAAACTTCGAATGTAACTTCAACCTTGGACCATTCTGTTAAGGAAGAAATATCAACAACTGTGGAAGTAGCTGTTGCGGGATCCTTAGTGATGTGGTCTTCCTTAGCTGCGTCATAAGCAGCCCAAGCGTTGTAGATGTTTGTTCTTCTGCCGCCGTCTTCATCGTTTGTGTAGGAAGCGCCTGTGAGAGCGAATTCTACGCCGTCGAACTTAACGGACTGGATGTCAACACCTAATGTGGGGTATTCGCCGTAAATCTGGATACCCATAGCGCCGATACCGTTACCTGTTGTGTAAACAATTTCGTCGCCTGTTTCTTCATCAAGGTGGTCAGGGTTTGTGTAACCGCCGCTGAGGTCTAAGCTGATAGTATAGATGCCGTTACCTTCGAGCTTAGCTGTCTGCTCGTAGCTGGAATCGAGAATATCGCCGTCCTTGCCCCAGAAGGAAGCCTTCCAGTCAGCATCGCCGAAGCCGATTACGAAAATACCCTGTTCTACAGGTTCAGCGGATACGGAAACTGCCATAGCGGAAGCTGCAACAGCAGAAGCCATAACGCCTGCTAAAATCTTTCTTAATTTCATTTGAGTGTCCTCCATAAAAGTTTTGCCTGTGATTACGATTACATCACAGCTATATTAATATTATACAGTATGACCTTTAAAAGCGCAATGCACATTTTGCACAAAATTTGAGTGCAGATTGTTCTTATTTGCACAAATTTTAAGTTATAAAGTAATCACGGTCAGACAATAAAAAACAATCATCGGGCCGCATACGCGACCCGATGACCGTTACATAGGAGAGTTTTATGAAAAAATTACTTTCTCTTTCTTGTGAAAGCGATAGCTGCGCCTGCGAGAACTGCAAGACCGCCGATAACAGCTACGTCTTCAATACCTGTGTCAGGAGAACCCTTAGAAGAGTCAGTAGCACCAGCTACGTCGCCTGTTGCGGGAGCATCAGCTGCGGGAGCGTCAGCAACTGCATCTTCAGCAGCAGCGCCGCCGAGACCTTCGATTGTGAATTCAACTGCGAGAGAATCTGCAGGGAATGCAAGACCCCAAGAACCGATATCTGTATTCCAGATATTTACGAGGCCGATGTTAAAGTAAGCCTTTGTTTCGTCACAGATGGGGTTTTCATATGTCTTTACAGCTTCGCCGTCAACAAGTACGGTAGCGGAAGTACAAACTGCACCTGCATCAATCGGAATATCTGTAGAAACGAAGATAAGGTTGAAGTCTGTTTCACCCTTTAAGCCCCAGTCAATACCCTCAGCCTTAACTGTGTATGTACCGTCGCCTGTGATTGCTACGTCTGTGTAATCAGCAGGAAGAACATAACCGGCAATATCGTAGTCGAAGTTGTCTTCGTATCCGGGGAATGTGTCAGGGTCTGTAGCTTCAGCACCCCAAACGATGAAACCATCGTGGTAGCCTGTAGCCTTACCGTAGTTACCTTCATCCCAGTCGTTACGGAAGCTGTAAGTTGTTGTCTGGAAGCCGATATAAGCGTTGTAATCAGCTGCAGCTGCTGTAGCTGCTAAAGCGGATGCTGCCATAGCTGCGGAAGCTACTGCTGCTAAAATCTTTGTGATTTTCATTTTTCAAAATCCTCCATAAAATTTTTAAATAATATTATACCCTTGCATAATATATCATTGTTATTGTAGCACATCATTAAAGAAAAATCAAGCGTTATTATGCAGAAAACACAAAAAATTTTTTGGCTATTTTCTACAAAAATCAATCCTATACATTGATGGCTTCACCGAGAGTAAAGGACCACAATACACGCTCCTTCACTTTAAGCCCTGTCATTTTTTCCAGTGCCTCACTGTAGATTCTGAGCTGACCTTCGTACTCTTCACGAAGAACTTCTGCGGAAACACCGGTGTTTGTCTTGTAATCCACAAGGACGATTTCACTGTTTTCAACAAAGAACAGGTCGGCAATACCCTGAACAAATGGCTTTTCCTCGTCCTCAGGGAAATCTTCGGGACAATATTCGCAGAAAATAGGGTACTCCTTGTACATTTTTTCGCTTTCGTTTATTCTTCGGCATAAATCGCTTCCGAGAAAGGCATCAACCTCCCCGCGGCTGATGCAGTTATACTCGGCATCGGTAAGCTTTCCGCGGTCGTGAAGTTCTGAAAGCTGATTCGCACTGCCATTGAAATCCATAAGTTCCATGGCTTTATGGTAGGCGTCGCCCTTTTTCTTGCCGCTGAGTTTTTTAGCACCCTCTTCCTTTAAAAACGAGGGTGTTACAAGAAATCTGTCTACACCTTTTACCTTTTCGGAAAAGTCATCTACGCTTTTTACGCCCACCTGAGTTGCGGTGACCTTTGAGGGAATTTCGGCATACTTCATGTAACGATATGCGGCAAAAGGCTTTATTACAGGCACATCAGCTTCGCTCTTGCTCTCCTTTTCATAGGTTTTTGCGTCATAATTGTAGACATTCTCCGTTAGGATAATACCTTTCTGCACCGCGCGGCTTTCCAGCACCCATTTAAGGTGCGTGTCGTAGCCGTCAAGGGATTTTACAGGTGCGGTGAAGATAAGCTTTTCCTTGGCGCGGGTTGCGGCAACGTACAGAAGGCGCATTTCTTCGCTCAGTTCCTGAGCGGCACCCAGTTTCTTTATATAGTTATAAAGGAAGGTGTTTATAACGAGATTTCTTTTTCTGTCAACCACCTGCAGACCGATACCCGAGTCAATATCTGCGGCAATTTTACCTGTGGTTCTCTGACGGTAGAGAGAAGAAAGGTTCGCTACGATACATATAGGAAATTCCAGACCCTTTGAGCCGTGTATTGTCATGATTTTTACGGAATTATCCGTACCTGCCGCACTCTGCGCCTGAGCCAGACGGATATCCGAACGGCTTATTGTTTCCATATAGCCGAGAAAGTCGTAAAGACTTCTTGTGCCGTTTTCGGAAAACTGCCGTGCATAGTCCATAAGCAGCTTCAGGTTTGAGTTGCGCTTATCCCCGTCGGGCATTGCCAGAATTGCGGTGACAATATCGCTTTCGTCGTAGATTTTACGCACGAGCTGTTCAACTGAATGTTCAGCGGAAAAACTGCGGAGACCGCGGAATTCTTCAAGGAAAGACCTTGCCTTTTCGCTTGTTTTTGCATATTCGCAAAGCCCCGAGTAAAGGTGTTTATGCTCCCTTCCGCCCGCAAGCTTCATCTCTGCAAGCTCATCGGCAGTGAAGCAGTAGGGAGGCAGGGTCAGCACCGCCGCCATGTCTTTATTGTAATAAGGATTGTCGATAACGCGGAGCAGTGACAGCATAAGCTTTATTTCAAAGTAGTCGGTATAAGCGCCGTCCTCCTTGGCTTCAAAGGGTATTCCTGCCTTTGCGAAGGCTTTTTTATAAATATATGCATTTGTGCGGTATTTTCCCATGAGCACGGCAAAATCTCCGTAGCGGCAGGGGCGTTTTTCGCCCTTTTCGGTAACAGGAAAGCCTTCCTCCACCATTTCTCTTATGCGGTCGGCGACATACGCCGCTTCACATACACGCGCCGCTTTCATATCGCTTCCGAAAACACGGATAAGCTCGGTGCGGTGCCGTTCGTCCGCTTCATATTCAGCGCCCTGTACAAGCTTTGCGTTTTCGTCGTAGTCCACTTCGCCCAGCTCTTTTGTCATGGTCTTTTCAAAAAGCGCATTGATGGAATCTATAACAGGTGCAGAGCTGCGGAAATTGCGGTTGAGATAGATATTTTCAAAGCCCGGGTCGTCAAGGATACGTGCAAAAACTCTGGGGTTTGCGCCGCGGAATCGGTAGATGGACTGCTTTATATCTCCCACAAAGAACAGGTTCTGCCCATCGCGCGACAATGCCTTGAAAATTTCATACTGCATATCGTTGCTGTCCTGAAATTCGTCAACGATTATAACGGAAATGCAGCTTCTCATTTCTGCGGCAATCTTTTCGTCACGCAGGAGTTTCAGGGCGAAGATTTCCGCGTCGGAGAAGTCGATTTTATTTTTAAGGCGCTTGCGTTTTGAAAATTCCGTCAGTGTGTTTTCCGAAAGGGTCAGGAGAAGGCGGAAGACAGGAGCGGCTTCCTTTAGGTTTTTTGAAAAGTTCATTACATAGTCAAGCTCGGTAATGAGCTTTGCCCACGGCTTTTTCATATCCGCCGCAATATCCTTTAAATAGCTGTTGTCATAATCCTTTGTCTTACGGGGGACTGAGGGAAGTTCTGCAAAGATAAGCTCGGGGATATAGATTTCAGCACCTGCGAAAAGCTCGCGGCGCAGTTCTTCCAGGCGGTCATCATCCGCTTCCTCTGAAAACAGGTCGTCATCATCGCTGTTGTTCAGAAAATCTCCGATTTCTTCATAAAATATGAAGCTGTCAAAAACGCCCGAAACCATACAGGCTTTTTTCAGCAGTCCCTTCCACTGAGAGAGGAATTCCGTGCTTTTTTCGTCCCAGAGCACCGAGGACCGCGGAAAGATATCCAGCAGACGGTAAATCAGCGGTCTTACAATTTTTTTCATGTACAAGGCGGAATACTCCGCCTTGTGCCCGTCGGGATTTTCATAAAGGCTGAGCCACTCTGCCGTTGTTTTTTCGGGGTCGGGAAGCTGGCGTAGAAAATCGCACAGGAAGGTTATATTCTTGCACAGCTCGTTATCATTTTCTCCGCCGTACCAGTCGTAGAGCAGTGCTTTTTCCTTTTCAGGGGCAGATTTATAGAACTCCTCCAGTACACATTCCAGTGATTTTCCGAAAAGCAGCTTTCCCTCCGCCTCGTCGATAATTGAGAAATCGGGGGAGATTCCTGCGGCGGCACTGTTGTTGCGCAGCAGCTTCATGCAAAAGGAGCTTATTGTGGAAATGCTCGCATCCTCCAACTTTAAAAGCTGGGCTTTAAGGTGCTCGCTGTGGGGATTTTCTTCCATAGCCTTTGAGAGCGCTGCATTAAGACGGGTTTTAAGCTCGCCCGCCGCCTTTTCCGTAAAGGTAGCAACAACAAGCTCATCGGCGTTGACAGGGTTCTCCTCATCTTTGAGAAGTCCGATTACTCTTTCTACAAGCACAGCGGTCTTACCGCTGCCTGCCGCGGCAGAAACCACAGCCGAGCCGCCGCGGAAGTCTATGGCGTACTGTTGTTCTTTAGTCCAGTTCATTTTCTTCCTCCTTTGGCTCGTGTCCGCAGAAAAGGCTGTAATCACAGTATTTACAGCGATTTTCGTCCTTGGGATATGCGCTCACCATACCCCTTGCCGCCTCAGCAGTTATGGCGTTTACGTAAGCCTTGCAGTACTCTTTCATAGAAGCGAAGCTTCTTTCGGAAAGCAGTGTAGGTGTGGCATAACCTCTGTATTTTTTGCCGTAAACGGCAGTGTAGTAGCTGTTGAGATTTTCTGCCTCTTCAACCTCGGGGGAGTTGTCGAGCATTATGCCGTTGGCCTTGTGGCTGTCGGCATTTTTCTGGGCAATAAGCATTTCTTCATGGCTTAAATCAGGACTTTTCGCAGGGGCCGTATCGTAGCTGCCCACAGGCTGATAAAGTACCGACGAGGGCTTTGCGTCAAGCTCGTCGCACAGACCGAAAAGGTACAGGAACATCTGTAAATTTTCGCCCTTGTACACTCCGTCAAGGGGCACGTTGTTCTTACCGCGCTTATAATCCACTACGCGCAGGTATTTTCCGTTTTCCGTAAGGGATATATCGAATCTGTCGCAGACGCCCTTTATGGTAATATCACCGAATTTAAAGCAAAGCTCGCGTTCAAGCTCAGCAGGGATAAAGCTGCCGTTTCTGATACTGTCGCGGACGTTTATTGCGGCATTAACCGCAAGCGGAGACAGTCGCTCCACCTGATAGGAAAAGCGCTCCGCCGCGCCGAAGCCTTCAAGCAGTTCCTCGGACAGATATTTTTTAATATATCCGTTGATATGTGTTCTGATTTCCTTGTCTGTGAGGTTGCCGAAGGCTTCCGCCTGTCCCATATACTCCGTCAGGAGCTGTTCAAGGCAGTAGTGAACTACATTACCCGAAAGCCGTGAACCTACCTCGCGTTTAAGCGGGTCGGCAAGTCTCAGCCCGTCGGAGCAGAAGTAGCTGAAGCGGCAGTTATTGATTTTTTCGAGTGCGGTAGGTGAGTAGGTTTCCTTTGAAAGCAGCTTTCGTGCATTTTCCTCGGAAATTATCCGCCTTTCCTCTATACCTCTGAATGCCTGCTCCAGCAGTGCTGAAAATCCGCTTTCGCTGAGGGCCTGTTCAATCGCCTTTTTCTCGGCATTTTTGCTGTAATCCGAATAAATCTCCGCAAGATACCGCCTTGCCGCCTTTTCGGTGCGGCAGTAGAAATCCGCACTGTAATCATCAGCACCCTTTATTTCCGCGGAAAACTCTGCTCTGACAGTTTCAATGGCAGGCGAGGGGAGCATTTCGGTGAATTTTCTGTTAAGCAGGGGATAGGTTATAAAAAGATATTCTTCTGGGAGATTTGTGCAGCGGTACAGCTTGAAAAGCTCCTTTGAGGAGCGTGAAACACGGTCGCCGCCTATGGTGATTCCGCAAAGGGCAAGCTGCTCGGTCTCACTGCCTGTAAAATTGCCGTCTGAAGCGGCAGGGCGGGGGAATATGCCCTGATTTACGCCGCAGATAAACACTGCGCGCACCTTGTTGAAGCGGCTTCTTTCCACGTCGCCTACGGTCACGGCGTCAAGCACCTGCGGGGGTTTTGCAATCTCTGCCGAAGAAAAGATATCCGTGAGGATTTCCGTGTATTCGGAAAGATTCAGATACGAGCCCTTCAGCGCTTCACGGGCGGATTCAAAAATCTCCACCACAGCTTCCCAGAGGGTGCTGTATTCGTCCTGTTTCTTCTTGTCGACGATAACCTTGCCGTTTTCGTCGCGTTCTTCAAGATAAAGTCCGTAAAGACTGCGCTCGATATCCATTTCCCTGTATAAAAACAAGCAGAGCGCCTCGGTAATACCTGCGCCGTCAGCGTTTTCAATGCTCTTTTTGAACTTCTTGAGGGGATTTATTATATCCTTTCTCAGCTCTTCAAGCTCGCCGTCCTTATCTGCTTTTTCGTGAAAGGGTTTAAGCCAGTCGCGGCTTCTTATGTCATATCTGCGGCAGAGCTGTTCCAGCTTATCCGCCTGTATATTGCTTATGGTTCTGCCGTCCTTGCGGCGCACAAATCCGCTTTTTACAAAGCGAAGTATATCCTCTGTTTCAAAGCTCAGCGCCTGAAGGGTGTATATGGCAAAGCGCACCACGGCCTTGTTTATAAGCGGCTCGGGTACATCTACAAAAGCGGGGATTTCGTACTTCTTCATGGCGCTTTCCATAATCTGCCCGTATCCCTTGTCGGGCATCAATACGGCAATTTCACGGGCACGGTAACCCTCGTCAAGCAGACCGTGTATGCGGGAACATATCCAGTCGCATTCCTGCCACATATCCCTTGCTTTAACGATTTCACAGGAATTGGGGCGGCGGTGCTGCTTTTCAAGGTGAACGAACTCTGCTTCGCCCTCTGCCATGGCTTTAAGTCTCTCCATAAGGCGTGCTGTGCCCCAGAACTGCTGCTTTTCAGAACCTTCTTTATCGGAGGTGAGCGTAAAAACAGTCTTTTCCGACTTCATCATAAGCGATTTTATGAAATCCAGCTGACTGCCGGAAAAATCATCAAAACAGTCGAAAAAACACACGGAATTATCAAAATAATCCGAGGACAGCACAAGCTCCGCCGCCCTTCTTACATCGTCAAGGCGGTCATCAAAGGAGGCGGTGAGGAGAGCGTCGTATTCTGTGTAGATTTCGCTGATATCATTAAGCTTATTCATAAGATTTTCGGAAAAATCATCGCCGAAATCCGAAAGCCTGCTTCTGAGTGCAGAGGGTGTGAGACCGCCCGACCTGAGCTCGCTTATGATATTCAGCATAATACGGGGAAACCCCTGATTTTTAAGCTGACGGCGGTAGTATGTAATCCGTCCCTCGGCAGAAAGAATATTCAGGGTGCGCTTCATAAGCATAGTCTTCACAACGTCATCGGCATACGCTTTGGTTTCGCCGTAGAGCTGCAGAATTTTCTGTGCTGTGCGGGAGAACATTGTAACCGTAACATTCATGCCGTAGGGCGGTTTCACGGTTTTGTATATGATTTTTTCCGCTTCAAAGGAGAACTGGTCGGGGACAAAAAGAAACACCTTTTTCCCTTTTCCGGCTTCCTCGTTTATTTTCTTGTAAAGCAGGGAGGATTTACCCGTCCCTGCTTTTCCGTAAATTATTTCAAGCATTTTATACCTCTTACTTGCCTACGCAGAAGCGTCTGAACACCTCGTCTATAACCGCCTCGCTTACGTTTTCGCCCGAAAGTTCATAGAGCCTGTCAAGGGCGTTTTCGCACATGATACCAACGGCGTCAAGAGTGATTCCTGCTTCAAGTGCGGTTATTGCTTCCGAAATGTACTCTCTTGCGTCCTTTATGCAGGTGCGCTGGCGTTCGTTTGCAATAAAGCCCGAGGACAGGTCAAGGCGGTCAAGACCTGTTTTCTCGCTGACTGCCGTTGCAATAGTTCCAGCCGCG
>JAFUNV010000111.1 GCA_017472865.1 Ruminiclostridium sp. | reverse complement strand
TTACCCACAGTCTTGACAACTAAGGAGGAACTATGGAAGAAAAGAAGAACATACCCTTTGTATTACTTACAGTGGGTGGCAGGGATTATATGCTGCGTCTTACGGCGGGAGCGGCAATCCGCCTTGAAGAACGTCTTGGCAGTTCGGTTTACAACGGGCTTAAAAGGCTTGATGAGGTTACGGTGATGATTGAGTTTCTTTATGCTCTTGCGGAAGGTCTTGCACCTGATTTCAGCCGTGCCTCTGCGGCTTTGCTTTTTGATGATTTCATAAATGAGGGCGGCTCTCTCAGAAAGATGAACTCTGTTATACTTGAGGCTATGGAACGTTCGGGTTTTTTCGATTGCGGGGAGTCAGTGAAACAGCCTCAGAGCTTATAACTTGCCTTAGGCTCAAGGCTTATGAGTTTATTGCTGATCCCTGTGTTGTGTGGAAGCTTACGGCTTCAGAGCTCTGGGATATGATACAGGTGCAAGATGCGCTGAAAAACAAATGCCTTGAAGATTCTTACCGCAGGAATGAATTGCTGGCATTCAATATCGGCGCACTTTGCAGAACTGCGGTAAATGCACCTGAGCAATTTCCGAAAACACCAGCCGAAGCTTTTTCCTGAAACAAGGAGGATAAATGACAACAGAACAGCTTAACGTAATTATTACAGCCCAGACGGAGGATTTTCAGACAAAAATCGCACAGGTCAATGCGTCTATACTGGAAACTATCGCTCTTGCGGAACAATCCGCTTCTACGGTAGCGTCAATGGCAGTTCAGTCAAGTAGCGATGAAGAAAAAACTGCACAGGTAGGCGGTATATCTGCTGAAAAAATAAAGGGTGCGGCGGCAAATGTGCTAAGTCTGCGAAGCGGTCAGACGCTGATTGGCGCATTGGGCGAAAACAGCTCCGCTCAGGGCTTTTCAAAGCCTGTTGAGATACATACAACAGTAGAGCTTGACGGGCAGAAGGTAGGAGAATCCGTTTCAAAATACAGTAATTCAAGAACAAGAATAAAGAACGGATTCTGATTTAATAGGCGGAGGGGAACTGCTGTGAAAGGTGGAACTCCTCCGTATTTTTTAATATGAGGAGAGGAAAAAATGTATTTTCTTGCAATAAACGGCAAAACTTTGCCTGTGCCGTCCTACTATCGTGTGGATAACGATGATATTGACAGCACTGACAGCAAGCGTTCTGACGAAACAGGTACAATGCACCGCAGGAGACTCAGAAAGGGTGTCCGTACCTGTGAAGTAAAGTGGATACTTGACGGTACTGCGGCAATGGGACTTCATACGGATTTGTCAGAGCCGTTGCTTTCGGTATCCTTACTTGATCCTGCGGCGGCAGGATATGAGGAATGCGAAATGTATGCCAAAAATCTTACCAGTGTTTTCTATCAGCAGCAGAATGCCAGCGAAACCAAAAGCTGGTGGGAGATAAGCTGTACATTGGTAGAATATTAAGGAGGGATATGGATGTATTCTGTAAGTGAAGAATATAAAAAAGCCCTGCTTCAGAAGCATATAACAGACACCATAGAGGGGAATATCACTCTTAAGGACGGCACGGTTATAGAGCTTGACGACAGTACCATTGTCACAGGCTCATTACGGATAACTCATGAGCTTTGCGACGATTACAGGATAGGCACTTTCAATTTAGGCAGTATGCATATCGGTTTCTTTGACGACAGCGCGCTTCTGAGAGATTTTTCGGGCGCGAAAATAAGGCTGACTTATAAAATAAAAACGGAAAGCGGCTGGGAAGCTGTCCCAATGGGTATTTTCATAGCTGACGGCCAGAGCGTTGTCCGCCGCAGAAATACGGTAACCCTTACGGCGTATGATTATGGTATTCTTTTTGACTGTACCATAGGCACATCAATAAGAAATATGTCCAACAATGCCGAGAGAATTATTTCCGCTGTGTGCGACCGCTGCGGAGTAGAGTTCGGAGGAATTGCCGAGGGGCTTCCGAATTCAGAGGTTACCTTATCGCCGTCATCGGAACGCATACAGTCCTGTCGAGACCTTATAGGCTGGTGTGCGGCGGTGCTTTGCGGTTATGCGGTAATTGACAGAGAGGGTAAGCTTAAAATTATTTCCGCAAGATACAGTGTGGATACCGAAGATCCCACTGAGATAATTGTGGACAAATATCTTACCTCGGCTGAGCGTGACAGCATTTACTCAACCGATACAAGAGGCTGGATAGCACAGATGAGCGCATACAGCGGAGGAAAGACTAAAATCTACAAGTCAAATATGACGCATGATGACGCTCATGCGGCAAGAGCGGTGTATTATCTCGAAAACAACCCTCTTACAGAAAACATGAGCGAAAGTCTTTGCGATCTTATAAACTGCGAGTGGCTCAAATATATCGACGCATTTCTCCAAAGAGGAATAACCGCCGAGCTTTATGGTGATCCCGCCCTTGATGTAGGTGATATTATGCGCTGCTCAGAGGGGGATATTGACCAGAGAAAGAGCGTTGTGGGACTTGTAACAAAACAGGAATGGCGTTACAGGGATTTTCATACGGTTATCTGCGCAAGCCCTCAGCTTTCCGATGGTTTTGAAGAGAGCGCAGATGAGGAAAGCGAGTCTGAAACGGAAGCAGTAGGCGAAACGGATAATGTTTATCCCGTAAAGGTTGTAAGCCAGTCGGAAAAGCGTTCCTCGGGCGGCGGAAAAGAATATTATGCAGGGGATGGGTTAACTCTTGCCGAAAACAATCAGTTCAATCTGAATTTCGCCTCTGCAAGCGGCGTAGGCGGCGTTTACATCATGGGTACGAAATCAGCTGTTTTCGGCGAAGAGGATGCCGCTATGGGCGTATACAAGAATTCAGAGAAGTTTGCTGCTCTGCGAACTGCAACTCAGACTCAGAAAGGCGGCTTCTTTTTAGGCGATGGACTTGTGCCTGTCCTGAAAGAAACCACAAATTCGGAAGGTGAAAAAGCTTACACCTTTTCTGATACAGTGCAGCTTAGACTCGGCGACGGTCTTTATTTTGAAGATAATGACGAAACTCCCGGAACTCTTGAAGAAGAAAGAGAAAACGACTTAGGCGGACGTAAGGTTTCTGTAAACAAGGCAACAAAAGAGGTTTTTGGTATAGTAAAGCTCGGCGAATTACTTGAAACTGACGAGAACGGAAAAACAAATGTTATTCTGAAAGCCGGAAACGGTATAGATATTTCTGAAACAGGAATAGTTGCAGTAAAAACAGGTGTGGGCTTAGGATTTGATGAAGAAAACAATGTGGGTGTTATATCTGCCACAAAAGCAAGACTTGGCGGTGTGAAAATAGGTGCAGGTCTTAAGGTGGATTCCGACGGGACTGTTTCATTGGATATGGAACCTGCGACATCGGTGATTATCGACCATGAGCCTACAGCAAGTGACCTTACAGGAAAATCCGGTATTTTAGTTCGGTATGATCCTGACAGCCAGCCCGTTGTCAAAGGGGACGGGACGGCGATATTCAGTTCACTTGCAATATATGTTGAAGACTATATTCCTACAGTAACAGAGGTTATTGTAACGCCGTCAGAACTTTTAATCGAAGGCGGAGAAGAAACTACACAGCAGTTTACCGCGGAGGTTATAGGAGCGAAAAATCCATCACAGGCGGTAACATGGAGTATATCAGGTAACGCTGACTCAGGAACAACTATAACAGACGGCGGATTGCTTAAAGTAAGCGCAGGCGAAATTGCAACGGCAATAATTGTGACGGCAACCTCTGTTTATGATACTACCAAAAGCGGCACGGCTACCGTTTCAATTAAACAACCTCCCGAAGAGGGCGTATGGTTTGACAATGGTAATCAGTATACAGAAGAAACAGGCGGTTGGAGTACATTCCTGACAGTGAGCGCACAAAATCTTGGCGGCTCTGCGGCAGTAGGAGATACTATTTCGCTTGGCGTTAACAACGGTTGGGGACACTATGCACAAGCAATAGCGGCTACTGCTAAACCTGTTGACCTTACAAACATTGAAACAATTTATATTGACCTTGAAATACCAAGTGGAAATTATTCCCGTTATGTCGATTTCGGCATAGGAGATGAACCGATTAACACTGAAAGCACCTCCAATTCTTACAATTGGAATGTAGACTATGCGGTAGTAATGGGTGACACAAAGGGAAGATTCACATATTCGGTAGATGTAAGTTCTTATAAAGGCAAGTATTATCTGAGCTTCCTTGCTGATCTCGGAGACTTTGTAACTGTTTATAAAATTTGGGGCGCATAAACGGAGGTATAATGGATAGTTCGGTAATCGTTGCGGTTATCAGCCTTATCGGAACACTGGGCGGTTCTTTAGGCGGAATACTTGTAAGCTCAAAGCTTACGGCATATCGTATAGAGCAGCTTGAAAAGCGGGTTGCGGAGCATAATAATTTTGCAAGACGTATGCCTGTGGTGGAGGAGCAGATAAAGGAGCTTACCAGAAGAATGGATGAGGTCTGATATATAATTACAGGAGGCAGATATTTTAAATATCTGCCTCCTTTTTTATTTTAGATTGACATTTTTACTTTGAGCATATATAATTATATCAGTAATTTACATAATCGGAGGAAATTATGGGATACCTGAAACGTCTGAAAAAAATAATCCTGATTGTATTTCTGTTATTCGGAACACTTCCGCTTCTTTCTGCAGGAATTTATATGATATATATCGGTGCTGTGGCTTCGTATCAACCCGTTGTTGTTGCGGGAATCGCAGCAGCGGTTTTCTCTGTTGCGGCACTTACTGCTGCCTGTATAATTGTCATAAACAGGATAAATCCCATTGAAAATGCTGCTGATAAGCTTCTTGATACATTCGGTGAGGACGAGAAAGAGGTTATCCGGCTTTCTTCCGGCAAAAGCCCATCTCGCTTTATAGGCGGTACTATTGATTTTCTTGCAGGGGAGCGTATGGCTACCGAGGGGCGCGCGTCAAGACAGGAGCTTTTTGAAACTGCTTCCCTTTGCACAGGTGATATTATATGGCTGAGAGAGAAAAAAGGCGACAGCTTTATTATTCCCGAGTGCTGGAAAGAGCGCTATACAGGTCTTGATCTTATAAACGGCATACATCTGGAGGAATATATTCATCCGGACGATAAAAACAATTTTATCTCCGCAATGCAGGTAGTTTCCGCTGCTTCGGGAAGACGTATTTCAGTGAATTTCAGACTCAGCTACGGTAAGGAAGACTATGTTCCCGTATGTGCGGAAGTGCGTTCCGCTGAACACGATG
>JAFUNV010000110.1 GCA_017472865.1 Ruminiclostridium sp. | reverse complement strand
GGGCGGCAAGGGCAATATCGACACTGGACTTCGCAAAAAGCTTGAAGAAATGTTCCGTGAAAAGAGCGGCGAAAAGAAGCCGGTGGGTACCTTCATTATAGAAGGAGTAATCGAGCTATTTGAAACCTGCCTTACCTATCTTACAAACACTATGTCATTCTTACGTATCGGCGGTTTTATTTTAAGCCATGCAGGTCTTATGCTGGTTGTAAACGTGCTTGCGGATATGACTGGCGGCGGTGTGGGATATATTCTGGTACAGGTTTTAGGAAACGCCTTTGTAACAGGCGTTGAAGGCTTCCTTGTAGGTATTCAGGTATTAAGACTTGAATTCTATGAGCTGTTCAGCCGTTTCTTCAAGGGCGGCGGAAAGCCCTTTAACCCCGCAACAATCGGAAAGCGTACAGAAGCGTAAAATTATTATTTCGGAGGAAACTAAAAATGTTATTATTTATATTACCTTTAATTGCAGTTGCACTTATTATTATTCCCCTTGCGGTTGCTGTAAGAAAGCAGAAACTGGGACTTGAATTCAGCAGAAAAAAGACAATTCTTTTAAACGCAGGCACTTTTGTAGGCACTATGCTCCTTATGACAATCTTTATGCCTGTACTTGCAAGCGCTGAGGGCGCTGAGGCGGTGGCTGAAGCAGGCACTACAATCGGCGACGGCATAAAGGCTATTGCAGCAGCTTTATCCACAGGTATGGCTACAATCGGTACAGGTATTGCGGTAGGTAACGCCGCAACAGCCGCTATCGGTGCTACAAGTGAAGACGAAAAGAACTTTACAAAGTCCCTTATTTTCGTAGCGCTTGGCGAAGGTGTTGCTATCTACGGTCTTTTAATCTCAATCCTTATTCTCTTCAGTTAAACGGCTATGAGATGTTTTCTTATAAGTGACAATATTGATACTCAGATGGGTATGAGGCTTGCGGGAATTGACGGAGTGGTTGTCCATGAGCGCGAAGAGGTGCTTTCCGCACTGAATACGGCGGTGAATGACCGCACGGTAGCCATAGTTCTTATGACAAAGAAGCTTACCGACCTGTGCAGTGACGAAATAATGGATTTCAAGCTGAACAGAAGAAGCCCCCTTATTGTGGAAATACCCGACAGACACGGTGATTCAGGTATTTCAGACGCAATCTCCGGATATGTCAGCGAGGCAATAGGTCTGAAACTATAAACAGAAAGGTCATAGTTATGAGTGAAAATGCAGCGAAGCTCAGCAAGCTTCGCAAGGAAATAGAAGGCTGCTGTGAAAAGGAAGCGGCGGAAATCGTGGAAGCGGCGCAGAAAGCGGCTGAAGAAGCCCTTGCGGCAGCTGAAAAGGAAATCCGCGGACAGCATAAGGATAATACACGGAAAACAGTTGAAAAATTCAGGAATGAGCAGAGAAAAAGAGTATCTGAGGTGCGTTTTTCTGAAAACAGACGTGTTCTTATTCACAGAGGAAAGCTTACGGATGAGTTTTTTGCCCGGGTTGAGGCAGAGATAAAGGAAGAAACTGCAAAGCCTGTATATAAGGATTACCTTTTACGCTGTGTAACAGAGGCGGAAGAGAAATATTCTCTTTCGGGTGCGGAAATTTACTGCCGTGAAGCCGATATTGAAGCGGTAAAGGCGATTGCTTCAGAAAAGGGTGCACAGATTTTGTGTTCCGACAGCATTACTTTAGGGGGAATTGTCGTAAAAATCCCCGACAAGAATATAATCATGGATTTATCCCTTGACGCGGCGCTTGAAAGCGAGCGGGAAAGCTTCTCGGCGTCAAAGGAAATGCAGCTTTAACAGGAGAAAGGAGTGTTCTTATGAATACTGTATACGCTATAAACGGTCCTGTTATAAAGCTGCAGAAAACCAAGTCTTTCGCTATGCGTGAAATGGTTTATGTAGGCGAAAAGAAGCTTATAGGCGAGGTTATCGGCGTAAACGACGAATTTACAATTATTCAGGTTTACGAAAATACCGCAGGACTTAAAATAGGCGAAAAGGTTGAGGGGACAGGTGCGCCTATGAGCGTAACCTTAGGCCCCGGTATAATTTCAGATATGTTTGACGGTATCGCAAGACCGCTTAAGAAAATGGTGGAAACCGACGGCTGCTTTGTAACTGAGGGCAGCAGTATTTCTACCGTGGATTTTTCAAGAGAGTTTGACGTAACCGTAACTGTAAAGGCGGGCGACATTCTCGAAGCAGGTATGGTGTATGCTACCTGTCCTGAAAGCCCTCTTATTGTTAATAAAGCTATGATACCTCCCGGCTTCGGCAAATGTGAGGTTATATGGACAGCTGAAAACGGTATGTATCACCCAAATGATACTATTATCAAGGTGAAATGCGGCGGGGAAGAGCTTTCTCTCGATTTGTGCCAGAGATGGCCTATCCGTACCCCCAGACCTGTGAAAAACCGTATTCCGATAAATACACCCTTGCTTACAGGACAGCGTGTGCTTGATACAATTGCGCCGATTGCCAAGGGCGGTACAGCGGCAATCCCCGGCGGCTTCGGTACAGGAAAGACCATGACTCAGCACCAGATAGCGAAATGGTGCGACGATGATATTATCGTGTATATCGGCTGCGGCGAGCGTGGAAACGAAATGACACAGGTGCTTGAGGAATTCTCCGAGCTTATAGATCCCAAATCAGGCAAGCATCTTACTGACCGTACAGTGCTTATTGCCAATACCTCAAATATGCCTGTTGCGGCACGAGAGGCGTCTATCTATACAGGAATCACCATTGCGGAATATTACCGTGATATGGGCTATGATATTGCTATTATGGCGGACTCAACCTCAAGATGGGCTGAGGCGCTTAGAGAAATTTCAGGACGACTTGAAGAAATGCCTGCGGAAGAAGGCTTCCCCGCATATCTCCCCTCGCGTCTTTCGGAATTCTACGAAAGAGCGGCGAATGCCATAACTCTTTCAGGCGAAAGAGGAAGCGTCACCATTATCGGGGCGGTATCTCCTCAGGGTTCAGACTTTTCCGAGCCTGTAACACAGAATACAAAGCGTTTTGTACGCTGTTTCCTGGCTCTGGACAAATCCCTCGCTTATGCGAGACATTACCCCGCAATAAACTGGATAACCAGCTATTCGGAATATGTTGATGATTTTGAGGACTATTACCGTGAAAACGTAGGCGAGGATTTTCTTGCCTGCCGTCGCGAGATAAATAACCTGCTGCTTGAAGAAAACAAGCTTATGGAAATTGTAAAGCTTATCGGTGCGGATGTTCTGCCTGATGACCAGAAGCTTGTAATCGAAACAGCAAAGCTTATAAGAGTAGGCTTTTTACAGCAGAATGCCTTCCACAAGGATGATACATACGTTCCGCTGTCAAAGCAGCTTCTTATGATGAAAGCTATTTTAAAGCTTTACAAAAAATCCCTTTCGCTTATAAGCGCAGGAAGAACTTTCCGTGATATAAGCGGTGCCGGTCTTTTTGAAAAGCTGATAAAGATGAAATATGATATCCCCAATGACAAGCCCGAAATGTTTGCGGCTTATGAGCGTGAGATTGATGAAACGCTTGACAATATTTAAGGAGAATACTAAACGAAATGAAAATTCAGTATTCAGGTTTAACAGATATAAACGGACCTCTTGTCTGCCTTGAGGGCGTAAGCGGCGTGGCTTATGATGAAATTGCTTCCTTACAGCTTTCCGACGGCTCAAAGAGACTCGGACGAGTTGTTCAGATGGAGGGCGATAAGGTAATCCTCCAGGTTTTCGAGGGCACATCGGGACTTTCCCTTGAAAACACACGTACAGAGTTTCACGGAAAGCCTCTTGAGCTTCCTCTCAGCACTGAAATGCTTGGCAGAGTTTTCAACGGCGCTGGTAAGCCTGTTGACGGTCTCGGCCCTGTGTTTGCGGAAAAGACAGGAGACATAAACGGACGTGCTCTTAACCCTGTGGCACGCACCTACCCCAGAAACTATATCCATACAGGCATTTCCTCAATCGACTGCCTTATGACGCTTATCCGCGGTCAGAAGCTCCCCATTTTCTCAGGCTCAGGTCTTTCACATAACAAGC
>JAFUNV010000109.1 GCA_017472865.1 Ruminiclostridium sp. | reverse complement strand
CGGCACGATTACAGGCGTGGGCGAATATTTAAAATCAAAGAATCCCGATGTGAAAATCGTAGCAGTTGAGCCGGCTTCTTCTGCTGTACTTTCAACAGGAGTTGCTGGTTCTCACAAAATTCAGGGTATCGGTGCAGGCTTTGTTCCGCAGGTTTTAAACACCAAAATCTACGATGAAATTGTCGCCGTTTCAAACGAGGACGCTTTTGAAACGGGCAGACTCATCGGCAGAAGCGAGGGCGTGCTTGTGGGAATTTCATCGGGTGCGGCAACTTATGCGGCAATTGTGCTTGCAAAACGTCCCGAAAATGAGGGTAAAAACATTGTTGTTCTTCTTCCCGACACAGGCGACAGATATTTGTCAACACCACTTTTTCTGAGTAATTGACAATTCCACAGATTTTTGATACAATAAGCGGGAGGTGTTTGATATGATGATTTCAACAAGAGGCAGATACGCTCTGCGTGTTATGATAGATTTGGCAGAGCATAAAACTGACGGCTATATACCTATGAAGGAGGTTGCGGCACGTCAGGAAATCTCGCTGAAATATCTCGAAAGAATACTTCCCGTTCTTGTGAAAAACGGACTTGTTGAGGGTGTTCAGGGCAAAGGCGGTGGCTATAGACTAAGCCGTGCTCCCGAAGAATGTACCGTAGGTGAGATTTTAAGACTTACTGAAGGGAATCTTGCTCCTGTGGCTTGTCTTGACTGCAACGCCGAGGTCTGTGAAAAGAAAAACACCTGTAAAACACTGTCTATGTGGACGGAGTTTCATCGTCTGACCAATCAGTATTTTGACGGTATCACCATTTCAGAACTGGCAAACGGCAAGTCTTTATAAAAGCTGAAATATGAGCGGTAATGCATAATCTGTATTACCGCTTTTTCGGTTGAAAAAATAAATACAAGGAGAAGAAAAATGAACGCAAACAGTGAAAAACAGACATTTAAGACCCGGCTCAAATCCGAAATACTCGATAAACTTTCTATACGGCGTATTGTGACTTATTGCCTCGGATTTTTTCTTATTGCAATCGGAATCAGTATTTCCGCAAAGTCATCTCTTGGCGTATCTCCTGTAAATTCCGTTCCTTACACAGTAAGTCTGCTGACAGGTTTTGAACAGGGATTATGTACAACAGCGTTTTTCCTTATACTTATTTTTGTGCAATTTCTGATTTCACCGAAAAATTTTTCTCCGTTCTCTTTTCTGCAGATTATATGCTCATTTGTTTTCGGATGGTTTGTGACCCTTGCCAATATTTGCACTGCGTTTATTCCTACTCCCGAAAGCTACATTATCAAAATGATTTACATAATAATAAGCCTGTTTTTCGTCGCTGTCGGAGTTTTCCTGTATGTCAATTCCGATTTTCTCCCACTGCCAAGCGAGGGAGTTATGCTCACTTTTTCAAAAAGGACAAACATTCCATTTCATATCTGCAAAATTGGTTTTGATTGCTCGGTTGTAGTAATTGCCGCACTCATTTCCCTGATTGCACGTGGAGAGCTTCTCGGCGTAAGAGAAGGAACTGTTATAGCCGCAGTTTTTGTCGGAATAATCATCAAGCCGATTTCAAAAAGCTTTTTGGTAAAACTGAAAAAATTTCTGAGAGATGCATCAAAATAATATATAAAAGCAAAAGCAGTACCGCATTAAGCGATACTGCTCTGTTTGTTTCATTAGCCACCGTTTAGACAATAACCATTAGTGTTTTTGAATACTTCTATATGGTCATCACCCTAACAGGTCGCCCGTTTGCGTATTCAATACTGATAAAGCTTCTTGTGGTGAGTCTTGTGGATAAGCACAGGCACTACACCTATAAGTAAAAATGCGGCAACAGCGCAGATAAGAGCCAGAAGCACAGGAGGCATTCCGCCCTTATTGTTTTCGGTTACAGCACCTGCGGGAGTATCACTCTCATCATCGTCATCTTCTTCCTCAGGTTCAGTTTCAGCAGTGGTATCTTCGGGAGGCTCTTCAGTGGTAGGGAGAGTTTCTGCGGGCTCTGTATCTATAACAAGCTCATCGTCTTCCTGAATTTCGGTAGTAGTGTCATCTGCCGGAGCTTCGCTTTCTTCGGGAGCAGATGTTGTTTCGCTTGTTGCAGTGGGTTCTTCAAGAAGAGAAGAAAGCAGGTAGCCGGGCACGCCGTAGTAGTCCATTACGTACCACTCGCCGCTGATACCCACGATAGTGATTGTTGTGTTTGCATAAGCCTGTCCGAGAATTGAATAATCAGTACCGGGGCCGCCTCTTACGTTGAGCACCTCAGGTACAAACATTTTAAAGGGCGCAACCTCGTCATAGTCAGCAGGTGCTGTATTGACAGGCGCAGCAGTTGTAGTAGCAGCTGTCGTTGTGGTTGCGGGAGCTGCGGTAGTCGTTGCCGCTGTGGTTTCAACAATCTCGGGTTCAGTTGTGGTTGCGGCAGTGGTTTCTTCAGGCTCGGTCTCCTCGGGAGCGTCATCATCATCAAGAACGATTTCAGGTTCGGTGGTGGTTGCTTCCGTGGTGGTTGTTTCCTCGGTTGTAGTTTCAGCAGCCGTTGTAGTTGCTTCGGTGGTGGTTTCAGCGGCTGTTGTTTCTGCGGTAGTTTCAGAGGGCGCAGCGCCGGGGTTTTCACTCCATGCGCCTGTCGTAAGAGTGAGAGAAGCAGCCAACATTACAGAGATAGCTGCGGAAGAAAGCTTCTTTAAGAATTTATTCAAAAAAATCAGTCCTTTAACATAATAATAACATACAAATATATTATATTACATTTTTTGTGATTTGTAAATGCTTATTTTGATTTTTTCAGACTTTTTTCAAAAATATAAGCTGTTCATTTGACAAAAATTTTAACAAGTGCTATACTAATACGTATCTATTGAAGAAAGGAGCAGGACGGAAATGGAAAAACAGCTTCGGGTTGCGGCAATACATGACCTTTCGGGTTACGGAAGGTGTGCGCTTACTGTAATTCTCCCCGTAATCTCCGCTATGGGTATTCAGTGTGTGACAATTCCCACTGCTATTCTATCCACCCACACAGGTGGCTTTGAAAACTTCGTTCTTCGTGACACTACTGATTTCATTTCTCCCTGCTGTAAGCATTATAAAGAGCTGGGAGTGCATTTCAACGCTGTTTACAGCGGTTTTCTCGCCTCGGAAGCGCAGGTCGACTGCTGTCTAGAATTTTTTGAGAGTTTTCCTGAAGCTCTGCGTATAGTCGACCCTGTTATGGGCGATGACGGAGCGGCTTATCAGACATATACAAAAGGCTTGATAGAGCGCACCAAGGAGCTTGCCGCACACGCGGATATAATTACGCCCAACCTTACTGAAGCCGCACTGCTGTTGGATGAAAGCTATCCCGAAGGCCTTACGGAAGCAGAGGCGCGTAACTGGGCGGAAAGGCTCTGCAAAAAGGCAGGTGCGACAGTTATAACAGGAGTGCCTTTAACCGACGGCACTTATGCCAACGTATCAATGGATGGCAAAAACGGCTGTTTTCAGCTGCACCGCTGGAATAAAATCCCTGTTTCATACCCGGGCACAGGCGATATTTTCGCTTCGGTTTTTACGGGCTGTATTTTAAAACGCAAGACTATCGCTGAGGCGGCGGTTTATGCTTCAAAGTTCTGCGAGCTTGCCATAAATGCTACTGTGAACAGCGGCGAGCCTGTAAGAAACGGCGTTGAATTTGAACGGGTGCTGAGCTTTCTTATGAACGGAGAGGAGGTAACGCATGGATAACAGTTTCAAGGCGGCAATTTTTGACCTGGACGGCACTTTATTGGACTCAATGTGGGTGTGGAAGCAGATAGACCATGATTTCCTCGCCGCAAGAGGTATCAACGTCCCCGACGATTATATGCTTGCTGTTGCTCATCTGGGCGCATATCAGACGGCGGTTTACACAGCGGAGCGCTTCGGCTTTACGGAAACTCCTGAGGAGATGATTGCCGAGTGGACAAAAATGGCCATTGATTTTTACAGGGATAAGGTTGAGCTTAAAAAGGGAGCTTACGAATATCTTGAATATCTTTACAATAAGGGAGTGAAGCTGGCGGTTGCCACAGCAAATGACAGCTCTCTCTATGAGCCGTCACTGGACCATACGGGTATACGCCGATTTTTCAGTGCCGTGGTTAATGTTGACGAAGTGGAAAGAAAAAAGGGCTTTCCCGATATTTACTGGCTTGCCTGTGAAAAAATGGGTGTGAAGCCCGAAGACGCGGTAGTCTTTGAGGATATCTCCCAGGGCATACAGGGTGCAAAGGACGGCGGTTTCCGCGCAGTGTGCGTTTACGATGAGACTTCTGCCGATGACGCGGAGAAAATAAAGGAAATCGCGGATTTATACATAGAGGATTTCTGCGGAATGATATAAATAATATGCAAAAGCGGGCGAACACAGTTCGCCCTTGATTTTTATAAGAAAAATTCTTTTTATTTTTTCAAAAACCCCTTGCTTTTTATAGAAATATATGTTAATATGAATATAGCGTGCAAACGATTACACAACACTGTAATTTATTAAATCGAAAATCATATAAATCACGAAAGGAAAGGTACTGCAGAATGAAATACGCAGACGGATTATGGCTTAACAAGCCAGGCTACGGCGTTAACTACGCCACACAGATGTACGAGGTTACCGCAGACGAAACATCTATTCATGTCCTTGCCACAAACCAGTGGATAGGTAACAGAGGTATGACCCTCGGCGGTCCCGTTCTCGAAATCTCCTTTACTTCTACTCTTGAAAATTCTATCAAGGTAAACATTGAACACTTCAAGGGCGCTCTTAAGAAGGCTCCCTCCTTCGAGCTTTACGAAGACGCTTCCTTTAAACCCGTTGTAAAGGAAACAGAAAGTGCTTTTGAGCTTATTTCCGGCAAGACAAAGGTAGTTGTCGCAAAGGGCGGCGCATGGGATATCAAGTATTACTACGGCGACAAGCTCCTTACAAAGCAGGGCTGGAGAACAACCTCCTATATTCTTGAAGAGCAGTGGAAGACCAACGAGCGCATGGCTAACGATGAAATGAAGCCCTTCTTCGCTCACGAGGATACAGCTGAAAGCGGCGTTATCCGCGAAATGATGAACATAGGCGTAGGCGAGAATATCTATGGCTTCGGCGAAAAGTTCTCTCCCTTTGTAAAGAACGGACAGACTGTTGAAATCTGGAACAATGACGGCGGTACTTCCTCCGAACAGAGCTACAAGTCCATTCCTTTCTATGTAACCTCCAACAACTACGGTGTATTTGTAAACCACCCCGAAAAGGTTACCTTTGAGGTTGCCAGCGAAACCGTTTCCAAGGTTGCTTTCTCCGTTCAGGGTGAGCGCATGGAATATTTTGTATTCGGCGGCGAGACAATCGCAGATGTAATCAAGACATACACAAACCTTACAGGTAAGCCCGCACTTCCTCCCGCTTACACCTTCGGTTTATGGCTTACAACTTCTTTCACTACCGATTATGATGAAAAGACTGTTACAAGCTTTATCGACGGCATGGCTGAACGCAATATTCCTCTTGAAGTATTCCACTTTGACTGCTTCTGGATGAAGGAATTCTGCTGGTGTGACTTTACATGGGACAAGAGAATGTTCCCCGACCCCAAGGCTATGTTACAGCGCTTAAAGGCTAAGGGACTTGAAATCTGCGTATGGATAAACTCTTACGTAGGTCAGCGTTCTACGATGTTTGAAGAGGGCTTAAAGGGCGGCTACTTCATCAAGAATAAGGACGGCAGCGTATGGCAGGGCGATATGTGGCAGCCCGGCATGGCTATCGTTGACTTTACCAACCCTGCAGCCTGCGAATGGTACAAGGGCAAGCTCCGTGAGCTCTGCGAAATGGGCGTTGACGCATTCAAGACAGACTTCGGTGAAAGAATCCCCACCAAGGATGTTGTTTATTATGACGGCTCCGACCCCTACAAGATGCATAACTACTATACATACCTCTACAACAAGACAGTTTTCGAGGTTCTTGAAGAATACTACGGCAAGGATAAGGCGTGCCTCTTCGCACGTTCCGCAACTGTCGGCGGTCAGAAATTCCCCGTTCACTGGGGCGGTGACTGCTTCAGTAACTACGAATCCATGTGGGAAACACTCAGAGGCGGACTTTCTCTCTGCTTAAGTGGCTTCGGCTACTTCAGCCATGACATTTCCGGCTTTGAGGCACAGGGTACACCTGACCTTTATAAGAGATGGTGTGCGTTTGGTCTCATGTCTTCTCACTCCAGACTTCACGGCAACAGCTCATATCGTGTGCCGTGGAACTTCGATGATGAATCTTCCGATGTTCTCCGCCACTGGACAGTGCTCAAGGGTAAGATGATGCCTTATCTCTTCGCAAACGCTGTAAAGGCACACACAGAAGGTGTACCTATGATGCGTGCTATGGTTATGGAATACTCCGCTGACCCTGCAACTTATGCACTTGACAGACAGTATATGCTGGGTGACAATCTCCTCTGCGCTCCCGTATTCAACGAGGAAGGCACAGCACAGTTCTACCTCCCCGCTATCAGCGGCGAATGGACAGATATCCAGACAGGTGAAACCCTTGCGGGCGGCAAGTGGTACGAAAAGAAGTACGACTACTACGGAATGCCTCTTTACGCTAAGCCTGACTCCATTATCGTTTACGGTAACTTTGAGCGTGCATTCAACTATGACTATGTTGATGGCGCAAAGGCTGTAATTTACGGTTTAGAGGACGGCAAGACAGCTGAAACCAAGCTCTACAACAGCGAGGCTGAGCTTGTAGGCACTGTAACAGCTGTAAGAAACGGTGATAAAATCAAGGTTACCTGCACAGGTGGCATTGACAGCAAGATTACTGTTGAAAGCGCACAGGGCTTAAAGATTGAAATGTAATTGAACATAATAAAGGCGGTACCGATTATGCGGTATCGCCTTTGTTTTACGATATTTTTGAAAACTTAAGGGAATTTCCTAAAAGGGAGCTCCTTGTGCTTTCTTTGTGTTATCTTCAGTTAATAAAGGGATTAAACATTTTCTCTGTTTTCAGTGTGGTGGATTCTCCGTGACCGCTGAGGATAAGGTAGTCATTTTCCAGTGCTTTCAGCTTTTCGAGTGTGCTTTTCTGCACGATATAGTCGCCGGAATATCCGTCGCTTCTGCCGATGGAGTCCTTGAAAATCGTATCGCCAGAGAACATTACGTCAAGTCCCTCGGGGTTGTCCATGAAGAAGCACACGCTGCCTGCGGAATGTCCAGGGGTATGCATTACTCTGAAATCTACACCGTCCTGAGTGATTGTGTCACCGTCTTTGAGAAGAACATCGGCTTCCTTCGCTTCAAAGAGCATGGACGGGCAGAAGTAGGCAAGCGCCTTGTCGCTGTCGGTAAGCATGCAGGCGTCGCTTTCGTGGATATACACCTTTGCGCCTGTTTTATCCTTTATGCCATTGACAGCTCCTGTGTGGTCGAAATGACCGTGGGTCAGGAGTATCTTTTCAATTTTCATTCCCATTTTTTCAGCTGCGGCAATGATTTCGTCTGCCATATCGGCGGGGTCGATTACCACACCGCTGTTATCGCCTGTCTTTACAAGATAGCAGTTTGTGCCCAAGGGAGGCAGTACCAGTGCTTTTATTTCCATTTCAGTCTTCTTCCTTTTCTTCGACAGTAATTTTAAGACGTTCCTTTATGGTTTCACTGCAGGCGGGTGATAATACGAAATAACCGCCGTCGCTTTCGCCGTAAGGAATGTAATATTCACAGGGGTTGATGCTGTTTTCGGTGGTGTACTGGAGCACAGGCTGATACTCGACGTAATCGCTGAACATGAAGTCGGTGTCGGTGCTGCTGATTATTTTTTCGGTGTAGCCCTGAAGTTCGGTGGAGCTTAAATCGCGGAAATTGCGGTTAACCATGTTCATGACTGCCGAGCCGACAATAGCAAGCTCGTAGTCGTCACCCATCCCGAAAGGATAGTTGATATAGTTGTAGAGTGTTTCGCCGTCGAAATACTGAGAACCTGCGGGGAAGATGATATCCTTTACCTTTTTCTTTATCTGTTTGGTAACCTCCTGCTCCTCACCGTCAACCTCGATGATTTCGGTTTCAAGGAAGGTTTCGGTGCGGGTTTCGGAGATTTCGGCAGGCACATTTACATAAACCTCGCCTGTAAGGTCAACGAAATCTATAAAGGAGAGACGGTCGAATTTCACGTAGAAATCACACTCAACGCCTGTAAGCTCCTTTATTCCGCCCATAACCGCTTCAGCACCCAGATTGTCATACATTTCGTAAAGGCTGCCTGTGTTGCCGTTATAGCTTACCTTCATATTTTCGGGAAGCGGAACAAATATTATAGCCTCGTCACGGGGACGATAATTCGCTATCATGTAATAATCGGGAGTACCCGCCTTCATTTCTGACATCATAATCAGGGCGGTAAGCTTTATATCTGCTGAGGGTCGGTAGTCGGTATTGTTTACGCTGTAAGCGTTTTCTGCGTCCTTTTCGGTGGGAAACAGTGAATCCCATATACGTGTTACGAAGAAGCCCAGAACCGCAAAGGATATTATAAGGGTAATAACATAGATATACCAGTTGCTTTTTCTTTTTGCTTTCATTATATCTCCTTAATTTGAATAAATTTATTTTTGTGTAAAATTTGACATAAAAACAGTTGAAATTATTCACGCAATGTTATATAATAAATGTGTGTCGGAATAACTCCGCATATATTTATATATTACCACATATTTTTTAAAAAAACAACAGCTAACAGATAAAAAATTACACATCACATAAAATCAATGAATCCGATACAGGGGTACGCAGTAGTTATATTTAATCCGCCCCTGCATAAAACGGTATAATTATTAATCGTAAACCGAAAAGGACAACTATACATGAAAAAGCTTCTTCACCGTGTCTGGGCTGAAATAAACCTTGACGCACTGGGAAAAAACATAGATGAAATACAGAAATACGCAGAGGGCAAGGAGATAATGGCGGTGGTAAAGGCAAATGCCTACGGCCACGGTGTGCGCCTTGTAGCGCCCGAGCTTTACAGAAAGGGCGTAAAGCGCTTCTGCGTGTCCAATCTGGGCGAAGCCATAGAGCTGCGTGAAATCCTCCCCGAAGCGGAAATCTTAATTTTCGGCGGGGCTGAGGAGGCATGGTTCGGGGATATAGCTGACCTTGACCTCATTCAGACCGTGGGTGACACAGTGCTTGCTCGCTGCCTTTCGCAGTGGGCGGAAGAAAAGGGTATAAAAATCCGCGTTCACGTAAAGGCTGATACGGGTATGAGCCGTATCGGAATTGAAACCGCAGAGGAGCTTGCAGAAATAATGAGCCTTGATGGACTTTCCGTGGAAGGCGTCTATACTCATTTTGCCTGTTCCGACAGCCTTGTCGAAGATGACGCGGAATTTACACGCGGGCAGGAAAAAATGCTGCGTAGTATTGCCGCAGAGGCAGAGAAAAAGGGTATTCCCGTTTATTCGCAGAACAGCGGCGGAATACTTTATCATAAGGATTTTGAGGGCAGTATAATCCGAAGCGGAATTATAACCTACGGCTGTATGCCCAATACGGCGGAGCCGCTTCCCATAAGCCTTACACCTGTTCTTACCCTGAAATCACAGGTCTGTCAGGTGAAAACGATTTCTTCGGGAAAGAGTATCGGCTACGGCAGGACATATTTCACTGATTCGGACAGAGAAATCGCCGTTATCCCCGTAGGATATGCGGACGGGTATTCCCGCCGTCTTTCGGGCATCGGCAAGGTTTACATAAACGGCAGGCTTTGTCCTGTCTGCGGCCGCGTCTGCATGGACCAGATGATGATAGACGTTACGGGAGCAGATGTAAAGGTAGGCGACACAGCGGTACTTTATTCTGATGTTATACCCGAGCTTACCGTTGACGCAGTTGCCGACAGTATCGGCACCATAGGCTATGAGTTATTGTGTGCGGTAGGTGCGAGAGTACCCCGTATTGCCGTAAAGGGCGGAAAAATCACAGGCGCGGAGAGCTATGTTGCCGCAAGCTTTGAATAAGGAGAAAAATAAAATGTTTAAATATGAAACCCATCTTCATACCTCTGAGGTAAGCGCCTGTGCAAATGCTTCGGGTGCTGCCCAGGCGAGATTCTATAAAAGCAAGGGCTATACAGGTATTATAGTTACCGACCACTTTTTTAATGGAAATTCCACAATCCCCCACGATTTAAGCTGGGCGGAGAAGGTTGAACGTTTCTGCGCAGGCTATGAAAACGCAAGGAAATGCGGCGAGGAAATAGGTATTGACGTATTTTTCGGCTGGGAATATTCCTACAAGGGTTCGGATTTTCTCACCTATGGTCTGGACAAGGAATGGCTCATGAGAAACCCTGTTATAATGGAAATGGACGTAAACAGCTACTGCGATTATGTAAGGGATAACGGCGGAATTATAATCCACGCCCATCCTTTCCGTGAGGCAAGCTATATTTCAATGATAAGACTGCTCCCCAGAAAGTGTGACGGTGTGGAAATTGTAAACTCCAACCGCACAGAGCTTGAAAACCGAATGGCGGCAATCTATGCGGAGAATTACGGTATGCTTCCTTTTGCGGGCAGTGACAACCATACCGCCGCACAGGAAAGACTTAACGGAGTTTCTTTTGAGAGTCCCATCACGGATATGGCAGATTTCAATGATAGAATAAAAAATAAGAAATACAGATTATTCTGATAACAAAGGAGAATTTAAATGACCTTTGAAGAGCTTTCGGATATTGCCGATTTTCCCAACTGGCTTGAAATAACGCCAATAGAATACGGCCGTTCGGGAGAAAACAAATATCATATAATCCGCAACAACGGGGTTCAGCTTATTCTTCGGACAAGCGATATTTCAAACTACAAGCGTCACCGCGACAGCGCCCTTTTCGCTAAATATATACATGAGGAGCTGGAGCTTAACATGAATGTTCCCGTGGAGGTTGCCGCCTGCAATTCGGACAGGCTCGCCTACACAATGTATACATGGGTCGAAGGCACCGATGCAGACAGACGTATTCTGAACGCCCATACACCCGAACAGGCGAAGCTGGGCGAAAAGGCGGGGGAGCTGCTCCGGAAGATACACAGCGTAACCGCCCCTGAGGACATACTCCCTTGGGAGGAGTTTTTTAACGAAAAGCTTGACGGAATACTGAAAAGATTCCGTGAAATAAGAATAACCTTCCGCGGTTCCGAAGAAACCATGCGTTTTCTGGAAGAGAACAGGAAGCTCCTTTCGGGCAGACCCCAGACGGCTATCCACGGTGATTTTCGTTCGGGTAATCTCGTTTTCGATTCCGAGGGCGAGTACGGTGTAATCGACTTTGATCGCTGGTGCTGGGGCGACCCTTATATGGATTTCCAGTGCATACGCCGTTCCTGCAGTGTTCCTTTTTCAAGAGGACAGATAAACGGATATTTCGGCGGAAGCATACCCAACGGTTTCTTTGCACTTATGGGATTCTATACGGCGGCAGAAATCCTGCGTGAAATCTGTGAAGCGTATCCCTACGGCAGACGAGCCATTGATGAAGCGGTTTCCTACGCGGAAAAGACCGCCCGTGAATATAATAATTTTGAGGGACTTGTACCTACATGGTACTGATAAATCAGAAATAAGGACAAAAGAAAAATGGAAAATATAATACTCACAGGAATGCCCGGCTGCGGTAAAAGTACAGTGGGCGTTATCCTGGCAAAAACTCTGGGCATGGATTTTATCGACACTGACCTTATAATCCAGCTCAGGCAGAAGGAAAAGCTTCAGGAGCTTGTGGACAAGTATGGCACCGAACGCTTTAAGCAGTTCGAGGAGCAGGCGCTTCTGTCCGTCACCGCAAAGGGAGATACCGTTATTGCCACAGGCGGCAGCGCGGTGTTCTGCGAGCAGGGCATGCAGTACCTGAAAAAAAGCGGGATATGCGTTTATCTTGAAGTCCCCTGCGACGAGCTTGTACGCCGCCTCACGAATATCAAAACAAGAGGTATCGCTGCCGCAAAAGGAATGACCGTAGAGGATATTTTCAGGGAAAGAAGCCCTTATTATGAAAAATACGCCGACCTTCGCATCGACTGCATGAACGGCGGCGTAGAGGAAATTACAGCAAGGATAATTGAAGCAGTAATGTAGAAAGGAACCCCATGCAATACCGCCACGAACTGAAATACTACATAAACAGCGGGATTTACGCTATTCTGAAGGGAAGGCTTGACGCTGTACTGGAAAAGGACAAGAACGCCCCTGAGGGTATCTACCGTGTCACCAGCCTTTATTTCGACAACATCTATAACACCGCTTACCGGGATAAACTGGGCGGAACAATGAACCGTAAGAAATACAGGATACGCACCTACAATCTGAACAAGGAAATAATCCGCCTTGAAGAAAAAATAAAGGACGATAACGTAGGTTATAAGAAGAATGCGTTTCTCACCTACGACGAGTATCTTTCAATTCTAAAAGGAGATACCTCTTTTATGACGGAGGAGCGTTTTGAATGTACCGCCGCTGATGATTTTTTTACTTCGGTATGCGCTTCGGGACTGAAGCCTGCGGTTATTGTTGATTATATGCGTGAACCCTATATATGTCATGCGGGAAATGTCCGCGTTACCCTTGACAGCCGCCTTTCGGTCTGTTATAATACTTTTGATATGTTTGACAAAAACGCAGTTTATTCGCCCGTTTTCGAGAATAATGAAGCGGTGCTTGAAGTAAAGTATGATGGATTTCTTCCCTCATATATACAGGAGCTGTTTTCGGGACTTCCTATAATGCAGGAGTCCGTGTCAAAGTTCGTGCTTTGCTCCGATAAGGCAAGGCTCATGAAATACGGAATGTAAAAGCAAAAGCAGAGCACAGCTATGCAGAAAGGACCCAAAAAATGAAACCATTAAGCATTATTGACGACACAATCCAGCTTTTCAGCGACAACCTGAACTTTACCGAGCTTTCGCCTGCAGGTATGATAGCGGCAATGCTCTCCGCCCTTGTATGCGGAATTATAATCTATCTTGTTTACCGCTTCTGTTACAGAGGTATCGTATACAGTGACAATTTCAACGTGCTTCTCGTTATGATTACGGCAATCACTGGCTTTATCATCATGACCATCAGCTCCAACGTGGTACTGTCCCTCGGTATGGTCGGTGCGCTTTCTATCGTACGTTTCCGCACTGCTATCAAGGATCCGCTTGATATCGGCTTCCTCTTCTGGTCAATCGCCGCAGGTATCACCGCAGGCGCAGGACTTTACTTCGTAGCAGTTTTCGGTACGGTTCTGATTGCGCTTATTTACATCGTTTTCAGTCTTTTAAAGAAAGAAAAGAAGAATTATCTCCTTATTGTACGCTATTCCGATAATGCTGAGAAGAATGTAGCGGCTGTGCTTGGCGGAATGAGATACCGTTTAAAGAACAAGACCGCAAACGGTGACATGACCGAGCTTACTATTGAGGTTAAAATCAAGCACAATGACACCTCCTCTGTAAGCCGCTTCAAGGAAATTGAAGGCGTGTCAACTGTTACACTTCTCGAATACAGCGGAGAATATATCAACTGATAAAAAAGCACCCGTCATGGGTGCTTTTTTATGTATATTGAAAACTACGTTGCTTATTCAGATGAGCAAAGAATAAATATTACGTTTGTTCAGGAAAGATATGCATATTTACTGGCAGTAAAAAAGGACGGTCTCCCGTCCTTTTTTTGTTTATTTCTTAAGTAAATCCCTGATTTCGGTGAGAAGCTCAAGCTGGGGGTCGGGAGCAGGTGCGGGAGCTTCTGCCGCTGCTTCTTCCTCTTCCTTCTTCTTAAGCTTTTCAGCCTTTTCTCTGATTGTGTTGATGATTTTAACCATTGCGAAAACGCATACGGCGATTAAAATAAAGTTGATAAGTGCGTCAAGGAAAACGCCGTAGCGGATAGCAAGCTCTTCCTTTACTATTTCGCCTGCCGCGTCAAGCTCAGCCTCAGCGAGGACGAACTTAAGCTCTGCAAAGTCGATTTTGCCTGTCAGAAGACCGAGGGCGGGAGTGATGATATCGGAAACGACGCTGTTTACGATTTTTGTGAAAGCGCCGCCGATGATAACACCGACTGCCATGTCGATTACGTTGCCGCGGGAAATGAATTCTTTAAATTCGGTGAAGATTGATTTTTTCTTGTCTGCCATGATTTTTGATTCCTTTCAGTTTTATTCATTATATCCGAAGCCGAAGATGCCGAAATAGCATTTCTGACCCTCGGGAATTACGATTTCAACAGTGTGCTCAGCGCATTCCTCATTATCAATAAGGTACTGGGTAACAGGGTTGTTCCAGCCGTCAGCCTTGTTGGAAACTACCGTGCCTGCCGCTTCGCCGTCAACATAGATTTCCGCCGTACCGAACATCTTGCTGTTGTTGGCCTTGAACACCATAGCCAGCTTCTTGCAGTTCACGGTGAACTTCATGGAAGCGCCTGTGTCGTCGCGGAACTGCCATCCGTCCTTGAACCAGTGGTGGCTGTTGTCGGAAGGAGCAAAGCCTGTAAGCTCGGCGGTGAGATTTGTGTTGTCCAGGAACTTCATATCCGCATAATCACCGCTGAAAACGGGGTCGGGAAGGTTCTTGTCAACTGCGCCCGTATTTTCGCCGTAAGCCGCTATAACCTGCTCAAAATAGTGGATTACGAAATCGCGTATCATCTTGCTGCCCTCAACGTTGGGGTGGGACTGGTCGGCGGAGTAATCGCTCCATGCCATTCTTCCCTCCTGCATTTCAACCCATACCGAGTCGGGGAGGCTTATCATGGGTAGACCATAGTTGCTGCCTATCTGGCTCATGTGGGGCTGGCAGGTGTGGCCGCTTTCGATGATTGTAAAGAGAAGCACAACCGCAACGTCCTTATCCTGAGTAAGAAGGGTGCGCACAAGGGATTCGTAAGCGGTCTTGTAATCCTGCTCGCCGCCGTCGTTTACGGCAAATTCCACAAAAACAACGTCGGGGTCATAGGAAAGAACGTCCCTTTCAAGGCGCACATTGCCGAGGATTGAGGGAGTACCGCTGAGGCCTGCATTTACGTATGTAATATCAGATTCGGGGAACTGGTCGTTCAGCCATTTTGTGGACATATCCACCCACTTTTCCTCAGTGGCAAGGGTGATATTGTCGCTGTAACCCTCGGTGATGGAGCCGCCGATATATGCGATTTTTATATCCTCGCCCTTTGCGGCACGGTCAAAGACGTTAGCCATGCGGGTCATGTCGCCTGTTGTCATAAGTGAACGCTCAACCATAAGGGTGTAGATTTCCTCCTCAGAAAGGGCTGAATAGTCGATTTCTTCCGCCACAGTGGTAGTTTCGGCGGCGGTGGTTTCAGCCGCAGTGGTGGTTGTTGTTTCCGCTTCTGCCGCAGCAGTTGTCGTGTCGGCAGCGGTGGTGGTAGTCATGGACGTATCGCCGCTTGTACAGCCTGCCGCCATGGCTAAAGCCGCCGCAAGTGCGGTAAATTTAAGTAATTTCCTGCTCATGAAAATCTCCTTTTACTTAAAAATTATACTATCTTAAATTTTATCAGATATAATCACAAAAGTCAATAAAAAATAATAAAATATATCGGGCATTGCCCGTAAATCTGAATAAAACCACCGTTACGGTTCAAAATATTGATAACGACTTCAGCCAACAGGAAAGGAAGATAATATGAATATAAAACGAGGAGAAATATACTATGCTGATTTAAGCCCCGTGGTCGGCTCCGAGCAGGGCGGCGTGAGACCTGTACTTATCGTTCAGAATGACATCGGGAACAAGCACAGCCCCACGGTCATAGCGGCGGCAATCACCAGCCAGCGGGAGAAGAACAAGCTCCCCACACACATTGCACTGAACGCCGTCACCTGCGGGCTTGCCAAGGATTCGGTGGTACTGCTGGAGCAGGTACGCACCCTTGACAAGAAGCGTCTGAGAGAGCGCATGGGCGAGCTGGGCGAGGGCGATATGCATAAGGTGGATAACGCCCTGTCCGTAAGCTTCGGACTGCCGAACGGGCAGTGAATACAGAGATAAACCCTGATTTTGCATTTGATTTTTACGGGCGGCAGATTGCCGCCCCTACATTTTTGCATAACAAAGCGATTTTTGTAGGGGCGACTATCAGTCGCCCGCCGAAACGAGCACAAATATTTTATGTCCCCTGACTTGCGGTGCCCGAAAAAACTGTCGCTCCGCTCGGTTTTTCCGACCGCTGCGCCTTCACCGCCTGCGCTTTATCTGCCGCTGGCAGCGCTTGGCGGTTCAGGTTGTCTATTCTGCCCAAAAAAGCTATGAAAAGTTTGTACAAATTACCGCCCTTGTTTTGAAAACGATTTACTGGTATAATTGATATGTACGGTAGTTCCGAAACACTGAATATTTATTTTTTACAGGAGGATTTTCCCCATGAACTACGGCTATTTTGACGAAAAAAACAAGGAATATGTCATTACCCGTCCCGACACGCCCTCCGCGTGGGCCAACTATCTCGGCTCGCCCGAATACGGCGCAATCATTTCCAATAACGCAGGCGGTTACAGCTTCGTAAAATCCGGCGCTAACGGCCGTGTTATCCGTTACCGCTTCAACTCCGTGGCTATGGACCAGCCCGGACGCTACATCTATATCAAGGACAAGGACAACGGCGATTACTGGTCCGCTTCCTGGGCACCCGTGTGCAAGCCCCTCGACAATTTCAAGAGCGAATGCCGCCACGGTACAGCTTACACCGTAATCACTTCCGAATACACAGGTATCAAATCCGAAACCCTCTACTACGTTCCCAAGGACGCTACTTATGAGGTATGGCAGGCTAAGGTTACCAACACCTCCGACAAGGAAAGAAAGCTCTCCGTTACAGGCTACTGCGAATTCGTAAACGACCCCAACTATGAGCAGGACCAGGTTAACCTT
>JAFUNV010000108.1 GCA_017472865.1 Ruminiclostridium sp. | reverse complement strand
ATAGGCTATGCTGATAAAATTTCAAACCCCATGGTTTCTTATATAACCGTTGACGGCGGCAGACATAAATCTCTTATGCGTACCGAAGCGGCGAATGCTCTGCTTGATGATTTCAATCGTGAAGCCTACAGCCTTTCTGAAAAGTACGGCGGAGAAGTTCCCACCGCTGAAATTGAAGCCTTTTACGCAGGTTACAGCAGGGAAGCCATGAGCGAGCCTGATATAGATATCATGAACGAAATTCTTTCCGTTTTTTCTTCGGCGGAGACAGCAAGTTAGCGTCGTGTAACTGCTGTTACAAAAAACAAGGTAAAAATTATGCTTTTTTTGTCAGATTTACGGTTGCTTTTTTCTGACTTATTAGGTATAATTAAAGTAAATATTATTTTATGAAAGCGAGATTATTATGTACAAGGATTTAATGGACTCAATCGGTTTCCTCGGACAGTACGACAGCGACGTTGCTGACGCTATGGCTGAAGAGCTCAAGCGCCAGAAGCGCAACCTTGAGCTTATCGCAAGCGAGAATATTGTTTCTCCTGCAGTTATGGCTGCTATGGGAAGCGTTCTTACCAACAAGTACGCTGAAGGCTATCCCGCTAAGCGTTACTACGGCGGCTGCGAATGTGTTGATATCGTGGAAAATATCGCTATCGAGCGTGCCAAGAAGCTTTTCGGCTGCAACTTCGTCAATGTTCAGCCCCACTCAGGCGCTCAGGCAAATACTGCCGTTTACTTTGCTCTTTTAGAGCCCGGTGATACCGTTCTCGGCATGAGCCTTGCACACGGCGGCCACCTCACACATGGTTCTCCCGTAAACATTTCCGGTAAGTACTACAACTTCATTTCCTACGGTCTTGACGACGAGACAGGAATGATCAACTACGACACAGTACGTAAGCTTGCAGAAGAAAACAAGCCCAAGATGATTGTTGCAGGTGCAAGTGCATACCCCAGAAAGATTGATTTCGAAAAGCTCAGCGAAATTGCAAAGAGCGTAGGCGCATACCTCATGGTTGATATGGCTCATATTGCAGGTCTTGTTGCAGCAGGCGAGCACATGTCTCCCGTACCTTACGCTGACATTGTTACGACTACAACTCACATGACTCTCCGTGGTCCCCGCGGCGGTATGATCATGACCAACGACGAAGAGCTTGCAAAGAAGATAAATAAGGCTGTATTCCCCGGAACTCAGGGCGGCCCTCTCATGCACGTAATCGCAGGTAAGGCTGTCTGCTTCGCAGAAGCTCTCAAGCCTGAATTCAAGGCTTACGGCAAGCAGATTGTAAAGAACGCTGCCGTTCTCGCTGATTCTCTTCTCGAAAAGGGCTTCAACCTTGTATCCGGCGGTACTGACAACCACCTCATGCTCGTTGACCTCCGTCCTTTTGATATCACAGGTAAGGATCTTGAAAAGAAGCTTGACGAGGTTTATATCACTGTCAACAAGAACGCTATCCCCAACGACCCCCAGAGTCCCTTTATCACAAGCGGTGTAAGAATCGGTACACCTGCTGTTACAACAAGAGGTCTTGTTGAAGAAGACATGAAGATTATCGCTGAATGCATCTACCTTACCGCCAAGGATTTTGACAACTCCAAGGATAAGGTAAGAGAAATGGTAACAGGTATCTGCAAAAAGTATCCTCTTTATGAATAATTCACTTTAATACAAAAGAAGAATAAAAACTAAGGAGATTAACAATGACAAAAAATCCGATTATAGCAAATCCTCAGGATTCTGTTGCACCCATTGGTCTGATTGCCATGGACAGTGCATCCGAGCTGGGCGAAAAGATTAACAGCTATCTTGTTGAATGGGCACAGGAGGGCGGTCTTAACATAGATTCTTTCCTGGTTGAAACACACTGCCCCAGATTTTCCTCAGGCGACGGTAAGGCACTTATCAAGAAATCTATCCGCGGTGACGATATCTATATCCTTGTTGACGTAGGCAACTACAACTGCAAGTATCAGCTTTTCGGACAGGAAAACTGCATGTCTCCCGATGACCATTTCCAGGATTTAAAGAGAATTATCCAGGCTATGAGCGGTAAGGCTCACAGAATTACTGTTATTATGCCTATTCTCTTCGGCGGCAGACAGCACAGAAGAAACTACCGTGAGTCCCTCGACTGCGCTTATGCTCTTCAGGAGCTTGAAGCTATGTCGGTAGAAAATATCGTATGCTTTGACGCACATGACCCCAGAGTATGCAACGCTATTCCGCTTACAGGCTTTGATAACATCATGCCTACATATCAGGTTCTCAAGGCTATGTTCTCCACAATTGACGACCTTGAGGTTTCTCCTTCAACATTCATGGTAATCAGCCCTGACGAAGGTGCTCTTAACCGTAATATGTACTATGCTTCTGTTCTTGGCGTTGACCTCGGTATGTTCTACAAGCGTCGTGATTATTCCAAGATTGTAAACGGCAGAAATCCTATTGTGGCTCACGAATATCTCGGTAACTCCGTTGAGGGTAAGACTGTTTTCATCTCTGACGATATTATTTCTTCCGGTGAATCCATGCTTGACCTTGCTTACGAGCTTAAAAAGAGAAAGGCGAAGCGCATTATCGCTTACGCTACATATCCTATCTTCACCAACGGCCTTGAAAAGTTTGATAAGGCTTATGAAGAGGGTATGATTGACTATGTGTTCGGTACAAACCTTACATACCGTACTCCCGAGCTTCTTTCCAGACCCTGGTTCTGCGAGGTTGACGTATCCAAGTATATTGCTTACTTTATCGCAGCTCTTAACCATGATGTTTCCATCAGCGCAGTTATCGACCCCCACGAAAAGATTAAGGCTCTTCTTAAGAAGTACAACGTAAAGGGCGGCGCAGCTGCCGAATAATCGGTAAATATTATTAATGCCGTGCAGCGGTGCAGACCGTTGTACGGCATATTCATTAAAGTGACAGGAGATGATAGGTATGCCTCTGGCGGACAGTGTTAGACCAAAGACCCTTGATGAGGTCGTAGGTCAGAAGCATATTCTTGGTGAAGGAAAGCCTCTCAGAAGGATTATCGAAAGCGGCACAATCCCGAATATGATTTTCTACGGCTCTTCGGGTATAGGCAAGACCACCGTTGCGAATATTATCGCAAATTCCACCGATATGAACCTTTATAAGCTCAACGGAACAAACTGCTCCACCGCGGATATAAAGGATATCATTTCCTCGGGCGGCAGCTTCGGTTTTGGCAGGGGTACGCTTTTATATCTGGACGAAATACAGTATCTCAACAAGCGCCAGCAGCAGAGCCTGCTTGAATATATCGAAAACGGCGATATAACGCTTATAGCCTCCACTACTGAAAACCCTTATTTCTATATCTATAATGCGATTCTTTCCCGTTCCACGGTATTTGAGTTCAAGCCCGTGGAGAAGGAGGATATCGTACCTGCACTGAAAAGGGCACTGACCATTGCGGAAGGCAATCTGAAGCTCAGCTACACAGTTGAGGAGGGAGTATATGAGTATATTGCCCTCGGCTGCGGCGGTGATGTGCGTAAAGCAATAAACACCATTGAGCTTTGTATGCTTTCATCTTCGGGCGGAGTTATTGACATGGAGCTTGCAAAGCAGCTTACACAGAAAAGCTCCATGAAGTATGACCGCGACGGCGACCAGCATTACGATATTCTTTCCGCTTTTCAGAAATCCATAAGAGGTTCGGATGAAAACGCCGCACTCCACTATCTTGCAAGGCTTATTGTGGCAGGTGATCTGCCGTCTATCTGCCGCCGCCTGCTTGTTATAGCTGCGGAGGATATCGGACTTGCTTTTCCGAATGCAATCGCTATAACCAAAGCCTGCGTTGACAGCGCACTCCAGTTAGGTTTTCCCGAAGCACGTATACCTCTTGCCGAAGCTGTTATTCTGCTGGCGACCGCTCCTAAATCAAACAGTGCCGAAGCTGCTATTGATATGGCAATCGCTGACGTTGAAGCGGGGAACACGGGTGATTTTCCACGCCATCTTCAGAATAAGCACTATGACGGAGAGGGTGCCGCAGTAAAGGGTCAGCATTATCTTTACCCCCACGATTATCCCAACCATTATGTAAAGCAGCAGTACCTGCCCGATAATATCAAAGACCGCGTTTATTATAAATACGGTGAAAATAAGCTGGAGCAGGGTGCGGCTGAATACTGGAAGAAAATCAAGGGATAAAGGGTGCTCTGCATTGTCAGAAATCCGTCCTTACATTTTTTAAGCAGCTTTCGGTTGAATAAATCCAGCTGTCGATATGTCCGCTGTCGTTGAAGTATTTATACGGCAGCGGCTTTTTGTTTTCCGCTGTGAAGCTGTCCACAATAATCAGCTTAATCTTCATTTTTTCCGGAATGATCGCCTTTATATAGACGCTGACCATGTTTCCTGCTTCAACTCCGTCTCTGACTTCCGCAAGACCTGCAAGGTTCGGGGCAAGCTCCACGAAAATCCCGTAATCCTCAACAGAGCGGACAATCCCCGTGACGGTTTCACCCATGCTGTACATGTCGGCATTCTCCTGCCATGTTCCGAGGAGCTCCTTGTGGGTAAGGGTAATCTTCCCGCTGTCGATGGTTTTTACCGCCGCCTTTATACTCTGTCCTGTTACAAAGCGGTCAGAAGGGTGGGAAATGCGTGAAACGGAGATAAGGTCGATAGGAATAAGAGAGGGAATACCACAGCCTATATCCACAAAAGCGCCGAATGGTTCCAGGTGGGTTACTCTTGCATTTATGATATCGCCGCAGACCAGCTTTGATATGTAGTTTTTCATGCATTTTTCCTGTGCATTTTTTCGTGAAAGTATAACTGTCGGCTTTCCGCTGATATTCCTTTCAATGCTTTTCACTGTGAAGCATACGGGCTTATTCACCCGCGAGATAAGCGCAATATCTCGTGTCGTACCGTCCTCAATTCCAATTGCGCCTTCGGTTCTGGGGATAATACCCTGCGTGAAGCCTAAATCCACAATGAGATTGTGGCTGCTGTCGCACAGAGTGCAGACAGCTTCGGCGATAGTTCCTTTCCGCAGCATTTCTTCGAGGGCTGTTATACAGGAAATGTTCTGGACATTGGACGGGCTTTTATATAATTCTCCCTCAGGCAGATATTCTGTCATAGCTGTACCGTTCCTTTCTTTTTGGCATTAAGGCTTTTTTCAATTTTATGAAAAGTACAGCCTTGTTATGACAATAAAAATCCCGCTATGAAAAATCATAACGGGACTTATCATTTATTCGGTTTCTTCATCATCGGCGGAAACAGATTCGATAATTTCACGTATCTGTTCAACGCCTTCGCCTGTTTCAGCGGAAAACTCAATCATTGTTATCTCATCGGCATAGGGAATTTCCTTCAGAAGAGCCGCGCGGCGTTCTTCGCGTTCACGCTTTTTCATTTTATCCGCCTTGGTAAGCACGATTACAAAGGGGATTTCGCTTTCAATAAGAAAATCAATCATCATCAGGTCGTCGGCGGTAGGCTTATGACGGAAGTCGATAAGCTGGAACACCAGTGCAAGACTGCGGTCATCACGGAGATAACCTTCGATAAGCCCTGCCCAGCGCTGTTTTTCTGTTTTTGAAACCTTGGCGTATCCGTAGCCGGGGAGGTCGACAATATATATGTTTTCCAATGAGAAAAAGTTTATTGTAATGGTCTTTCCTGGCATTGAGCTCACTCTTGCAAGGGATTTGCGGTTCATTATTTTGTTGATAAGCGAGGACTTACCGACATTTGAGCGTCCCGAAAAAGCAAACTCAAGCTTTTCCGATTTGGGAATCTGATTGAATTTTGCATAAGAAGCCTTGAATTCAACTTTATTGTAGTTCATCTGCTGTCCTTTCAGTTAGCCGAAGGTCGGTCGGCAGGAATTATTTTTCTTCTTCTGCGTGAAGGCTTTTCCGCCTTTACAGCGAGAGCATTGTCGAGGACTGTTGCGATATTTTCAGCGGGGATAAAGCTGATATTCTCCTTTACAACATCATCAACATCGTCAAGGTCAGGTTCGTTCTCCTTAGGGAATATAACGGTCTTTGCACCTGCTCTGTAAGCTGCCATTGATTTTTCTTTAAGACCGCCGATAGGGAGAACCTTACCGTGAAGGGTAATTTCGCCCGTCATAGCAACATCGCGCTTTACGGGAATACCCGAAAGGGCGGAAACCAGTGCCGTTGTCATGGTTACGCCTGCGGAGGGTCCATCCTTCGGCACAGCGCCCTCGGGAGCATGAATGTGCAGGTCCTTGTTCTTGTAGAATTCAGAATCAATACCGTATTTTTTAGCGAGAGAACGCACGAGGCTTACGGCAATCTTGCTGGATTCCTTCATAACGTCGCCCAGCGAGCCTGTTACTTCAACCTTGCCTGTGCCGTCAAGAACGATGACTTCAAGGGGCATGGTGACGCCGCCTGCGGAAGTCCACGCAAGACCTGTTACGATGCCGACTTCATCCTTTGTGGAAATAGTTTCGGGAAGGTATTTCTGAGTACCGAGGAAATCCTTTAAATTAGAAGGGGTAACGCTTACGGATTTTTCACCTGCAACGAGCTTCTTGGCAGATTTACGGCAGATTTCCGCAATGCGCTTTTCGAGACGTCTTACGCCTGCTTCTCTGGTGTATCCGTCGATAACGGCGTAAACCGTCTTGTCGGAGATTTTAACAGTGCGCTTGTTCTCACCGTGCTTTTTGAGAGTTTTGGGAATAAGATGTTCCTTTGCGATGTGGAACTTTTCCTCACGGGTATAGCTGCCCAGCTCAATAACGTCCATACGGTCAAGAAGCGGAGCAGGGATAGTATCGGTTGTGTTTGCAGTTGTTATAAACAGAACATCGCTTAAATCAACGGGGATTTCAAAGTAGTGGTCAGTAAATGAAACGTTCTGTTCAGGGTCCAGCACCTCCAGCATTGCAGAAGCGGGGTCGCCCTTATAATCGTTGCCCATCTTGTCGATTTCATCAAAAAGGATAACGGGGTTCATGCACTTTGCCTGTTTCAGTGCATTGATGATTCTGCCGGGCATTGAGCCTACGTAAGTCTTTCTGTGACCGCGGATTTCAGCTTCATCACGGACGCCGCCGAGAGATACACGTGCATAGTTCCTGCCGAGAGCTGCGGCAATAGAGCGACCGATAGAGGTCTTGCCCACGCCTGGAGGGCCTACAAGACAGATAATCTGCCCCTTTATTTCCGGGTTGAGGGCGCGTACTGAGATAAGTTCAAGTATGCGCTCCTTTACCTTTTTAAGACCGTAATGGTCGTCGTTAAGCTGTTTTTCGGATTTTTCAAGGTCGACGGAATCCTCGGTGTATGTATTCCAGGGCATTTCCAGGATAGAATCAAGATATGTCTTTATAAGTCCGTATTCTTGAGAGGAAGGGGAGAGCTTGAACATCTTATTGGCTTCTCTGATGAGCTTTTCTTCGACATCTTCGGAAAAACCGATTTCCTGAATTTTATCGCAGTATTCATAGATTTCGTCATCGCCGTCGTCGCCGCCGCCAAGCTGACGGGAGATAGCCTTCATCTGCTCGCGGAGAATAAATTCACGCTGGCTGTTGTCAATCGAGCTTTTAATCTGCTCGTGGATTTCAACCTCAAAGCGGAGAATCTTAATCTCATTTGTGAGCATTTCAATAAGCAGCTTTGTGCGCTGAAGAAGGCTGTTTGTTTCCAGTAGCTCCTGCTTGTCCTCAGGCTTTAAAAATACGTTGAAAACGACTATATCGAAAATTCTGCCGAGGTCCTCTTCATTTTCCACTGCATGAATAAGCTCATCCGGCATTTTCGGAACAAGCGAAGAATATTCGGCGAAAAGAATCTTCAGAGCGCGTGAGTGGATAGCCGCGTTTTCATCGGAAAGGCGGTATTTTCTTTCAGTTATGGGAGTGATTTCAGCAACGTCATATCTGTCAAATTCAGAAACGGAAACCACCTTTGCGCGGGAAATACCCTGAATAAGCACACGTGTAATCTTATCGGGAGTTTTTAAAATCTGTTTTACTTCGGCGATTATACCAACGGAGTAAACGTCATCGGTACTTGGGCGGACCGCTTCGGGGTTTTTCTGTGTAACCAGAAAGACCCGTTTATCTGTAAGACTTGCGGTTTTGAGCGCTTCTATTGATTTCGGGTTTGTAACGTCGAAATTAAGCGTCATATCGGGGAAAACCACGAGCCCCTTCATTACTATAAGAGGAAGAATACTGTTTTTTTTCTGTATACTCATTAATATCATTCCTTTGTTCTTTATTTTTACAACATACCACACGGCAGTACTATTAATTATACATTAAACCTGAGATAAATGCAAGCGTTATAAGCTGAAAATTAGCGGAAAAACCGATGAATTATTCCACAACAACAAAATTCCGTATCTTTTCAAGCTTGTTTTCTCCTATTCCGTCAATCTTTGTCAGCTCATCAACGGTAAGAAAGCCATTGTTCTCCTCGCGGTATTTTATTATTTTCTGTGCTGTTACCTCTCCTATTCCGTCAAGAGTCATAAGCTCTTCAACTGGAGCGGTATTGATATTTACAATCATTTCCGTGGGAATAATTTCCTTTATGATTACTTCCGTTTCGGGAGTATATTGCATACCTGAAACCGCGATAAAGTCACGTGAGTTTTCCTTTATTACAACGGCCATAAATATAAAGCATGCACAGATAATTATAAACACGGATACAATTATTCTGTCAAAAATTCTTTGTTCGTTTTTCTTTTGTTCGTTTTTCTCCATATCCTGCTCCTGTTTGTTTTTTTGCAGCATTTATCATTATATTAAAAAACCGCGAGTTTGTCAACAAATAACTGCTGTCCAGGCAAACGCAAGGAGCGCAGATAATATTTTTTGGTAAATTTAAGGTAAAACTCTTGATTTAAGAGGCAGTTTATTGTATAATATAATGTGTAACATTGCTATCGGGAGGGATACAAATGAAAAAGCTTACAGCATTGTTATTATCCCTGGCGGTTGCTCTCGGCAGCTGCGCAGGTTTCGATATAAAGGCGTATGCCGAGGAAAATGAGCTTACTTTTTTTGAATATCTTCTTGAAGGAACGGGTGAGCTGGAATCTGAGGTCAATGTTGCTTCGTACATGAAAAAGAATAACTGGGATATTGAAGACCTTAAGCTTCAGCTCAAATATTTTTATCTTTCTGAGCCTGCGCTTTTCTATGTAGACAGAGAAGTGGGGATTCTTTACAATAAGGATTATTCAAAGGTTATTCTGAAATTTGAATATGATTATAGCGCGGCAGAGGCTAAAAAAATGCTTAAAGCTATGAAGAAGTCAGCGCTGAAAGCAGTTGCCGGCATTGATGAGGATATGCACGATGCGGAAAAGGCACTGGCTGTTCATGATTATCTTATTCTGAACTGCGTTTATGACCATGAAGAAAAAAGCTATTCCGCCTATGATTGTCTTGTGAACGGCAAGGCAGTTTGTCAGGGCTATTCGCTGGCGTACCTTTACATAATGAGGGATATTCTGGGTATTGATTGCGAAATTGCCTTTTCAGATTCGCAGAATCACTCCTGGAACTATTTAAAAATAGGAAAATACTGGTATCATGTTGACGTTACCGCTGACGACCCTACCTTTGCAACTCTTGACGGTAAAAAATACGACGCAAGGGGAGAGGTTCTTCACGAAAATCTTCTGCTCAGCGATTCGGAAATTTACAAATCCTCAGGTCTTCACCGCAACTGGAGCATTATGGATAAGCCTGCCGCCGGCAATAAGCGTTATGATGATTTTTTTTGGCGTGGCAGCACATCTGCTATGTATAAGGTTGGCGGTTTATGGTATTACACAGAAGTCGACAAAGGCTCTCCGGGGCTTAACTATGAGTCGGGCGGTTCAACGAACGTGTATACAAAAATCTGCACCTTCAATTTCAAGAACCGTGATATAAAAACCGTTAAGAATATAAGCAGTCAGTGGAATCTGTACCGTGATGCGGAAAGCGGCGAAAAAATAGACGGTAAGGCATGGTATATAAAGAGTTACATGAAGCTGGTTGAAATAGACGGATATCTGTATTTCAACACCTCGTCGGTTGTTTACAGGCTTGACCCGAAAACAGGAAAGACCAGGAGCGTGTACACCTTGAATAAGGAGAATATGCAGATTTTCTCGATTGTGCCCAGCGGAAGCTCCGCTATACGTATTGTTTATAAAAAAGACCTTTCCTATGATAATAAATATCTTAAATTAAAAATAACTTAAAAGGACGGAAGAATATGACAACAAATGTAGAAAGAAGCTGTGATTTCAGCGAGTTCTGCGACAGCTTTTATCCGATTATCTCAATTTCAGCGGATTTTATTTTCGACTATATTCCCGAAAGCGGAATTTTCAGGCTCTTCAAGAATATTGACGGCACTTTTTCTGAAATTTTGTCATTGGATACTGACATTGAACAGGAGTTCAAGGAGAAGAACTCGGTATTTATTGATGATATCGACGTTTTTGAGCGTTTCTGTGACAATCTGCGTAATGGTATTGACCGTGCGGATTTTGAAATAAGATTTGCCGATCCCGATAAGGAAGAATACCAGTGGTACAGAATAAGAATGAAGACCGAGTATGACGAAAACCACTGTTTCCGCCGTATTATGGGCAAATTCGGCAATATCAATGATATCAAGAATACCGAAAAGCGCCTTATAGACAAGGCAGAGCGTGATTCGCTCACAAAGGTATACAACAAGTCCACAACAAAGAAGCTTATAAAGAACTATCTCCGTGCTGACAGTAGGGATACATACGACGCGTTTATAATTATCGACGTTGATGATTTCAAGAAGGTGAATGATACTCTCGGTCATCTTTTCGGTGACAGTATACTTGTGGATTTATCCCAGGAAATGCAGGACCTTTTCCGTTCCAATGACGTGGTGGGACGAATAGGCGGTGACGAGTTCATCGTATTCCTGCGCGGAATGAAGCACAAGAGCCATATTGAATCCAAGGCTGATGATATATGTAAGATTTTCGACCTGCTTTATGCAGGGGAGGACGGCACAAAAATTACGGGAAGCCTCGGTATTGCGCTTTATCCTCAGGACGGCGATACCTTTGATGAGCTTTACCGCAAGGCTGACCTGGCGCTGTATGCTTCAAAAAGAGCAGGCAAGAGCTGTTTTACCTTTTACAGCGCTGAGTATGAGGAGAAGGCAGTACCTTCGCTCCTTCCGCGTGTTGAGCAGTACAAGCGCAACATGGATTTTCTTAAATCCAATACCGATTTTGACATCAATGTTTTAAATACGGCCTTTGATTTTTCCGACACAGGCGAGGAGAATGAGGTCTATGACCTGCTTTACCGTATCGGTAAGCATTTTAATCTCAGCCGCGTCAGCGTTTTTGAGTATATTAGTAATGAGAACTGTTATAAAGTAGTCGAGCAGTGGAACGGAAAGTATGGTACACCGACTATCTCGGATTTTTTTGTACCCACGCGCTCCGCACCTCAGAAATCCCGTCTGGATTTTGATGACAACAGTATTTTTGTGGTTGATTTTTCAAAAACGGAACTCAACCGCTATGAGCAGTTCTTAAAAGACCGCAACGTAAAGGCGTGTCTTTCCTGCGGATATTTCAAAAACAACAGGCTGGTGGGAATGATAAGCTTTGAAGAATGTGTTTCACCCCGTGCATGGTCGATTGAGGAAGCAAAGTCTGCCATTGCCGCCGCTAAGGTGATTTTCCTGCATTATTTCAGAATACGGGACGCAGGCATAAAATAAGCAATAACCGCTGTATTTCCATGCAGCGGTTTATTTATGTATTTTCGATTTGTTTTATAGAAAAATATGATTTATTTTGTAAAAAAATTGTATATTGACATATAATAACTCTTGATATTTTCTGTAAAATGTGATATTATAATAAAGTTAAATATCGGATTCTGGTGTAATGCCGTCCTGTGGAATACAGGTCTGCCGTGAGCTGTATACGGGGTTTCGACGAGTCCGCGGATTATTAAAATTTAAGCCTCCAGAGGCAGAACGGAGACGATAATGGAAAAGAAAAACGAATTCAAGCCCTATATTGCGGCTGATAAGGTAACGCCCGAATTTACGGTCACTTCCATAATTATGGGTATTATTCTTGCCGTAATTTTTGGCGCGGCAAACGCTTATCTGGGTCTGAGAGTCGGCATGACGGTTTCAGCTTCAATTCCTGCGGCGGTAATTGCCATGGGCGTTATCAGAGTTGTCATGAAGAAGAACTCTATTCTCGAAAGCAATATTGTACAGACTATCGGTTCAGCAGGTGAGTCCCTTGCGGCAGGTTCAATCTTCACCCTTCCCGCATTATTCTTATGGGCAGCTGAAACAGAAGAAAAGATTGCAGAAGTGGGCGGTGCTGAAAACCTCCCCGAAGGCTTCGCAGCCTTCACAAAGCCCGGTATTGTTGAAATTACGCTTATCGCTTTAATCGGCGGTCTGCTCGGCGTATTCTTCATGGTACCCCTTCGTAATGCTCTTATCGTAAAGGAACACGGTGTTCTCCCTTACCCTGAGGGTACAGCATGTGCCGAAGTTCTTCTTGCAGGTGAAAAGGGCGGTGCAAACGCTTCCACAGTATTTGCAGGTATGGGCTTTGCGGCGTTATTCAAGTTTATCATCGACGGCTTAAAGGCTGTTCCCGGTGAAGTTGCTCTTAAAATCAAGGGTTATTCCGGTGAAATCGGCACACAGATTTATCCCGCTGTAATGAGCGTAGGCTATATCTGCGGTCCCAGAATTTCCTCCTACATGTTTGCAGGCGGTATTTTAAGCTGGCTTGTACTTATTCCTCTTATTGTGTTATTCGGCAGCGACGCTACTCTTTATCCCGCTGTTGACCAGACTATCGGCGAAATATTTGCGGCTGATGGTGCAAGCGGTATCTGGAGCTCCTATATCCGTTACATAGGCGCAGGTGCGCTTGCGGCAGGCGGTATCATAAGCCTCGTAAAGTCACTTCCGCTTATTATCCGCACTTTCAGAGATGCGGTAAAGAGCATTAATGTGAAGTCGGGCGCAGGTGCGCTCAGAACCGAGCAGGATCTTAACATGAAGGTAGTTATTGCAGCTATTGCAGTGCTTACTCTTCTCGTTTGGTTAATACCCACAATCCCCGTATCCTTCCTCGGCGCTCTTATTATTGTAGTATTCGGGTTCTTCTTTGCAACCGTTTCTTCCAGAATGGTTGGTCTTGTAGGAAGCAGTAACAACCCCGTTTCGGGTATGGCAATCGCAACACTTCTTATTGCAACTCTTATTCTCAAGTTTACAGGTGCTGAAGGCGCTTCCGGCATGACGGCAGCTATTGCAATAGGTTCTGTTATCTGTATTGTTGCGGCAATTTCCGGCGATACTTCTCAGGACCTCAAGACAGGTTACATACTCGGTTCCACACCCAGAAAGCAGCAGATAGGCGAGGTTATAGGCGTTGTTGCCGCAGCTCTTGCTATCGGCGGTACACTTTATCTCCTCGACACTGCGTGGGGCTTTGGTTCTGAAGAGCTTGCAGCTCCTCAGGCTACTCTCATGAAGATGATTGTTGAGGGTGTTATGAGCGCTGAGCTTCCCTGGAACCTTGTATTTATTGGTGCATTCATCGCTGTTCTTGTTGAAGTTATCGGTATTCCCGTACTTCCTTTCGCAATCGGTATCTATCTTCCCGTACACCTCAACGCCTGCATTATGGTAGGTGGTCTTGTACGCCTTGCATTTGACAAGATGAAGAAGGAAAAGGAAGAGAAGGAAGCTGTTGTAAGCGACGGTATCCTTTTCTGCTCGGGTATGATTGCAGGCGAGGGTCTTGTAGGTATTCTGCTTGCTCTTCTTGCTGTATTCGGCGTTGATAAGGTACTTGATATTTCAGGTGTGCTCGGACTTCCTGAATGGGCTTCAAGCATAGGTAGCCTTATAGTATTCGCTCTGATTATCTTAAGCCTGCTTAAATTCTCGCTCTGGAAGAAGCGTGCACCTGCAGAAAAAACTGAAAAGGTATAAATGAAGAAAAAACAAATTGCTGAAAATTATCTTGATAAACGTCCTGTACACGCTGACGGCCTTAAATGGTCGTCGGACGGGCAGGGAATGGTTATTCTCGATATGGAAAACAAGGGCGCCATGAACAGGATTGCCCAGAAGCTTCTCAAAAAGCCGAAAATCTCTCATATTCATCTTGATGAAATGGGCAGTTTCGTGTGGCCGCTTATTGACGGCGAACGTACGATAACGGATATCGGCGTTTTTGTAAAGGAGCATTTCGGTGAAAAAGCTGAGCCGCTTTATGAACGGCTTGCTCAGTATTTCAAGACTCTTGAAACCAATGGTTTTATAAGATGGCACGAGTAAGGCTCGCTAAATTCCTTTTAAACAGATAAACAGGTGTTTACACCTTAAATAAGGAGGACAATATGGACACAAACAAAAGACCGGAAACAATGGAAAGAATTGCGACAAAGGAGCTTGCAGACGCATTTATTGCCGAGCAGATTGCCGCTGTCAAGGAGCAGGTAGGGGACAAGAAGGTTCTTCTGGCTCTTTCAGGCGGTGTTGACAGCTCTGTTGTTGCAGCACTTCTTATCAAGGCAATCGGCAAGCAGCTGGTTTGCGTACACGTAAACCATGGATTGATGAGAAAGGGCGAAAGCGAGCAGGTTATTGAGGTATTCCGTAACCAGCTTGATGCTAATCTTATCTATATTGACGCTACTGATCGTTTCCTCGATTTACTTAAGGATGTTTCCGAACCTGAGAAGAAGCGCAAGATTATCGGCGGTGAATTCATCAAGGTTTTTGATGAAGAAGCGAGCAAGCTTGAAGGTATCTCCTTCCTCGCGCAGGGAACAATTTATCCCGATATTCTTGAAAGCGACGGCGTAAAGGCTCATCACAACGTCGGAGGTCTCCCTGAAGATATGCAGTTTGAGTTGGTTGAACCTGTAAAACTTCTTTTCAAGGATGAGGTTCGTGTTGTCGGCAAGGCGCTTGGACTTCCTGCATCCATGGTTGACCGTCAGCCTTTCCCCGGTCCCGGACTTGGTGTTCGCTGCCTTGGTGCAATCACACGTGACAGACTCCATGCACTCCGTGAAGCTGATGCAATTCTCCGCGAGGAATTTGACAACGCAGGTCTTAATGAAAAGGTATGGCAGTATTTCATTGCCGTTCCCGATATGAAGAGCGTAGGTGTTAAAAATGACAAGCGTTACGAAGGCTGGCCTGCTATTATCCGAGCTGTCAATACAACAGACGCTATGAGCGCAACAATTGAAGAGATTCCTTATGCGCTCCTTCATAAGATTACCGCACGTATCACAGCTGAGGTTGAAGGTATTAATCGTGTTCTCTATGACCTTACACCCAAGCCTGTTGGTACTATTGAGTGGGAATAAAAATAATTACCCCGAAAATCGCTTTATAATGCCGATTTTCGGGGTTATATTTTTGGATTGGCTACAAATTGGCTACATTTAGCGTATTTTTTTGTAGCCAAAGCCTTTGAAGATTACATATCATCAAGTTTTTTGGCTACTTCGATTTGCTTGTTCGGATAAAGGTGGCTGTAAGTATCAAGCGTGGTCTGAACTTTTTCGTGACCAAGCCTTTCAGCTATCAGCAATGGCGAACATCCCATTTCAATCAAGAGCGAGGCGTGGCTGTGCCGAATATCATGTATTCGTATCTTCTTCACTCCCGAAGATTTACAACCGCTTTCGATTTCGTGATACAGATAGCTTTTCGTGTATGGAAATAATCTGTCATCGGGTTTATACTCATAGCACATCTGCAGGTATTCTTTCAGACATTCAGACAGCTTTTCGGGGATTGGTATTGTGCGAATGCTCTTTGGAGTTTTAGGCGATGTAACTACATCTTTTCCGCCTAACCTTTGATAGCTTTTGTTAATTCGTATCTCTTTCTTCTCAAAATTTATATCAGCTGGTGTGAGTGCAAGCAGCTCGCCCTCTCTTATGCCCGAATAATATAGTGTCATAAAAATCGTGCGGCTGACAGGCTTGTTTTCAAAATACTCGCTTGAAATGAACTGCTTGAACTCATCTTTTGTCCAGAACAGCATTTCATCGGCGGTTTTCTTACCCATACCCCCTGCCTTATGGCAGGGATTTTCTTTTAGTCCGTAATATCTTACCGCATAGTTGAAAATAGCCGTAAGCTGATTGTTTATAGATTTGAGATATGTTTCTGAATGTGGATTACCGTCTTCATCACGATAGCTTTTAAGGGTGTTCTGCCACCTGCGAATGTCGGTGGGTTTGATTTCGTTCAGTGCTTTCTTTTCAAAGAACGGAGTAACTTTAAGGTCGATAAGCCAACGCTTGTTTGCGATTGTAGATGGCTTTAAGCGTTTCTCCATATCTTCAAAGTACAGCTTGATGAAATCGGAAAAGGTCATTCCTATGCTGCCGTTCGCCTGTTGAATAAATTCGTGCTCCCATTCAAGAGCCTCACGCTTGGTTGCAAAGCCACGCTTTTTCTTGTGTATTACCTGACCTGTCCAGTCGGTTACACGCAGCTGTGACATCCAGCGTCCTGTTTTTCCGTCTTTGGTTACTGACATAAGTAAATCTCCTTTCAATCGCCTTTTTTCTTTTTCAGCTCTGCCTCAACATACTCCTTTCTTTTAGTCATTCTTGTTTCAAAATCAAGCTCTGTCGGTTCAACAGTTTCAAGTTTGTTTTTGCAATAATAGGCAATAATATCAGACTGCCAACTGCGATAATCTGCAAGAGAGGAAAAATATGATTTGAAATTCTCTCGTTCCTCTGCCCAGCGTTCAAGGAACAAACAAATATCCGAATTATGTTTCGGACTATCCTTACCACTGAATACAAGCGAGCACTCCCATTCATCGCAATGCGGAGGCTTTTTTACATCTATCCTGAAATCAACATCGCTGACTTTTTCAAGACTAAAAAGAAAACTCATAATGTCTGACAAGCTCTGAATGGTATCGGTTTCAGCGTTATAGCCTATAATGTCCGCTACGGTTATATCAAGAGCTGAGGCTATTTCATTCATTACAGAAATAGCAACTTCTATTTCGCCGTTTTCATATTTCTGTACGGTACGCAGAGATTTACCGATTTTGTTTGCAAGCTCGGT
>JAFUNV010000107.1 GCA_017472865.1 Ruminiclostridium sp. | reverse complement strand
GGTGATGAATATGATATCAGCAATACTTTGCTCACTTGATATGAATATACCTGTTATTACTTCGCCTCTGGGTGTTGCAGTACTTATCGCTATGATGTCAGCGGCAGTAATTCTCACCGCTGTAATACCCATAAGGGCGCTTAAACGTATGAATACAGCAGAAGAACTGAAACAGGAATGAGGATGCTTTATGGATAAGAGTATTGAAATCAGAAATATATGCAAGAGCTTCGGCACAGGAGAAAATCGTACGCAGGTGCTGAAAAATATATCGCTGAATGTTCAAAAGGGAAAATTCATATCCCTTATGGGTGCGTCGGGCAGCGGTAAATCCACACTTTTATATCTTCTCGGCGGACTTGACTGCCCCGACAGCGGAGAAATCATCCTCAGCGGTAAGGATATTGCTCATATGAAGGACAAGGAGCTTTCAAAGTTCCGCCGTAATGAGCTTGGTTTTGTGTTCCAGTTTTTTAATCTGGTGCAGAATCTTTCAGTTGAGGATAATATAATGCTGCCCGTCTTAATGGACGGCAAGAAACCTGAAAAATATGCAGACAAACTTACTGAAATCCTCGAAATAACAGGGCTCAGTGATAAGAGAAAAAGCTATCCCAATCAGCTTTCAGGCGGTCAGCAGCAACGCTGTGCCATAGCAAGAGCGGTTATCTATGAGCCGGGCATACTTCTTGCGGATGAACCCACAGGAAACCTTGACAGTAAAAGCGGTGATGATATAATGGAGCTTTTCAGAAAAATCAACAAGGAAAAAGGAATAACCATACTTATGGTGACTCATTCAGATAAATGTGCAGCTTATGCCGACAGGATAATTACCCTTTCAGATGGCAGATTATCAGATTGAAATTGCAATAGGATTATGTTATAATGGCTGAGAGGTGATAGGGATGAGAATAGCCGTTTGTGATGATGAAAAATATTTCAGAGATACCATCTATGAAGAAATAAACAGCTTCTTTAACAGCCTTGATGTGCTGTGCGTTCCCTTTTCCGACGGAGACAGTCTTATTGAGGCAACCGAAAAAGGCCAGCGTTTTGATGCGGTATTTCTTGATATAGAAATGTCCGGAACTGACGGTATGAAAACAGCAGCAAGGCTTCACAGGTTTTCCGCTGATCTGCCTGTAATATTTCTTACAAGCCACACCGAACTGGCAATGGATGGATATGAAGTTGGAGCTTTCCGCTTTTTGCAGAAACCTGTAAAAAAAGAAAAGCTGTGGCAGACGTTGGCAGACCTTAAAGCATTATGCAGTGAAAAGACAACTATCTCATTAAAGGAAAGCGGCGAAGAGTACTTTATTTCACCCGAAGAAATTATTTGTGCCGAGGCGGATAATAACACCGTACGCTTTATTACCTGTGAACAGGAATATCGGGTACGAATGAAAATTTCTGAGGCTGTAAAGCTGCTGGAAGGTTCAGCTGATTATTTTTGCAGAATACACCGCTCGGTTGTCGTCAATCTGGGACATATCGTAAGCCGTAATGACAAGGAAATAAGGCTTGACAACAACAGTGTATATCCCGTCAGTAAAAGCTACTCAGAAGAGCTTAAAAGCAGACTTATGCAATATATAAGAATAAACGCAAGATAGGAAGAAAGATATGACAGATACATACCGTTTACTGATAGTACTTCTTCAATTCATTTATAGCGCCGTATTCAGTTTCTGTACCTTTACAACGCTGAAACAGCTCTTTTACCGAAAAACAAAAAAGTATATTATTTTCTCGCTGTGTTCAGGGCTGGCTATGGGAATTGTTACGCTGATACAGGTTTTATTGTCGGCAGATGTAATCAATGCTTCCCCCGTTCTGGAAATATTCTACCTGCTTCATACGATTTTGGGCTGGTGTCTGTTAACCGACAGAAAATGGGACAGCTTATTCTCGCTTGTAATGGCAGAGGTCTTTTCAGCAAGCGTTATGAACAGTATGCAGACGGCATTTTTCTCACTTATTGACAATTTTTCTGACTCCTTCGTAATAATCACTGTTATGTACTATGTAAGCTACGTGGTTTCGGTCATGTTTGTACTTTTACTCGGATTACTCTCCAAAAGCGAAGAAAGAGAACCTATGAGCAGGCTTAATATTCTTCTGCTCACGGGCACTATGCTGATTACAACCTTACTTATAACCGACAGATATACATTATCGGATTATATCCCTGATGTGTCATCAGATGCAATCATTCCGACTGCACTTATTTTGATGGTTGTTACGGCACTGTTGCTGCTGTCCGTTAAAAGTACACAGGTAAAGCATTTCAGAGAAATAAACGCTCTCAGTGAACAGTATATGACTGCGCAGGCAAGACATTTTGAACAGACAAGGTTAGCAGATGAGGAAATGCGGTTGCTCAGACACGATATGAAAAACCACATCTCTACTCTGAAAGGCTTATATAATTCAGGGAAAATGGATGACCTGAAGGATTATCTTGAAACTATAAGTTCTGCCATAAATGAAACGCAGGCGGCCATATTCACAGGAAATGTGATAGCTGACTCTGTTTTAGCGGATAAAATAAGCCTAGCAGAAAGCTACGGTGCACAAATTGCCGTTGACGGAAGTCTTAACGGACTTGTCGTTTCACCAGTATCCTTATGCACAACACTTTCAAACTTACTGGATAATTCCATTGAGGCTGTAAAAAATCTGCCTGAAAATAAAAGAAAGATAGATTTTACAGCAAAAAGAACAGGCAGCTTTTTCTACATTGCAATAAAAAATCCTTCTGCTGAATATGTTGATGTTTCACGAGAAATAATTTCAAGTAAGGCGGACGTTAAAAACCATGGTCTCGGACTAAGAAGCGTAAGAAAAGCAGTTAACGACTGCGAAGGAGTGCTTGAACTAAACTGCGTAGAAACATCAGGCGGATATGAGTTTATTGCAGAGGTTACACTGCC
>JAFUNV010000106.1 GCA_017472865.1 Ruminiclostridium sp. | reverse complement strand
AGTCCGGTGGTAAGGGTCAGTACGGTCACGTTAAAATCCGTGTTGAACCTAACGAATCCGGTAAGGGTTACGAATTTATCAACAGCATCGTTGGTGGTTCTATTCCTAAGGAATATATTCCCGCTGTTGATGCAGGTATCCAGGGTGCTATGCAGTCAGGTGTAATGGCAGGATTCCCCGTAGTTGACCTTAAGGTTACACTTTACGATGGTTCTTACCATGAAGTTGACTCTTCTGAAATGGCATTCAAGATCGCTGGTTCTATGGCAATCAAGGAAGCTTGTAAGAAGGCAAATCCTGTAATTCTCGAACCTATCATGAAGGTAGTAGTTATCGTTCCTGAAGAATACATGGGTGACGTTATCGGTGATATCAGCTCACGCCGTGGTAACATTCAGGGTATGGAAGACAGAAACGGTGTTAAGCAGATCAACGCTCTCGTTCCTCTGTCCGAAATGTTCGGTTACTCCAACGACTTACGTTCCAAGTCTCAGGGCCGTGGTCAGTATGTAATGGAACCCCACAGCTACGTTCAGGTTCCCAAGAACATTGCAGAAGGCATTGTTAGCAAGAGAAGCAAGGATTAATTTTTCTTAAAAATTTTTCAAAAAACTCTTGTAATTTGTGTATTTTTTTGGTACAATAGTATCATAACAGTTTTTATTAACTTTTAGGAGGAAAAATCAAATGGCAAAGCAGCATTTTGAACGTACCAAGCCCCATGTAAACATTGGTACTATCGGTCACGTTGACCACGGTAAGACAACAACAACAGCAGCTATCACTAAGTTCCTTGCTCTTAAGGGTCAGGCTAAGTTCGAAGCATACGATATGATCGACAAGGCTCCCGAAGAAAGAGAACGTGGTATCACAATCAACACAGCTCACGTTGAGTACGAAACTGACAACCGTCACTACGCTCACGTTGACTGCCCCGGCCACGCTGACTATATCAAGAACATGATCACTGGTGCAGCTCAGATGGACGGCGCTATCCTCGTAGTTGCTGGTACAGACGGCCCTATGGCTCAGACAAAGGAACACATCCTTCTTGCTAAGCAGGTAGGCGTTCCTGCAATGGTAGTATTCATCAACAAGTGCGACGACGTTGACGATGATGAACTCCTCGACCTCGTAGAAATGGACATCCGTGATGTTCTTTCTTCCAACGATTTCCCCGGAGATGATATCCCCGTAGTTCGTGGTTCCGCTAAGGTAGCTCTTGACTGCGCTAGCCAGGATCCCGCTGCTCCTGAATACGCTTGCATCAAGGAACTTATGGACGCTGTAGACTCCTACATTCCTACACCTGACCGTAAGGCTGACCAGCCCTTCCTCATGCCTGTAGAAGATACTATGACTATCACTGGTCGTGGTACAGTTGCTACCGGTAGAGTAGAACGTGGTATTCTTAAGACAAACGATACTGTTGAAATTACAGGTATCAAGGAAGAACCCAAGCAGACTGTTGTTACAGGTATCGAAATGTTCCGTAAGATCCTTGATTACGCTGAAGCAGGCGATAACATCGGTGCTCTTCTCCGTGGTATCCAGAGAAGCGAAATCGAACGTGGTCAGGTTCTTTGTAAGCCCGGCTCCATCAAGCCCCTTAAGAAGTTCTCCGGTCAGGTTTACGTATTAAAGAAGGAAGAAGGCGGTCGTCACACACCTTTCTTCTCCAACTACCGTCCTCAGTTCTTCTTCAGAACAACAGACGTTACAGGCGTTATCACACTTCCTGCTGATAAGGAAATGTGCATCCCTGGCGATAACGTAACAATGGATGTTGAACTCATCACTCCTATCGCTATCGAAGAAGGCCTCCGTTTCGCTATCCGTGAAGGTGGTAGAACAGTAGGTTCCGGCGTTATCACAAAGGTTGAAGAATAATTCTATCCTTTAACGCTATCTTAATTTAATAATAAAACCCATTCGCAAAGTTGACTCAGGAATCAGAAGCTTAGGTTTATGGCAGACGCTAGTTTAACCTTGAATTCTGAGGATGATGCTTAAAGCCGACGTGCTTGCGGATGGGTTTTTATTTTGCTCTTTTTTACAAATTATGCTTCCTTTCTTAGTTTAAAAAGTAGATTACTTGATGATTTAATTGACAAAATTTAAAATCAGAGGTATAATTTAGTAAATGTTTATTTATGGGGGTAAAAAGATATGAAGAAAAGAAAGATACTTTCTGTCATACTTGCTATGGCGATTGCATCAGGCTCGTTCACACTTCCTGCAGGGGCTTCTTTACAGCTGCCATCTGAGGATGTAGCGCACGAGGGCGCTTCGACTGCAGGCAATTATCTTGTCCAGATTTATAATACCGGTGAGGAAGATAAGCCTGCTATTGATTACGGATTTGATAAGACCGCAATCCACTCCGTTGACCTCACGTTTTCTGTTGTCGAAGAGTATCGTGAGACCTTTGACGGCAAGTGCGGCGGCAATCTTCCTTTTTCCTGTAATGGTTCTGCCTTTACCGATGAGGAAGTTGCGATTTATAACTGGCCTTCAAATGAGTGGTGGGGTGTGTATGACCCTGAGCTTGGTATTGATACGATTGATACCACGAAGGAGTGTCAGGCTGTAAAGGTGGGCGACTACACCTATAAGCTCAGCTATGTCCTTGAGAACCCTGTTCCCGAGTATTCGGAATATGTACAGGTGGGACTTCAGGAATGGGGCGGTGCGAACCCATGGATTTATGTTACCGAGGTCAACTGCTACGACAGCGCAGGTAACATGCTTGTAAGCTTTGACGAGAACGGTTATCCTACTGTTGGTAATGTTTCAACACCAGATGTTCCTTCCATTCTTGATAGAACCACTGCACATATCGGCTTCCAGACCCAGAATTACAGTTTCAGAGGTGAATGGTCTGACGCCGATTATGGTTATGGAAGCGACTATTTCCATAATTATATCGTGTGGGCTTCGGGAGATACACCCGAAACGACATACCCTCAGTATTCTGAATATTTCAACTCTGAAATCGGTGGTTATGTTCTCCCCGCTACATACACTGATGTTGAAATTACAGGCAATGGTACATACAGCGTCAAGGCGTCAGAACTTGACTGGGGAATCAATGGTGAAACAGATTTAAATCTTCTTTATGTTTCAACAAACATTCCGATTGATGATGGTGTGTCATGTACATCTGCTTCAATCATTGTTGACGGTACAGAAGTAAAGACGGTTGAAAATCCCTACTGTGATGAATCAAAGGCATATTTCAATATTTCTCTTGCAAATATATGGGATGCGGGTGTAGGTGCTTACGGTCTTGCCTACCCCACAGACAGCCTTGAAATTCAGTTCACACTGACAGGTATTGATGAGGAAGCCGATACATGGGAATCAGGCATTCACTATGATGCGGAGATGGATGGATATATATGGAACGTTAATGAAAATGCAATTTATTATGACATATTTCTTGGAGAGGAACAGATTTTAAGTAGCTGTGATAGTTTTGATACTTTTGTTTCTGCTGAATGTGTCAATGCTAATTTTGCATTGGAGAATCTTAAGGGCAACGCTTTAAGCAGCGCTGAGCTTAAGATTTACCCTGTTGTTCCAGATGTTTCTGTTGTTCCTTCTGATAACATTATTGTAAATTATGAGTTCGCTACAAATGAAAATCTTTCCGCACCTGCAAATTTCAGCGTTGGTTATTACGATAATATACAGAATGACGACACGACAGACTGCCACTATTGGTGGGATGATGTTGACAATGCTGTAAATTATATTTTTAAGGAGGGTGCTGAATATTCTTTCGGTTCTCCTTATTGGGGACATAACTCTTCGGATACCTTTGAATCTGATTTAGCAGTTTACGCAGTTGACGCAAACGGTCATATAAGTGCGCCTGCAACAGAATATACTGTATATAACGATATTTTCTTCCGCAATGACGGATATCTTATGTGGTCCGTTGTGGACGGTGCGGAAAGTTACCTCTTAAGAGTTTATGAGCAGGATCTTTCAAATTATATTTCATGTGAAACAAACGGCACGTATGATTACACTTCTTTATTTACAGTCCTCCCCAGCGGCACATACACAATTGATGTGTATTCCGTTGATAGTGAAGGAAATGAAAATCTTGAAATGTGTATCAATTACGCTCATGAAAACAATTATGTTACCTGGGAATCAGGCATTTCCTATGATGAGGAAACACGCATAATTACCTGGTCTGTTGATGAGGAGTCCTTCAACAAGCACCTTAACGGCGAAACCGTACAGGCAGGACTTACAGCCAACGGAAGAGTAATTGAGCCTTTTGCGGCTTTTAAGGTTGACGAGCAGACCAATTTATATTGGTTGAACGAGCTTGATTTCAAATTACTTTATGCACAGCTTGAAGCTGAGAGTAATGGCGCTGATTTCAAAGGCGAGTTAACTATCAAGCCTTTCCTGATTTTTGATGGTTACAGCGTAGATGAGAATAATACACTTATATCCTGCGGCGGCATAGCTTCTGACTCAGTAACTATCACCTATGATGGTTATAAAATCAGCGAAAAGATTTCTAACCCCACAGATTTAGAATATTTCAAGGGTGGTACATTAAAGTATACTCCTGTTGATGGTTCTATTGCTGCTTTTATCAAAAGCGATAATTATTTCGGCTACGAACGCTGGGGCGGTTATTCTGTTGATGACGGCTCTATAAGTCTCAGCAATGCCGATGCAGCTAATCTTGAGGTCTGCTTTGTCGATGAGGATTGGAATATCACAGGCTTTATCCCTGTAACAAATATCAATGAAGCTGACATTTATTTTGACAGTGACGACAGCTTATGGTGGACCGGTGTTGATAATACCGATTATTACAATGTAAAAATCGAAGACCAGCCCGATTATATCTGTGATAAGTGCTACGGCAATAATTCCTACTCATATAAGTATTTATTCTCTGAAAATGCCCTCCCCGGCGGTACATACACAATCAATGTATATTCCGTTGACTACGAAGGCAATGAAACCCTTGCATGGTCTATTGATTACGACTATGTAAACGAGAATAATGCGGCGGTATGGGACGCAAACCTTATCTATGATGAAGCTACCGACACATTGACATGGACAAACTACGGCTTCACACATGAGCCTGTTGAAAGCGGCTGGGGCTGGTATGCTACATACCTGATTACCGCAAACGGTAAGGTAGTAGATTATTCTACCTGCTCTACATGGGACGGTCAGATGACTACCGAAACCATAAAGCTCAAGGCTGAGCTTGCAAGAAACATGGTAGCTGACGGTACTGATTTCAGCGGCGATCTTGATATCAGAATTTTTGCTTATGAGGGCATGAGCTTCGATTATAGAAATCCCTCTATCGGCTTGACTACAATTGACGCTATGGGCAGTGAGTCTATTACTGTTCACTATGACGGCTGTGAAATACTCGATACAATAGCTGTACCCGAGGGCGTTTACGGTGTCAAGGCTCTTGAAGCCGAGGCGGGCTGGAATACAGTTGAAGACGCTTCTGCTTATATTATCAAGGTTACAAGAAACGGTGAAGTACAGTATAGTGTTCAGCAGACAAACAAGTACACAGAGTACATGGAATATGTACCCTCCTCAATGTCAATTGCCGTTGCAGTTGTTGACAAGGACGGTAACGTAGGTAACTTCTCCGATGAAGCAGTTTATACTGAGTTATATGAATTCAACTATGACGGAAGTCCTCTTAACCTTACTGTAAGAGAATATAGTGATAATGAGGTAGGCCTTATATGTGACGCTAACTACTACTATGAAATTCCCGGCGTTACCTATGGCGAAACTACCTTCGCTGAACTGAAGCAGCTTTATTCAGGCTTCAAAATCAACAATTTCGCAGTAAATAACAGCTCTCCCGATACACTTTCTCCCGAGGATTTCTATTTCTGCTTACTGTTTATATGCGGTAAGGAAGGAGTAGAGGACGACATATGGGCGGTAACTCCCGACGGCAAGCTCTGCTTCGGCGGTTATGGCTTTGACGACAGCTATGTTATCAAGAGCACAGGCTTTATGATAGGTCTTACTGATGCTGCGTTTGTACGCGAGGGACTTACTATTGATTCCGTTGTTACTGTAAACAGCTGGGCTCCCAATTTCGTTTTCGATGAAAACGAAGGTACCCTGACTTTTAACAGATGTCATGAGGCAGAGGGATACAGCTTCTATGTTGACGGCGAAAGGCTGACGAGTGTATCCTGGAGTAATCCCACAACGGCTACACATAAGATTGATATTCTTAAGGAAATTGCAACTGAAAACAGAAGCCGTGAGAGCAGAGGACTTACAGATTTCATCGAGGGTGAAATCGAAATAAGCATGAAGCTCACCGATTCTGATTTTAATGTCATTGAAGGAATTTCTTCCTCCGAAACAATCACGATTGACGTAGGCAGGTACGAAAAGAATACCGAAATCGAGCCTTTCTCCCTTATGTACAACAATAAGACAGGCTTACTCAGCTGGAATACCGTTATCGGCGCAAAGTACTACCATGTTGAGATATATGATTCCGATTCCACACAGGTACAATGGGGCAACGGAATGGTAACTGGTGTTCATCTCAACGGCACTCTTACAGACGGCGAAACCTATACCGCAAAACTCTGGCTTATTGATACTCAGTTCAGATACAGCGAAAAGTATCTTGAGCTTGAATTCGTGTACAGCGAGCCTTCCGAGGGATACATGGAATGGGACGCAGACATTTCCTACGACCACGAAACCGATACTCTTACATGGAACAGACTCAATATCTTTGACGCAGTTACAGCCCCTGAAAAATGGTTAATGCTGGAGAACTATGCGTTGTTTGTAAACGGAGTTCAGGTCGGAAGCTGCAGCACAGGAATGTGGGACAATGTTGACTCAGGCAATACAGCAAGCATAAATCCCAAGACCTGTCTCGCAGAACAGCACGTGAAGGGCGTTGATTTCAGCGGCGACCTTGAGATTGAATTGTATGCATTTGACGGCAACACATGGTTCTTTAGCCCTGACGCTGCATATTCAGTGGCTTCTACAGTTATAAACGGTTACGATGGCTGTCAGGCAGCTGAAACCCTTTCTGCTCCTGCAGAAGTAATAATCCTGCCTATGGAAAGCGGTTCTGAAATGTATTCTCATACATTGAAGTTCGGCAAGACTGAAGGTGCGGTAGGATATGTCATTATTGCGGAATGCGGTGACGGCGTTCAGGAATATGTTTCGTACAGCCACTCAAATTCAGACACATATACGACCTTCCTGTTCCCGAATTTTGAAGCAACCTATATCCGCTATTCCGTATGTTCGGTTGATAAGAACGGTGATATCAGCGCATTTACACCTTATTATTATGCAAATACAGGCTTCAGGGAAATTGACTTCTCTATCCCTGCAGGCTACACAAAGAAGTATGAGTTCTCCGGTACACATACCTATGTCGGTAAGGAACCGGGTTCTGACGACCTTGTAAATGCAGGTATAATTGACTTTGGCACTACAAATATCGGTGTTGGATATGAGTTCAACGAAAACGACATCATTATTGCGGCCACAAGTCTTAAAAACAGACCCACAGATTATCAGAACATTGCATTCAACGGCTATGCAACCGACTTTACAGGCTGGAATGCGGCTACTGCAAACTACGACGGAAAGCTTGCTCTCCGTGCAACTGTTGCAGATATCATGGCTGCAAACAATATTACCGATATCAGCAATTTCGGCGGCTTCCAGCTTCAGACATGGGGTGTAAGAGACGGTGATGTTGTTGATTACACAATTACGGTTTACTCTTCTGTTGATGTAATCGAGGACGGCGCTTTTGTATGGGCGGCAGACAGCAATGCGGCAGGCTATAAGGTTGTAATTGACGGTGCGGACTTAAGCTTCGACGTTTCTGATTGCACTCTTGAAAATATCAGTGCTGTTCTTGCTGAAAACAACGTTGCTTCCGGCACATACAAGCTCATGGCTTATGCTGTTTATGCAGACGGTACACAGAGCCTTATCGGCACTAAGATTTACGGATATTCCGATGGCAGCGATAAGGACGAAAACGGCTTTGCTGTTCATAAGAATACAGAAGAAACCGCAACCTATACTGCAAAGTATGATGAAAACAGCAACAATAAGTTTGTACTTAACGCAAACGTTGAAATTCCTCTTCAGGCAGTTCCCGATAATATCTGCACTATCGGCGACCTGAAGGCAGCTTACAACGGTATTACCGTTGAAGGCATTGAAATCACAGGCACTGACAGAGAGGGCATTACAGCCGAAGATTTCATTACAGAAATTTATGTGTTCTACGGCACAAGACCCGACGACTGGTCAGGTTGGATTCAGTACCAGACAACTTCGCTTTCATTTGATGATGTAAATATTCCTTCGGAATATTATTTACACCATATCGGCTACAAAATCAACCTTAAGGATGAAGTCCTTGCTGAAAGCGGCATGGTCGAGGGTGACACTGTAACTGTAAGTTTCAAGACAGCTTCAGGCGGTGTTTACTTTGACGCGGACGGTGTTCTCAGATGGTCCGCTGTTGACGGTGCTGACGGATATATTGTAAGAATCCAGGGTCAGAACCCCGACATTAATGATTACTGTTTCTTCAACGACTGTCAGAACTATGAATCGTTATTCATGCGTGCAGGCGTACCTAGCGGTACTTACGTTATTGAGGTTTATTCCGTAACAGGTGACAACGAATCACTGCTCGGAACAGTTGATTACGATTATGTAAGAAATTCCATAATCGTCGGCAACAACACCTTCTACTACAAGGCAAACATTGACGGTTACACTATCACAAGCGGCGATATCGTCGACGGCGATGTCGTTATTCCCGCAGAGATTGACGGAACACCCGTGACAGAAATCGGCGAAAATGCATTCTCTGCTTTCCACAACAGCACAACAGGCAATATCAAGACAGTTGTAATCCCCGAAGGCGTTAAGCGTATTGCATATTACGCTTTCAACAGCTGTGACAATCTCACAAGCGTAACACTTCCCGATTCTCTTGAATCAATAGAGAAGTTCTCCTTCGAGCGCTGCCACAAGCTTACAACTGTAACAATCCCCAAGGGCGTAAACAGCATTCTCGGCGGCTCCTTCACACATAATGAAGGTATGCTCTCCATTGAGTGCGACCCTGAAAACAAGTATTACTGCTCCGTAGACGGCGTTTTATTCACAAAGGATAAGACAACTCTCGTAGCATACCCCACAGGCAAGGCAGGCGCATATACTGTTCCCGCAACCGTAACAACAATCGGCGACGCGGCATTCTACGGCGCAACAGGTCTTACCTCTGTTGAAATCCTCGGTACTCTCAGTTCTATCGGCTTTGAAGCCTTTGCAGAATGTGACAAGATTACCTCTGTTACAATCAATGAGGGCGTAACCTACGTAGGCTACTGGGCATTCAGAGGCTGTGCTTCCATCAAGACAATGTACGTTCCCGAATCCGTAACAAATATCGGCGATAAGGCATTCGGTTTTGACGGCTGGGGCGATGATATGTCTGTATATGCAGGCTTCTCTTTAAGCGGCAAGAGCGGCTCTATGATTGAAGCTTATGCAAACAGACACGGTATTCCTTTCAAGGAAATCGGCGAAACAGAGAACAGACCCTTCGACGAGGAAAGCAAGCAGGAAGCTTCTGTTGAATCCTTCGAGGGCGAAAAGATTGAGCTTGCTCCTTCCAAGAATATGAAGGATAAGGAAGAGCTCGATAAGGACTTTAATTTCAATGATTTTGAATTTGTAGTTGAAGAAATCGTTGATGACAGAAAAGACAAGTACAAGGAACATTTCAAGGATGACAAGGTAAAGGGTAAGGCTCATTTCTTCGAGTTTGACCTTAAGGACAAGAACGGTAAGTCCCACGGCGATAAGTTCGACGGTCTTGTTGAAATGGATATTCCTATGTGCGATGACCTTATATACGGTTACGACAACTATCACCTTTACAGAATGGCTAACGGAGAAAAGGTTGAAATTCCCGGTAAGCATATTGTAAAGAACGGTAAGCACTACTATCGTGTTCACCTTGAACATTTCAGTGACTATGTATTTGTAAATGAAACCGTTATAGAAGTTCAGACAGCACCCTTCAATGTAAAGACAGCGGTAGGCAAGGGTACAAAGGTTACACTTACCTGGGATAAGCCCGAGGGCGCAACAGGTTATACTATTTATCGTTCCATGACAAAGGGCGGCGAGCTCACAAAGCTTTGTACAACCAACGCTGAATGTTATGTTGATTCAAGCGTTGTACAGGGTAAGACCTACTACTATTATGTAGTTGCTGAAAATGCGACCAAGGCGCTTATTTCTGATTACTCCGAATTTGCTTTTGCAACAATCCCTGAGGATAATATTTCCTCCTTCGTTGAAAGACTTTACGCAACAATGCTAGGCAGAGAGTCTGACGCAGGCGGTAAGTCCAAATGGATTCAGAAGCTCAACAGCGGTGCAACAGCCGCAGACATTGCAGTTAATTTCGTCCTCAGTCCCGAACTCAAACAGCAGAAATTAAGCAATGAAACCTTCGTAAAGAGAATGTACCAGACAATGCTTGACAGAACTCCCGCAGAAAAGGAAATTGCAAACTGGGCTTCTTATCTTGAAGCAGGCTGTACCTATGCATTCATTTTCAGAGGCTTCTTATCTGCCCCCGAGTTCAGCAAGCTTTGCTCAAGCTACGGAATCAAGACAGGTACTTATGCTGCAACCGAAAACCGTGATGTAAACGGTAAACTGACAAAGTTCATAAGCAGACTGTACACAAAGGCTCTTAACAGAGCGTATGACGTAGGAGGCCTCAACCACCACACAGGCAACTATATTTCAGGTAAATACACACTTGATGTAATTGCAAGCGGATTTATTCTTTCTCCT
>JAFUNV010000105.1 GCA_017472865.1 Ruminiclostridium sp. | reverse complement strand
TGATGATGTCGTCTGCACTCAGATTGAAGTCTTTGCACAGCTTTACGCAAAGCTCAACAAGGCTGTTCTCAGTGAATGAATTGAATTTACCTGTGCTGTCAGGGTGGCAGCATTCTATACTGATACTGTAGCTGTTGGCTTCGTTGGTACAATAGCTGTATTCGTTCGTCGGAATACATTGTATGATTTCACCCCGCAAGCCAATAACGAAATGAGCAGAAACGTATGTAGCCTTAGTGTCTTTCAGGTTTTCGAAATAGTTACGGTTGGCCATAGCTGAGCTTCCGGGATTGCCTACATAATGAATAGCAATTTTTTTAATTTCTTTGAGCTTTATGCCCGGACGGCTGTACTTGTTCGGGGTAAGGAACGCCTGCGTAATAGACATTATTTATTTCCCTCCCTGTTCTTCAATATATCTATTGCCTTATTCAGTATTGCCTGTACAGGCTTGGGTAATATCCCCATCAGACCTGCAGTTTCGCATATGCTTATGAGTTCGGCAGCGCAGAATGCAATAACAACTGCATTGCGTACATATTCGCCGCCTATCAGTACATCTACATAATGCGCTACTACAACAATTATCAGCGTGCCTACCTTTCTTACGATGCCTTGCGCACAGACTGATGAAGATAATCCGCCGTTTGCTGTCTTGGCAGACTTGTGAAAAATCAGCGCACACAGGAGCCCCAGAACGAAATCAGCCGCCATGAACATTATCAACGTGAATACAGCATCATCCCATCCTCCGAGCGCTTCTGCAACAACCGCTCCCGCCGCTCCCACGGCGGCGCATAATGCTATCATCTTTTCGTGCATAATTTTTTCCTTCCCTTCTTAGATTGAATCCGCAAGCTTCTGCAACTCGCTCAACACTGTAGCCTTGAAGCTCTGCATGTCGTTTTCTATTGCGGTTATCCTTGCCGCCAGATCTGCAGATGTTTCTGTCTTAGGAGGCTCAGTTATTGCGGGCTTGTCTTTTTCTTTGATTTCCTTGATTTTTTTATTCTTAAGCGTAAAATTATACCGCCCATACTCATCAATCAGCGGCTTGCTGAGGTAGTGGCTCTGTGCGTGTGCATATTTATCTCCGTTGCCTTCATCGATCCACGTCCACCCTTCCGTGTCAGCAAGAAACACACTGCTGTTGATGTTGGTAACATTTCCGTCCGCATCAGTCATGATGTATACGCCTATAGTGTTTTTCTCTGTCATTTTCATCACCCCTTAGTAAATCTCTGCATCTGCGACATATCCGAATGTGTATACTTTATCAGCTGTAAAGCCGTTGTTTGTGCTTATCGAGCTGAAACCATTGTGAGTTAGACTTGCGAGATTAGCCGCAACGTCTGAAACGGCATCTGTTAGAGAATCCCAATATGATATTGTATTGTCAGTACCGCTAACAGAGCGTATTGTAACAGTCGGTGTTGTCCTCATTTCCGTTGGGAAATTTGCAGAGACATTCGCGTATGATGTATTTATGATGGAGACTGTATTTATTTTTTCTTGTTTGCAATAATACCTCTGGCACTTCACAAGCTCTGTTGCAGGGTCAGGCGGAACGAACGGAGTTGCGATTGAGCCGAGTTCAAGCTTAATCCATTCTATATCTATATAATCACCTGCGGAAACGTTTTTCATAGCTATACCAACGCTTGAGAAAATTGAATCTGTACGAGTATTAATACCCACAGTTAAAGGGTTGTAATTATTTGTGGCGGTCGGAATAAACCATTCACCCTTTACATCAGTCACTTTGACGGATATTGTATACGTGTCCGTCAAAGACAAGTTTTCTACATATTGGGCAAACGCCCGCCATTCACCTGAATAAGCATCGGAAGCATAGATTCTCTTTGCTCCTGACTCAAGCAACTGTAATGTAGACCGTGAATCTGTACGCCAGTGGTCAACTGTATATGAGCTTTGCAGATATTCCGTCTGTCCTCTCTGGTTGATACTGAAATCGGGATTAATCAGCAAATTAGGGTTGCTTATATTCCCTGTAATCTTAGCGTCAAGCATTCTCAGCGCCGCAAGGTCTGGTATCTTGCTTGTATCTCCCTCGCTGCCTGTGTAGACGCTTACAACATCAGAATCTTCGACAAACTCCGAAAAATCTACCTTGCCTGCGGAAGTGATCGTAAATTCCTCGCCGTCCACAAAGATAGTCTGCTTCAGCTCTTCTCCATCGTTATAGTAGAACCACGTCTCTGTGTCGGCAGTTGTATATGTAATACCACCCTTCACATATGTGATGCTGCCGTCTGCATATGTGGGCTTCGTGTCGCAGGCAATGGCGTTTTTAACGTTGATTTTTTCTGCTGCGCCGTCAGCATATTCCTTAGCCGCATCAAGTATAGCGTTATCCCTGCTGTCCACATAGCCCTGTGATACGCCGCTGCCGCTCGCTGCACCTCCTCCCTGCGCGGCTGACTTAAAAGGGGCGGCGTCTGCCTCGTTTCCTGCAAATACCGTTACATCGCCTGTGCCCGTGAGATATACTGTGTTTACATGGCGCATGTGAGGATATCCCACCGAGCCGCCTGAGGGGCAAATCAGAGTGCCGTCATCGCCTCTGACAGCTCCGCTTCTGAGAGAAACAAGCACCTCGCTGCCCTCTGATTTTACATAAAATACACGGTATTCAGCCGAAAACCTAACCGCACATTCCGTTCCGTCAAGAGTGACATGGGTCACTCTTTCGCCTGATTTAACGATTTTTTCCATTGCTTTTCCTCCTTAAATATTATTCTGCTGCTGTATATGTGGGCTGTGCGCCTGCGGTATAATCGGTGCTGTCTGAAACAAACTGATTCCACGCCCACCGTATGCTGCTGTCAGGTTTTACCCATATTGTTTTGCTGTAAGATGTGCCGTTTTTATAGCGAGTTGTGTATGTCCAGTCAAAACCCGATGAGGATAAATTAGATACATACGATGTGTATTCAAGTATAGTATCAGACGGACCGCTATATCCAGTTCCATTCAGTTGCACATCCCGACCTGTTATAACGTTATACAGCTGAACACTTGTAGTCCAGCTCTCATCTTCGGGTCTATTATCAAAATCGCAATACAGCATCCAACCGCTTGATGTGTTGGTAACGCCTGTATCTTCCGATTCACCCATTGCCTGAAACAGTTCGCCTGCCGTGCCGAGATCCACGCCTGCAACGGCTCCGCCCGAAAATGTGTATGTGCCGTCATCGCTTTCAACCGTAACATCGCCCATGGTACCGTTGGCATATGCAACGCCGTCCGCAAAGCCCTTTGTATAGTCACTGGGAACGTTCACGATAACAGGGTTCCACCGAACTCCGTCGGGGCTGTTATACGTGCCGTTTGCTGAAAATGTCACGGAGCTGTCGGGGAGGGCGGTGCCGCCGCCCATCTGCACCGCCACAAGTGCAGATATTATATCGCCGCCTATCATCATATTGCCACCTCCTCAAGCATTGCCGTAATGTTAGTACGGATATCTCCTGTACCTTCTGTGATTACCGTAAGCTTTGCTCGATGCTTCACGCCGTCGCTATCGTACCCTTCGTATATGGCGTATGATTCATTGTCAGACACCTTGCATACCTCGACAGGCGCTCTGTGAGCCCTGTATACTTCGCCTTCAACGGTAATCGGTATACCTCGTATAGGCTGTACAGCTCCGGTCTTGATCATGCCTCTACCTCCGTAATTATGCCCTGGTATCTCGTTACTCGCTGAATGCCTGTCTTGCGGTTATATCCTACCGCATTATCAACAGCCCGTGTCAGCTTGCCCGACATGCCTATCTCGTCCGATGAAGGCGGCGTACATGCGATAGTGCCGAATATTCCCGAACGTGTTATGTGGGCGGTTATGCTGTTTATGCGGTATGTCGTGCCGGGATGCTGAGCGAACGTAATACTGCTTGCCGCCGTCAGCACAGCGGGCATAATGCACTTGTCGCATTGTACAGCTGTAACAGCTTCCTCTCTTACCTTGTCCCATATTTCCGTTGCGCCTTCTGCCGTGATATATTCGGAACTTATATTAAGCGTATTGTACTCGGTAGACGTATCGCCTCGGATGTATACATTTCCTTCGCCGTCTGTGGCGTTTATACCCTTGATTTCGTAGTCAGCGCCTATCGCAAGCGCCGTATGCTCTTCGATCTGTACAGATGAGCTTGTCGAAGGGAACGACACAAATGATAATGATATATCATCCCCTGCCGCAAATCGCTGTATCTGCCATATTCCTGCCCCTGCTTTGGCGATTCGCTCCAGTATCTCACTGCATGTCAGCCCTGTGAAGCTGTCAACAGATATATATTGTAACGATAGCCAGTCGGGAAGCCCTCCCCATCGATCAATTGCGCCTATCGTATGTACGATGATATCCACTATACTGCCTATGGATATAAGCCCGTCGGAAGTGTTTATATCTTCTGAAGGAAGTTCCGCTGCCGCAAACGCCATGCGGTCATAGCATGTTACATTTATTACGCTGCCTGACGGTACTCTTGAAGCTATGTAGAACGGCGGAAGCCCTTCAACTCCTGTTATCTCCACCGGCGCCGCAATGGATGCTGTAAGCGGTGCAGGTACCGAGAACGTCAGCGACGATGTGCATAGCCCCGATGTTCCTACACCCGAATACGCCCGCTTTACAACGATATTTCCGAACTCTTCTACAGGAACGCCGTCAATCGTCATTCCTAAGCTAAAGACCGCCGCTGTCAGGTACGCCTTCAAGAGCAACTGCAGCGGCTGTGAACGATACCGTATACCATTTGCCGAGGAATCCTGCGGCCGTAAGAGGTGCGCTCACTCCGCTCACCCTTACCGTTCCTTCATATTCGGGGCATGTAAGCTTGAATGTCCGCTGATACAATACCGCAAGCAGCTCTTCGCGTTTATCTTCATCAAGCGGTGCCGTCGTAATATCAAGATAGAATCTCCGCCCCTTGATATATTCCTTGCGGGTGAAGTCCCAGTTTTCGAAGCTGTTTCCGTCTGCTTCATCTTCCCATCTGGCGGTATATCCCGATATATACGGCAGTACATAATTGCCGAGTGTGATCGATATTCCGCCGTTAGTGAGCTCAGACATATGTGTTGTTTCCTCCTGTTATAAGATTTTCCCTCAGCATCTCGCCTACAGTGGTCCTTATTATCTGTTCTCCTGCAACATTGATAGTTACAGGCGTTGCAGATATCTTCGACACCGCCGCCGATATTCCTCTGCTGATTGCAGACGTATCAACGGATGCAGTCGATTGCATAACAGCCTTTTGCGCTTCAATTGCGGTAATATCCGCTCCCATGAACCTCATTGCATCTGCTTCCTGCATGGTAGTTCTTATACCGTCAAGATAGCTCTGTGCCGTTTTCACGCCTTCCTCATACGCATCGTCAGGCAAAGAACCGTATATCTTCTTCACGCCTTCAACAGCCGCCTTGTCAGCTTCTGCCAGTTCGTCAGATACTTCCAGTGCGGCGGCGTTCTGAGCTTCCTTGTAGTACGCATCCATATCAGCGTAATACGCCTTGCGTTCCTCTTCGCCCATACGGAGAAGCTCACGTATATATGCCTGTCTGTCTCCGTTGTCGTAGCTCAGCGCCATTATCTGCTCCATCAGCTCATCTGATATTCCTGTATCACGAAGCTTCAGAAGGTCCTCCTGATATTTCTGCAGTTCCTTTGTTTTTGCCTCGAAATCAGCAAGTATATACCGCTCTGTGCCGCTTGTGTCAGTGATTTTATCCTCGATAAGCTCACCTGCGGAAATATATTCATCACGTGCAGATTCATAAGCAGAAGTTACATCCTCATAGGCTTTGGTTACAGCGTCCTTAATTTCGGCCGAGGATTTTTCCCACTCCGAAATCTCCGTTTTTTTGGCTTTCTTGAGCGCACTTGTTACATCGCTGTATTCAAGGATTGCATCTGCCTTTTTTTCTTCATTCTTCTTGTACTGCTTTGCTTCTGATTCAGCTATCTCGGCAAGCTCTGCAGTCAGAGAATCGTGCCATTCCCACCACTCAGCGCTCTCTTCGTTGCGGTGTTCTTCAAGATAT
>JAFUNV010000104.1 GCA_017472865.1 Ruminiclostridium sp. | reverse complement strand
TCTTCACGTCCGACAGCGGTAAATCTCAGTTTTGCGCTTAACCGTGTTGAAAAAGCTGCATTTTCTGAAAAAGGTAATGGTGTTACTTCTATGCTTAAGGCTATGGAAGATGAGAGCCGAAGAATACATACTGAAGATATGGAAATGTGCCGTGCAATTTCAGAATATGGATTAACGCTCGTAAAGGACGGAGACGGAATACTTACACACTGTAACGCAGGCCCTTTGGCTACCTCAAAATACGGAACAGGTCTTGGAACACTGTTTCTCGGTGCTGAAAAAGGTTACACATTCCATGTTTATTCCGACGAACCACGTCCTCTCCTGCAAGGTGCAAGACTTACTGAATATGAGCTTCATAAGGCGGGTATAGATGTAACTCTTATATGTGATAATATGGCTAGTATTGTTATGAAGCAGGGTAAGATACAAGCGTGCTTTGTGGGCTGTGACCGTGTGGCGGCAAACGGCGATACTGCCAATAAAATCGGAACAAGCGGAGTTGCGGTTCTTGCCAAGCATTACGGCATACCGTTCTATGTTTTCTGTCCGTCCTCCACGATTGACTTCAATTGTAAAACAGGCGAGGATATAAAGATTGAAGAACGTGAGCCTGCTGAAATCAGCACAAAATTTTTCAGTAGTCCTGTTGCTCCTGCAGGGGTAAAATGCTATAACCCTGCCTTTGATGTGACAGATAACGAGCTTATAACTGCGATTATTACAGAAAAGGGTATATGTCGTGCACCTTATACGACAAGCCTTGCGGAAAAATTTCTTGACAGTGAGGAAAAAGCATGAAAATAAGATATTATAATGCAAAAATTATGACAATGGCAGATGAAGCCTGCTCAATTTCCGAAGGAGAGCTTCATACTGAAAACGACAGAATTGTATATGTAGGTGAAGCTGTTGAAGGCGGCACGTTTGATAAGGAAATAAACGTTAACGGCAATCTCCTTATGCCGGGCTTCAAGAATGCACACACACACACCGCTATGACCTTCCTGCGTTCTTACGCAGATGATCTGCCCCTTCAGGAATGGCTTTACAACCGTGTTTTCCCTATGGAAGCGAAGCTTACACCTGAGCGTGTTTACTGGCTTTCAAAACTGGGAATTATGGAATATCTCACCAGTGGTATAACTGCAAATTTCGATATGTACATGAAAACTGACGCTATTGCAGAAGCAAGTATAGACTGTGGGTTCAGAACAGTTTTATGCGACTCTATCAATAATTTCGGTGGTACAGTTGAACAGATGGAAAAGGATTACGACAAATTCAGCAGTATCAATTCTCTTATCTCCTATCATCTGGGTTTCCATGCAGAATACACCACAAGTATGGAAATAATGAAGGAGCTTTCCGAGCTTGCAAACCGCAGAAAGCTGCCTGTCTTTGTTCATAATTCAGAGACAAAATCCGAGGTGGAGGGCTGTAAGGAACGCTACGGAATGACACCGACCGAGCTTCTCGACAGTATCGGTATGTACAACTACGGCGGCGGCGGATATCACTGCGTTCACATGTCCGAAAAGGATTTTGAGATTTTTAAGAACCGCGGTCTTTACGCAGTTACAAATCCCGCTTCAAATCTGAAGCTTGCCAGCGGAATTGCCCCTGTCTGCACATATCTTGAAAAGGGTATTCCTGTAGCAATAGGTACAGACGGACCTGCAAGCAATAACTGTCTTGATATGTTCCGTGAAATGTTCCTTGTAACCGGACTTCAGAAGGTCAGCAGGGAAGACGCTGCAGCCTGCGATGCGCTTGAGGTTCTCAGAATGGCTACTGTGAACGGCGCACGCTCAATGTGCCTTTATGACTGTGATACGCTTGAGGTCGGTAAAAAGGCAGATTTCATTGAAATTGACCTTAACCAGCCCAATATGCAGCCTATGAACAATATTGCAAAAAATATTGTTTATGCGGGCAGCAAACAGAATGTAAAGCGTACAGTCGTTGACGGAAAAATTCTTTATGACAGCGGTAATTTCTATATCGGTGATTCGCCCGAAACAATCTATAAGAAGGCTAATGAGATTATCAGCGAAATGAAGTGAGAATTATATGGAATTACCTTTATTTGCGGGACGAATAATTGAACAGCTTAATAACAGCGGCTTTGAAGCCTTTGCAGTAGGCGGCTGTGTGCGTGATTCTTTGCTCGGAATAACACCGAAGGATTATGATATCACAACCAACGCACACCCTGACGAAGTTAAAACCTGTCTGTCGGGGTACAGGATAATCGACACGGGTATTGATTTCGGAACAGTCACTGTAATATCTGAGGGAGAGCCAATTGAGGTTACAACTTATCGCGTTGACGGGGACTACAATGACAACCGCCGCCCCGAAAGCGTTTCCTTTACATCAAGGCTTGCTGAGGATCTGAAGCGGCGCGACTTTACCGTGAATGCCATGGCTTTTAATCCTTCAACGGGACTTACAGACCTTTTCGGTGGGCAGGAGGATTTAAAAAGCGGAATTATACGTGCTATCGGTAATCCCACCGAGCGTTTCAACGAAGATGGCTTACGCATTATGCGGGCGTTAAGATTCGCCTCCTATTATGGTTTTACGATTGAAGAGAACACGTCAAGAGCTGTTCATAATTGTCGTGATTTGCTTAAGAATATAGCAGTTGAAAGGATTGCAGTTGAATTCAATAAGCTTCTTTGTGGCAGCTGCGGTGCAGTTCTCAGAGAGTATCCGGACGTTTTTTCTGTGTTTATACCAGAACTATTTGCTTGTGTAGGGTTTGAACAGAGAACAAAATATCATAACAGAGATGTTTATGAACACATAATAGCAACCGTTGAAGCAATTGAACCGATGAAGCATTTGCGCCTTGCAATGCTGTTCCATGATATTGGAAAGCCGAG
>JAFUNV010000103.1 GCA_017472865.1 Ruminiclostridium sp. | reverse complement strand
TTCAAGCTCATTTGCGCTGATAAAGCCGTTTGTAAGAATATCCGAGCCGTTCAGTTCCGCAACCTTAATGAAATTCGAGCCGCTGTAATGTTCATCAAACATTGCCTTTATGTCCGCAGGTGTATATTTCTTGCTCAGAATACGTGTATGGAGCGGGAGGGAAACGACCATACCTGCGAAATAATCGCATACGTAAGGATTGAACATAGGCTTATACTGTAACCCCGAAATAACCTGCATTTCGGGAAGATGCTTGTGTGACTGAGTAAGCGCATACTGTCTTGGGGTATCAAATTCCTTCACACGGTTTTCATCCTCATACTGAGCGATACCTTTTTTTCCTGCGCCGCTGTAACCCGAAACAGCATGAACAGTTACAGGATAATCAGCGGGTAAAATCCCGTTCTTGACCAGTGGATAAGCCATAGAAAGGAATCCGCTTGCATAACAGCCGGGAACAGCTACACGCTTTGAGGTTCTGATTTTTTCGCGGTGTTCAGCCGAAAGCTCGGGGAAACCGTAAGCCCAGCCGGGATTTGTACGGTGAGCTGTGGAAGCGTCAATAATACGTGTATTTTCATTTTCTATGAACGAAACTGCTTCAATAGAAGCCGCGTCAGGGAGACAGAGAATTGTAAAATCAGAAGCGTTTATAAGCTTCTTTCTTTCATCATTATCCTTACGCTTTTCAGGGTCGATTTTTAGAATTTCGATATCTGTTCTGCCTTCAAAACGTTCAAGAATTTTAAGTCCTGTTGTACCTTCCTGACCGTCTATATATACTTTTACTGCCATAATTAAATCTTCCTTTGTTCTTATTATTTCTTTTCGTGGAACATATACATTCCCGCGCCTCTATCTTCGTTGGGACGTTCAATAAAGCCGAATTTCTTGTAAAAAGGCTCCTTATCCTTGGCTGAAACCAGCGTTATCATAGCTGTTTCGCCTTCTTCTACCGTATCATCTACAAATTGCAGAAATTTGTTTATAAGCATTGTTCCTATTCCAAGCCGCTGAAAATCTCTATGAACAATTACATCACAGAGAAAGAAATGATAACCTCCGTCGCCGACGCAACGGGTTGTTCCTATTGATACACCGTCAATCTTGGCTATTACGAAAAACAAAGAGTTTTTCTTTATCATATCAAACTGGCGTTTGGATAGTTCGCCCCAGCTTATGGAGCGGCGGAGCGCATTGTATTCTTCAAAAGTGATTTCGTCGGAGAATGTTATGTTCATTTGTTCAGCTTTTTCCTTGTAATTTCAATTTGCTTTGCAACACTTTCGGGGGAGGGTCCACCGTAGGATTTACGTTCGCGGACGCAGGTATCAAGGCTTATTGCGTTGTATACATCGTCAGCGAAGAGGTCGGTCTTTTCCTTGTAGCACTCAATAGGAAGGTGCTCAAGGTCAGTCTGTTTTTCAATACATTCCGCAACAAGTCCGCCTGTGATTTTATAAGCATCACGGAAGGGCATACCTTTTTTAACGAGATAATCTGCACAGTCGGTAGCATTGATAAAGCCTCTTGCGGCAGCATTACGCATATTTTCCTTGTATACAGACATGGTTTCCAGCATAGGAATGAAAGTGGAGAGACAGAGCTTTACATTGTCGATAGCATCGAAAATAGCTTCCTTATCCTCCTGCATATCCTTGTTGTATGCTAAAGGAAGCCCCTTCATCATAGCGAGAAGTGTCATATTGTCACCGAATACACGGGCGGTCTTACCGCGGACCAGCTCGGCAATATCAGGATTCTTCTTCTGAGGCATAATACTGGAGCCTGTTGCAAATGCATCATCGAGTTCAATAAATTTGAATTCCCAGCTGCACCAGAGAATTATTTCCTCGGAAAATCTGGAAAGGTGCATCATTATAATTGAGATTGCGCTTGAAAGCTCAATGCAGAAATCTCTGTCTGAAACACCGTCAAGAGAGTTTACCATAGGCGCATTAAAACCAAGAAGGGAAGAAGTCATAAATCTGTCGATATTATATGTAGTTCCGGCAAGAGCACCGCTTCCCAAAGGGCACTCGTTCATACGCTTGTTCACATCATCGAGACGTTCGAGGTCGCGCAAAAACATCTGTGCATACGCCATTAAGTGCTGACCGAAGGTGATAGGCTGTGCGCGCTGAAGGTGCGTGTAGCCGGGCATGATGGTTTCAGTGTGTTTTTCAGCAATATTGCAGAGAACATCTGTGATTTTATATACTAATGCTCTTATTTCAGCAATCTCATCACGCAGATAAAGCCTGATATCAAGCGCAACCTGGTCATTTCGCGAACGGGAAGTATGAAGGCGCTTGCCTACGCTGCCGAAACGCTTTGTAAGCTCAGCTTCAATGAACATGTGAATATCCTCAGCGGTCATATCAAGCTCAAGCTTACCGCTGTCAATATCCGCAAGGATTTCGTTCAGCCCCTTGATAAGGGTTTCGCTGTCTTCCCTGGAAATGATTCCTGCTTCTCCAAGCATGGTTGCATGGGCGATACTGCCCTCAATATCATTTTTATACATTCTGCCGTCAAAGGAAATTGATGAATTAAAAGCATTAACTCCGCTGTCAACTTCTTTTGAAAACCGACCTGCCCACATTTTTTCCATAATGGATTATGTTCCTTTCATTCTTACATAAAACACGGCTGCGACAAAAGGCATAAGCCTTCTGTCGCTGTAACCGCATAAAATAATTACTTATTATTTCTTTCAGCGTCAAGCATAGCCTTAACCTTAATCGGGAGACCGAAGAGGTTGATAAAGCCTGCGCTATCCTTCTGGTCGTAAACATCATCTTCACCGAAAGAAGCGAAATCTTCGCTGTAAAGTGTGTAGGGAGAGGTTACGCCTGCATTGATGATATTACCCTTGTAGAGCTTGAGCTTTACTTCGCCTGTGCAGGTTTCCTGTGTCTTGTCAACAAAAGCGTCCATAGCTTCTCTTAAAGGTGTATACCACTGACCGTTATAAACGATATCAGCGTACTTCTGAGCAAGACCTGCCTTGTAGTGCTGAGTTTCCTTATCAAGGCAGATTGTTTCAAGTACATCATGTGCGTGATAGAGGATTGTACCACCGGGAGTTTCATAAACACCTCTGGACTTCATACCAACAAGTCTGTTTTCAACAATGTCGTATAAACCGATACCGTTTTCACCACCGATTTTGTTAAGGGTTTTGATAAGCTTAACACCATCCATTTTTTCACCATTGAGTGCAACAGGAATACCCTTTTCAAAGCTGATTGTAACGTATGTAGGCTTGTCAGGTGCCATTTCGGGAGAAACACCGAGTTCAAGGAAACCGGGCTTGTTGTATAAAGGTTCATTTGCAGGATCTTCAAGATCAAGTCCTTCATGAGAAAGATGCCAGAGGTTCATATCCTTGGAATAGTTTGTTTCTCTTGTAATTTTGATCGGAACATTGTGAGCTTCGGCATATTCAATTTCCTGATCTCTGGATTTAATATCCCAGATTCTCCAGGGAGCAATAATCTGAAGTTCGGGAGCTAATGCTTTAATTGTAAGTTCAAAACGAACCTGATCATTACCTTTACCTGTACAACCATGACAAATAGCGTCTGCGCCTTCCTT
>JAFUNV010000102.1 GCA_017472865.1 Ruminiclostridium sp. | reverse complement strand
GATTAAAAAGATGAACGCCTTCATATTCCATGCAAAAGGGAACATGCGTATGCCCGAAAAGAGCTACGTCACAGCCGTTAACCGAAGCGGTGGCGCTTATAAAACTTTCAATAGATGAACGTGAAAAACTATGACCGTGAGTAAGGTAGAATTTGTGCCCTTCTACAGAAAAAGTGTGGAATACAGGATAGTCACCCCAGTCGTTATTGCCTTTCACAAAAAGAAATGCCTTTTCAGGAAAAAGATTTCGCACATCATAATATTCCCGTTCGCCGTCACCGAGATGAATAAATAAATCAGCGGTGCGGTTGCGGGAAACAATATCATACAGTGCATCAAAATCTCCGTGGGTATCAGAAATTACAATAATTGTCATTTTTAAAGCTCCGTTATAAAAATACTTTACAATTATACCATATTTTAAATATAAAATCAACTTTATAATTGACATTTGCCGCATAAAAGAGTAAAATATCCTTATAAATTGTTTTAACTTGTGATGGAGTGATTGATATGATAATTTTATCTTCAATATCGGAAATGTCTGCAGCAGATGGACTTCCCATAGTTCTCCTCAGCGGACTTCAGATGTTCGGGGCTCTGGCGCTGATAGTTGCGGTGCTGGTTATTATGGACAGAGTCTTTAAAAAGAAGCATCCCGAATGGAACGCCGGAATAGAAAAGCCCGAAGAGAATAAAGAAGAACAGGAAAAAGAAGGAGATACGAAATGAAAAAGGTAATGGTGGCCATGAGCGGTGGCGTAGATAGTTCTGCAGCACTTGTGGTTCTTAAGGATAATTATGAGTTGCTTGGTGTAACACTGAAGCTTCATGACGGAGAATATGAACAATCTGGTATTAAGACCTGCTGCTCTTTGACGGATATCGAAGATGCCAGACAGGTGGCGTCACGTTTCGGAATAATGCATTATGTATACAATTTCAAGGAACTTTTCGGTGAAAAGGTTATTACTCCTTTTATCAGAAGCTATGAACAGGGATTTACCCCTAATCCTTGTATAGACTGCAACAGATATATAAAGTTTGAAGGTCTGCTTGAAAGAGCTGTTTCACTGGATTGCGATTATGTTGCCACAGGTCATTACGCTCGTGTCGAGTACGATGATGAGCGTGGCAGATGGCTGTTAAAAAAGGCTATAAGCAGTGATGGAGAAAACGATAAGGACCAGTCTTATGTTCTTTATAATCTCACACAGGAACAGCTTTCTCATATTCTTTTTCCCTTAGGTGGAATGACAAAGGCGGAAGTGCGTGAAATAGCCGAAAGAAACGGTCTTGTAAATGCTGACAAACCTGACAGCCAGGATATCTGCTTTGTTCCCGACGGTGATTATGCGTCCTTTATTGAACGCAGCACAGGCAGAAAATCCGAAGGCGGAGACGTAAAAAACGCAGAAGGAAAGGTTGTTGGCAGGCACAACGGGCTTATAAACTATACCATCGGTCAGCGAAAAGGACTTGGAATTGCATTCGGCAAGCCCACCTATGTAATCGGAAAGAATACAGAGGATAACTCACTTATTGTTGGTTCTGAGCAGGAGCTTATGAAGAAATCGCTTATCGCTGTCGACCTGAACTGGATTTCAATTCCTGAACTTACTGAACCGATTTTGTGCAGAGCAAAAACCCGTTATCGTATGAAAGAGCAGCCCTGTGTTGTATATCCCGAACCTGACGGAAGAGTCTATGTTGAATTCAACGAGCCTCAGAGAGCTATTACTCCGGGTCAGCGCGTTGTTTTCTATGATGGTGATACAGTTATCGGCGGAGGGGTTATTATGCAATAAGAAAATGTTCGCACAAGTGTTGTGTTATGAACAATAATATCTTATAAATATATTATTAATTTTTAAAAACCCCTTTATTTTAAAGGAAAAATGTGTTATAATAATATGAATAACTACAAAACCGAAAGGAAGTTTCTATGACCGAAGCAATAATTGAACTGGATAATCTTGAATATCTCCATGCAATTTTCGGGGATTTTGATTCAAATATCACTATTCTGCAGAAGGAATACGGTGTTTCCATTTTCAGTCGTGATGATAAAATCAAGATAACAGGTCAGGAAGACCGCACCGAATGTGCGAAAAGAGCAATACTAAGTCTTGTGGAACTTCTGGATAAAGGTGAGGCAATTACCGACCAGAGCGTCAGATATGTTATAAGCCTTGTGAATGAGGGGACAGAAAATCAGGTTGCGGCAATCGGCGGTGATACTGTATGTGTAACCTTTACAGGTAAACCTGTAAAGGCCAAAACTCTCGGTCAGAAGAAATATATCGACAGCATAAAGAAAAATACTATTGTTTTCGGTATTGGTCCTGCCGGTACAGGTAAAACTTACCTTGCGGTTGCACAAGCGGTACGCGCTCTTAAAAATCATGAAATTACCCGTATTATTCTCACCCGTCCCGCAGTTGAAGCTGGTGAAAAACTGGGATTTCTTCCTGGTGATTTACAGAATAAGGTTGACCCATATTTACGTCCGCTTTATGACGCTTTATTTGATATGATGGGTGCTGAAAGCTACCAGAGAAATCTGGAGCGCAATGTTATTGAGGTTGCTCCTTTAGCTTATATGCG
>JAFUNV010000101.1 GCA_017472865.1 Ruminiclostridium sp. | reverse complement strand
TGAGCAGTACGGAATGGACGGCCCCGGTATCTATACCGAATGGAACAATTTCGGCAACTACAAGAAGGCATTCACAGAAAACGCAGACTACCCTCAGAACTTAGCTGACTCACTTCTTGAAACAGCATATACAGTTCCGCTGGTACTGGTATTCTCCCTCTTCGTTGCACTTCTTTTAAACGATAAGTTCAAGGGCAGAACCTTTGCAAGAGCAATCTTCTTCCTTCCTGTACTTATCGCAACAGGTCCTGTATTACAGGTTATCAACGGTGACATGCTCGCGCAGGGCGTAGGCGAGGCTTCACAGTTCAGCTCGCTCTTCAAGGCAGACTTCGTTGAAGAATTCTTACAGTTCATGGGACTTACAAACATCAGCCAGTCCTTTACTGAAGCTATCACAACTGTTACCGAAACAATCCTGAACTTAATCTGGGATTCCGGTATTCAGATTTTAATCTTCATCTCCGCTTTACAGGGTATTCCTGTTTCCGCTAAGGAAGCAGCTTCCATGGAAGGTGCAACGGGCTGGGAATTCTTCTGGAAGATAACTTTCCCCACAATTTCGCCTATGATTTTCGTTAACCTCATCTACACCGTTATCGACTCCTTCGTAAAGACCGATAACCCCGTAATGCAGCAGGTTATGAGCTATGCAAGAGGCTGGGAATACGGCTTCTCGTCCGCAATGGCATGGGCATACTTCGCAATTGTAGCGATAATCCTCGGTATTATTTCCGCAATTGTATCAAGATTTATTTTCTACCAGGTAGACTAATTAAGGAGGAACTTCAGTGGATAACAACGAATTTGAAAAAGAAACAGTTGTATCAGGCACAGATGTTACTCCTGATACAGCGGAAACAGTTGCTGAAGCTCAGGCTGAAGAGACAATTATGTCTGTTCAGTCCGAAGAGCCCAAGGCAGCTCCCGCACCTGCATCTGCTCCTGCGAAGGCAGAAACAGCAGATGTTGCACCCGTAAAGAAGAAGTCCAAGAGACAGCTTAAGAAAGAAGAAAAGGAACGTCTCAGCCAGTATCATATCAGCAGCTGGGATATCATCAAGAACTACCGCAGTTATAATGCGGCGGAAAAGAACCACTACCGTTATATTCTCGGCAGAAGAGTTTCCGAAAGAGTATGGCCTATCTTCCGTTTCCTTATCCTCTTCGGACTGGGCTTCGTAATTCTTTACCCCATTCTTTACATGATTTCATGTTCAATCAGACCTCAGGCTGAAATGACTGACCCGTCCATTCTCTGGATACCCAAGACCTTCATGCTTGACAATATTGTTGAAACATGGACAGCTATCGACTACCCCAAGCTCGTATGGGATACAGTCAGCGTAAACGTAGTCTGCTCACTTATTCAGGTTCTTACCTGTTCAATCGCAGGTTACGGCTTCGCACGATTCAAATTTAAATTCAAGGGTCTTCTGTTCGCAATTGTAATCATGCAGATTATCGTACCTACACAGGTTATCTTAATCCCGCAGTTCATGCAGTTCAGATACTTTGACCCCTTCGGACTTGCAACTCTCATAAACGGAGAGGCACTCAACCTTGCTGACTCTCCCTGGGCACTTTACTTACAGGCTTTCTTCTGTAACGGTATCCGTGCAGGTCTGTTTATCTTCCTGTTCCGTCAGTTCTTCAGAGGACTTCCCAAGGAGCTTGAAGATGCTGCATACCTTGACGGCTGCGGACCTTTCGAGACATTCGTAAAGGTAATGGTTCCCAACGCAAGCAACTCCTTCTTAACCGTATTTATCTTCTCGGTAGTATGGTACTGGAATGACTCTTACGTTTCGGGTATGTTCTTTACAAAGTCCAACACAATCGCTCTTCAGGTAAGCAACCTGTATGAAACAATTTCCGCATACTTCAACGGCGGTACACCTACAGGTGTTGCTTCTGACTGGCTCGTATGGATTGAAAGCGGATGCTTACTCTCCATTCTTCCTATCCTGATTATGTACATCTTCCTTCAGAAAAACTTCATCGAAGGTGTTGAACGTTCAGGTATCGTAGGTTAATAATCAAAAAGACATCGTACTTTTGTACGGTGTCTTTTTTGCTGACAGAAAAGAGAAAACAGGCAGGAGCGCCTTCGCTCCGAAGAAAATCAAAAACAAAATAAACGATGAAACCTGCCGTCTTGCTTGTTCCGAAAACAATATGGGTAACAAAAGGCAGGAACGGGCAGGAGCGCCTTCGCTCCAAAGAGATTTTTACAATTTAAAAATATGTTTTTTATAGTACCTGAAAACGTTTTCGATTTTTGAAACTTTTTCCTGAAAAAGCCTTGACTTATTAATATAAGTGTGGTATATTAGGCAATGCACGAAAAGGAAAAACACCGTGTTTTTAATATGCGGCGTATAGATTATTACGGATTTTTAAGAAAGGAAAGTGATTTTATGTTCATTCTCCGATGGCTCTGGAAAAACATGAAGGGCGACAGGGCACTTTATATTTTTGCTCTGTTTCTGACCATTATTTCCCAGTCAATGTACATAATTACCCCTTATTTCACACAGCAGATAGTTGACACCTTTCTTGTGGGTGAGCAGGCGGCAGAAAATCTGATAAACGGCTCAGATCTGCTTCTGAAAATGCTGTTCGCAATGGTGGGCTTCACACTTTTGAGAGGTATTATTCAGTACAGCGCTAATATGTCATACGAAAAGACTTCTCAGGGTCTTATATACCGTATAAGAAAGGTATTGTTCGATAAAATTGAAGCGCAGGACGCAGGTTTCTATAACCGTTACCGCACAGGTGATATAATGACCCGTGTTACAAGCGACCTTGATATGATTCGTCACTCGGTAGCATGGATTATAAAGACAACCCTTGAATGTGTGGTTCTTTTCACCGTTTCGGTTGTGTACTTTTTCAGTATAGACTGGCTCATGGCAATCTGTATGCTTGTACTTACGCCTTTAATTCTTGTTATTACAAAGAAGTTCAAGAACGTGGTAGGTCCCTTTTACGTTGACCTTCGTGAAAAATTCTCCGAGCTCAATACCTGCGCAGAAGAAAATATTTCGGGTAACCGAGTTGTAAAGGCTTTTGCAAGGGAAGAATTTGAAATAAACAAGTTTGATGAAAAAAATAAGGCCTACAACAACGCAAACAAGAAATCTGCCTTTACATGGCTGAATTTCTTCCCCTATCTTGAAATTACTGCTCAGTCCCTTGCAGTTATCTGTCTTATCTGCGGCGGTCTTTTCGTAATCGGCGGAAGAATTACCATAGGCGAATATGCTGCTTTTGCGGGACTTATCTGGACAATTTCCAACCCCATGAGAACTCTCGGTAATATTGTAAACGACTATCAGCGTTTTACAGCCTCTGCCAACAAGATTATCGAGCTTTACTACGCGCACCCTGCAATTATTGACAGAGAGGATGCAGTGGAGCTTGGCAGAAGAGTAGAGGGAAAAATTGAATTTAAAAATGTTTCCTTCGCTTACGGCAAGACAGAGGTTCTGAAAAATATCAGCTTTACTGTAAATCCCGGTGAAAAGGTAGCGATTATGGGTGCTACGGGCTCGGGTAAGACCACGCTTATAAACCTTATCCCCCGTATTTATGACGTTACAGACGGCGAAGTGCTGGTGGACGGTGTTAATGTAAGAATGATGAAGCTGAAGGAGCTGCGCGGAAGCATAGGTATTGCAACTCAGGACGTTCTCCTTTACTCCGATACAATTGAGGGCAATATCTGCTTCGGTAACATCGACCTGCCCGAAGAAGAAGTGAAGAAATATGCACAGTGTGCAGACGCTCACAACTTTATTACAAGAACCTCTGACGGTTACGATACAATTATCGGCGAAAGAGGCGTAGGTCTTTCGGGCGGACAGAAGCAGAGAATTTCACTTGCCCGTGCACTTGCGGTAAAGCCTTCAATTCTTATTCTGGACGATACCACCTCGGCGGTTGACCTGGAGACAGAAAAGCATATTCAGGACGCTCTGGCAAATCTAGATTATAACTGCACAAAGATTATTATTGCACAGAGAATTTCTTCGGCAAAGGACGCTGACAGAATTATTATTCTCAAGGACGGTGAAATTGCCGAAATGGGAACTCATGAAGAGCTTATAAAGACAGGCGGCTATTACAGCGAAGTATATGAACTGCAGAAGTAAGGAGGGTGATGAAGAATGGCAAGAAATAAATTTGATATTGACGAAACCCTTGAAACCCCATTTGACATACGCCACCTTAAACGCGCCCTTGTCTATGCGGGAAAATATAAGGGAAGAATAGCAAAGTCTCTCTTACTCAGTGCGGTTGCGGTAATAATCGGTCTGCTTTCACCTGTTATAACAAAGTATGCTGTTGATAACTGTATGGACAGCAAGGCGGACATTCCTATGCTCGTACTCTGCGCGGCAGGATTTCTCCTTTGTATCGTTTTAAGCGTAATTTTTACAAAAATACGTGCAAAGATGATGACACAGGTGGGTCAGGATATTATTTATGATATCCGCCGTGACCTTTTCAAGCACATGCAGGATTTACCCTTTGAGTATTATGACAGCAGACCTCACGGAAAAATTCTTGTGCGAGTTGTAAACTACATAAATTCTATTTCCGACCTGATGACAAACGGTATTATAAATTTCGTACTTGAAATTTTCAACCTGTTTTTCATTATCATATTCATGTTCTTTGTTTCATGGCAGCTTGCACTTGTTGTTCTGGCAGGACTTCCCGTTTATGCCGCTGTTATTTTCGCAATCAAGAACAGACAGCGCAAGGCGTGGCAGGCGGTTTCAAACAAGAGCTCCAACCTGAACGCATATCTTCACGAAAGCATTGTTGGCGTTCAGATTTCGCAGATATTTACCCGTGAAGAGGTCAATGCGGAAATCAACGACAAGCTTGCAAAGGCGTACCGCAAGGACTGGATGAAGGCGGTTGCCTGCAACAACCTTATCTGGCCTTCGACAGATATAGTTTCAATTATAACAAGAGCCGCTATTTACGGTGTGGGCTTACTGGCACTGCCGGGTCTTTCTCTTGGTACGATTTTTGCAATGGGTGACTACTGCGCGCGTTTCTGGCAGCCTCTTATGAACCTTTCAAACCTGATGAATACTTTCATCAATGCGGTAGCTTATCTTGAGCGAATCTTTGAAATGCTTGATGAACCTGTTACTGTATGCAACAAAATCGGGGCAGGGGAATTACCCGAAATCAAGGGTGATGTGCATTTCAAAAATGTAACTTTCCGCTATGAAGAGGGAATCAACATTCTTGAAAACGTGAGCTTTGACGTAAAGGCAGGCGAAAGCATTGCGCTTGTAGGGCCTACGGGTGCGGGCAAGACCACTATTGTCAGCCTGCTTTCAAGATTCTACAACATAAACGGCGGTGAAATTCTTATTGACAACAGCAATATTGCTGATGTTACGCTGGAATCCCTGAGAAGTCAGATGGGAATAATGCTTCAGGACAGCTTTATTTTCAGCGGCACTATTCTCGACAACCTCCGCTACGGCAGACTTGATGCAACCCTTGAAGAAGCTATGGAGGCCTGCAAGATAGTAGGTATTCATGATTATATAGCAGGTCTTAAGGACGGATACAACACGGAGGTTTCCGAACGCGGCGCAGGACTTTCACAGGGTCAGAAGCAGCTTATTGCTTTAGCGAGAACTATTCTTTCCGACCCGAAAATACTGGTTCTTGACGAAGCGACTTCGTCTATTGACGCGAAGACAGAACGCTATTTACAGAACGGTATAAATCATCTTTTAAAGGGCAGAACCTCGTTTATTATTGCTCACAGACTTTCGACAATACGCAACTGCGACAAGATTATGTATATCAGCAACAAGGGTATTACTGAAGCGGGCAGCCACGACGAGCTTATGGCTAAGAAGGGCGATTATTACAAGCTTTATACGGCGCAGGCGGTGTAAAATGCGACAATACTGGCACAAATAATGGGGTTGTTTAAATAATAATTATAACGGGCGGTCGATGACCGCCTGTTTTTATATCCTTGACAAAAAAACGCCTTAATAGTATAATTAAAGGCGGAAAACCTTAAAGGAAAGGCATTTATAATGATTATATACAACGCAAAGGACATTGAGCTTTACTTCGGGGCAGAGCTTCTTTTTAAAAATGTCACATTTGAAATAGATAAAAATGATAAAATCGGGCTTGTGGGCGTTAACGGCTGCGGTAAGACCACCCTTTTCAAGCTTATGAGGGGTGAGCTTCTCACCGACGGCGGAGAATTTGTAAAATCTCAGGATACAGTTCTCGGTTATATGGAACAGCACGTTGTACGTGACAGCTCGGTGAGTATGTATGACGAAGTATTGTCGGTTTTTGCGCCGCTTATTGAGCTTGAAACGGAGCTGGAGCAGCTTCATAATGAGATTGACGGCGGAATGACCGACGAGGCGCGGCTTGAAAAGCAGATGCGCTTACAGGAAAAATTCGAGGCAGAGGGCGGACTTACCTTCCGCGCACGGGCTATGTCAAGCTTACTGGGTCTCGGGTTTACTCAGGAGGAACAGGAAAAGCCTGTTTCGGTGCTCAGCGGCGGCGAAAAGGCAAAGGTACAGCTGGCCAAGCTCCTTTTATCGGGAGCAAATCTTCTTTTGCTGGACGAGCCTACAAACCATCTTGATTTAGCGGCGCTTTCATGGCTTGAAAAATTTCTGCTTGAATACAAGGGTGCGTACATTATAATTTCTCATGACCGTTATTTTCTCGATAAGGTTACCACACGCACCTTTGAGCTTGAAAACAAGTGGCTGACAGCCTACAAGGGCGGTTACAGCCTTTACCGCAAGAAGAAAGAGGAAGACCTTGAAATTGCGTGGAAGCATTATGAACACCAGCTTGAAGAAATCAACCGCATAAAGGGTATAATCGAACAGCAGAAGCGTTTTAATCAGGCACATAACTATATCACAATCGCCAGCAAGGAAAAGCAGATAGAGCGTCTTGAGGAGGATTTAATCAAGCCTCAGAGTCTGCCGAAAAAGCTGAGGTTTAAATTCCACTGCAGTGAGCCTATTACCGAGGAAATACTGACGGCGAAAAATCTCGGGATTTCCTTTGAGGGAAAGAAGCTGTTTGAAAACGTGAGCCTTGACGTAAGAAAAAAGGAGCGCGTCTTTATAATGGGCGCCAACGGCTGCGGCAAGACTACGCTCTTTAAGATGCTTATAAAGGAATATGCCGGTGACAGCGGAACAGTTACCTATGGTCCCGGGGTCAAGGTGGGATATTATGACCAGCTTATGACAGGACTTTCCGACCGCAAGACAGTTATGGACGAAATCTGGGACGCGTACCCGAAAATGGACCAGACGGGAGTAAGAACGGCGCTGGGCAGTTTTCTTTTCAGCGGAGAGGATGTTTTCAAAAAAATCGGGACACTCAGCGGCGGTGAAAAGGCGAGGGTTGCAATTCTGAAATTAATGCTCAGCGGGTGCAACCTGTTACTTCTTGACGAACCTACCAACCATCTTGATATTACTTCCCGTGAGGCGCTTGAAGCGGCAATAGAGAGCTTTGACGGCACAGCGCTTATAATTTCCCATGACCGTTATCTTATTCAGCAGACGGCGACCCGCGTTTATAAGCTTACTGCCAATGGCGCGGAGGAGGTTACCAGGGATATTGAAGAAACCATAACCGAGGCAGAGGCGCAGAAGATAACTGCGGTTAAAAAAGAAGTCTCTGATAGTGCCAACAAGACGGATTATCTTCGCCGTAAGGAATTACAGAGCGAGATACGTAAACTGAACACCCGAATTACCCGTGCAGAGGAAAGAATTTCTCAGCTTGAAGAGGAAATTGCGGCAGTAAATGAGGAAATGGCAAGTCCTGAAGCGGCGGCGGATTATGAGCGTATTGCGGAATTATCCGAAAAACTGGGACAGCTTCAGGCGGAGCTTGACGCCCAGACGGACGAATGGGCCGAGGCAAGCGAGAGGTTGGAGGAAATAGAGGGATAAATGAATATGCCTGAATATAAGGGTAAATGCCCGAACTGCGGCAGGGAAGCTATAACAGGTTATGAACCCAGACAGTGGTATTACGGCAGCCCTGTAAAGCGGTGCAAAAAATGCGGATTTACCTATCTTGACAAACGCTATCACGAAATAGAAACCGACGGCTATGAACCCGACGCACTTTCTGTCAGAAGGTCGGGGCTTGCAGTTCTGCTGGGACTGGGCTCGCTTGTAATCGGCACAATTTTTGTTTTCGGCGAAATTTATTTGTCGGGCAGATACCACACAGCTATGGTGGCTATCGCTGTCATAGGAATTATTATAGCAGTATGGGGTGTTATTGACATTATAAGGATAAAGACAGGTCTGAAGCAGAAGAAACTTGAAAAGCTGCAAAAAGAATCGGAAAAAAGGCTTTTGGACAGGAACTATGCCCTCTTACTTGCAGAGCAGGGATATAATGTGCCTGAAAGGTATCTTGGTGAAACAGTAAAATAAGCATTAGCGAACAAGACGAGCTTGTCATAGGAGGAATTATAAATGAATAAGCTTAAGAATAAAATTCCTGTCATCTCGGGAATCTTGTTTCTCTTAACAAATGTCATAGTTGTGTTATCCGCCTGGATAACAGATACTCACCGATATGACCTCGGAATTTCATTTTCAGCTTATGTGGGATTAAGCCGTCCGACCTCTGTTTTATGGTTCGTTTCAGCTGTTATCATCATCGCGATGCTTACTTATTACATAGTAAAAACAAAAATGAGTCTAATAAAAAGAATTATTTATGCAGTTGTGTTACTGTGCATATTCGGAACTGCGTTTTTTCCATATAATTTTTTCAGCGAAGCACCTACTGCCACAACGATTGATCTGCATAATTCTTTTGCAATATGTCTTATGCTTGCGACTACGGTTTCTTTTATTCTGTCAGCAGTGCTTACAAAAAGCAAAAAACAGAGAATTGTTTCTTTAATATCAATAATTTACGCAGTAGTTTTCATAGTGTTTTATTTTATACGGTTCAGACTGCTGTTTCAGACATTTTTTATTTGGGAGAATCTCTTTATTTTACTGCTTCTATTGGAAATGCAATCAGAACAATACGGGGCAATAAAAAACGAATCGAACAAATGTTAAATTTCAATTTTTTCGTGAAATGATAACAAAACCCGGAGAAGAGCATGAATCTTCTCCGGATTTTTTCTGATTTGCCTTACAGCTGCGGGATTAATCATTTCTATATGACGGATACGCTCAATGCACCTGTATTTTTAAGCTTTGTTTTCAATTATAAGACAAAGAGAGAAAATTATCTCAAAGCACAGCATAAGTATTGCCACAAAGACGGCGGAAAAATTTATTCCTGTTATTAAAGCGGTAACAGGAATAATTCCTGAAAGCGCATAATAGGTTTTCGATTGATAAAGCCAGCCGAAGGGCAGAAGATGCGCGCCGAAAATCATTGCGTATATCATAAGAAAGCTGTCGGGCTTTTCGGCAAAAGCCCACATTGCTATAAGAAGATAGGGTATTTGTGAGACCGAAAAAACTATGCCTAAGCCTGTAAGAGGATTATCCTTATTCTGAAAATCAACCTTTATAATTTTAGAAAGCATATATGCCAGCGGCATAAGCGGTGTGGAGCAGCAGAAGGTAAAAAGATTTTTCTGCTCCGCTGAGAGAGGCGAAATATGAATAATCAGAACGGCTGTCCAGATTATCACCGAAGCAAGAATAAAATGCAGTCCTTTTTTCTGCTTCACGGAGCAGTCGGCTCGCAGCTCATCGATATTATTGTTCATTTACAGCCTTCCTTTCCTGCTGATATTTATGCAGGGAATTTGTATAAAGCTCGCCTTTTTTCTTACGGAATATGAAATAAATACCCAGAGAAATGAGATAAGAAGGGATAATAATTGCCAGAAACAGCAGCAGCTGATATGAGCAGAGGTGGGTGAGAATTCCTATTGAATGGAAATATGCAAGCTCGTAAAGAGTCAGAATACCCATAAAGATTGACAGCCTTGCAGTGAAGCCAAGCCTCTTTACAATCAGTTCTGTGAACATTGTACAGAAGATAAGTACTCCGCCCGATGTCCACAGTACAAGCTTTACAAGATATTCAACGCGGATTGTTTCAGCGCCTGCCACAGAACGGCTGATAAGGTCAAGGATAAGAAACCAGGTTACGGCAAAGCAGATTCCGTTTCTCAGCCAGGTGAAAAATTTTGTAAGTTCTTTTTTAGTGTTCATAATATATCTCCTAGATTGATAAAAGTGTGCGGAGCTGCTTTGCATAATGGCGGGAGATGGAAATAATCTCGCCGTTCTGCATTTCCGCAGTCATTGAGCGATTAAGCTCAGGCTTTAATGATTTGATTTTATTGATATTTACAATGCGGGATTTTGAGGTTCTTATAAAGTCCTTTTGGGAGAGCAGCTCTTCCAGCTCGTAGAGGCGCTCCTTTATTTCAAGCACTTCCTTTTCCATATAAAGGAAGGTACGGTTGTCAACCGCTTCAAAATAAAAGACGTCAAGGGGATTAACAAGAAAAATCCTGTCACCGTCCTTTGCGCGGAGCTTGCCGCTGAAGGCTTCGATATGGGCTTTCAGCTTCATTACTTCCTCGTCGGCTTTGGGGCATTTTATGATAACCTGCAGGGCTTCATTTATTTTTTCGATAATATGAATATTCATAATGCACCTCCTGTAATTTTATTATAGCGACAGGAAGCGGCAATTGCAAGGCTTTTGCGGTAAGAGGTACATAAAGGCGGTGTAAGAGGGCGGCTGACACGGTAAATACAAAGAAACGGCGATATCTCACTACGTGTGGATACCGCCGTCAAACTATTCATTATTTTGCATCAACACTATAAAAGGCGGAAACGCCAGAGGCGGCTCGCCTCACATATTCGCCGTATTATATCCCAGAACCGAAAGCACGCGTATATCGCCGTTCCAGAAAAGGGAAAGGGGCTTATTCTTGATTTTATCGGTGCAGATAAGATAATCAACAGGCAGATTGTTTTTATCCAACACGGTGCCTGTTATCATGCACTGGAGAACGGGCTCGCCGTTGTCCATAAGCTGGATTATATCGCCTGCTTTTGCTTTTACGGAGCTTTCCGCAACCAGCCCGAAGCCTGTATTTTCCGTGGCGTAGGTCCAGAACCGCTTGCGGTCGTACCAGCTTACGGAACAGCCTTCATGCTCGCGGGCGTTGTTCTCTTCATAGTCATACCATTTCCACTGGGTCAGCTTATCGCCCTGTGCATCCATAGGTATTCCGCCCGCATAAAGACACTGGGAGCAGAAATTTACGTCGTTATCATCGTATGAGCCGAATTTTCCTGAATGTCCCTCCGACTCCCTTGCATAGGAGCAGGCGGCGGAGCTGTCATAAGGATATTCGGCGGAAAAGGACGGCAGTTTCTCACTGTTCAGCATTTCCGAAAGATAAGCTGTAAAATCGGAATGATTTTCATCAACCATATCAAGTGCGGCAGAAGCATAAGGATAAAAATATGTATAGGAAAGGTCACTGAGCACATAGCCGTCGGCTGCTGCCGCTTCACCCATTACCATATCAGCATATTTACGTGAAACGCGGTCGGTGGAATGAGCAGTTATAAGGCATTCGTCTTCAAGGGATATTACAAAAGTATGGTTTTCGTCAGAAATGCTTGTATCAATGGGACAGAAATCATACCTGAGCTTTGCCGAGGAACGCAGACATATTTCCACAGTGCCTTCCTTGGTAGCGCGGCGGCTTATTATATAAAGGTAAAGGTCGCAGCTGTCAAAGGAATAATCTGCGGAGGCGTTCTTGGCGGCGGCTATTTCGAAATCAAGTGCAAGGTCATCCAGAAACTCATCCACACATTCAAATCCATAAAAACGGGACATATCCTCATGGTAAAATCCCCCGAGACTGGCGTAGAAGCATCTGAAATAATTCTCAATAAGCTCACGTTCTTCAGCAGGCAGGGCGGAGGCACCCGATGAGGTCAGGTTTATCGTTACAGAGGAACGGTAAAGGGGAGCATCGGAAGCGTAGAAATCAGTGTTCACCAGCTCGTCCAGCTTGCCTTTGAAGTCAAAAATGTCCCATGCAAGAACAAAGCCGACAATGAAGATTGCGGTTATAGTAAGCACAATCAGCGTTGTCAGCAGGTTTCTTGTTCTTCTTTTCATATCAGGACCAACCGCACTCGTCGTAATCAGCCCACTTTTCGGCAGCATCCTGCTGGGCAAGCTTATATACTATATATAGTGCACAGCCGATTATAAGTGCAACAGCGCCGAGGACAGGGATGAGATATCCCGAAGAGCTTCTCTGGTCTTTCATAGGTGTATTGCTCATAAGTACTCCTTTATATGATTATATAGTTGTTTTTCCACTGCTATTATTATACTATATTAAACGGAAGTTGTCAATCATTAATCAAAAATTAACAAAAACCCGACAAGTGTGTTGATTTTTCGGTTCAGTTTGAACAAAAGTGACTTTTTTTGGAAAAAGGTATTGACAAAACCGCAGAACAATGATATAATAAACAAGCTGACCCGAGAGGGGAGCAGCAGGGCGGCTGAAAAGCTGAGAAGGTACTGAGAAAAAACTTGAAAAAAGTTTTAAAAAGGTATTGACAAAGCAAAAAAGCTGTGATATAATAAAGAACGCTGACGAAAAACGGCGTTAATCACGACGAAGAGCGAAAGAAAAAACTTTTTGAAAAAAATTGAAAAAAGGTATTGACAAGAGCG
>JAFUNV010000100.1 GCA_017472865.1 Ruminiclostridium sp. | reverse complement strand
TGCTTCTACGATGGTCTCGGTATGACCTGTAGCGGGAATTTCTTCAGCTGCGGTTTCGGCGCCACATACTGTACACTCCTGATGCTTAGAGCCAGCCTCGGTACAGCTTGCGGTAGCGTCGATTATTTCTTCTTCATCAGCTTCGCCGGGGGCTGTATTGATGGAAGTAACCATGCTCTTGAGATTGTCGATTTCATTCTTGATGTTATTTTTGGTTTCGGTGGCGAAATTTACAGCCTGTTCCTTTTTCTCGGAAACGAAAGCGCCAGCCTGCTCCTTCTTTTCGGAAGCGTAAACCTTAACCTCGCTTACAGTGGTTTCACCCTTGGAAACCATGTCGCTGTTGATGATTTCGTCAATGCCTTCCTTGAACTTTTCTGTGCCTGTCTTGATAGCGCCGACTGCAAAGAGAGAAGCCTTCTGAATCTTTTCCTTGGGAGAGGAGTGCTTTTCCTCTACGAAAATTTCGGATTCGTCCATTTCGCCGAGAGCAATTTTCTCGGCTCTGTCAGCCTCTTCTGCCTTTTTCTTTTCAAAAACCTTTTTTCCCACGTAGTAGCCAACGCCGGCAAGCGCCGCAACAGAGAGAATAGCGGATAATTTACCCATAATAATCAATTCCTTTCTGAATAGCTGCAAAAGTAAAAATCAACTTCTTAAAAATAAGTATACAATATTTTTTATGATTTGTAAAGAGATTTTGTGAATTTTTTGGAAAAATATTGTGTGTATTGACGAAAATTTATTCCTTGGGCGGATATGCTTCTACATAGAAAATCGGGAAGCCCATGGAAGAAAATTTCGCCTCATACTCGGTAATAATATTCCCTTCAATCTTGCTGTTATGCAGGTCGAAGGTGATATTGCGGAGTCTGAAATCATTTTCGCAGTAGCTGTTCAGCGAAAACTCAAAGAAAGGAGAGTTGTCCGTTTTCTGGTAAATAACACCGTCGGGTGACAGAATATTCTTATAAATGTCAAGAAAACGCTTATGGGTCAGGCGGTGCTTTGCGTAAGCATTTTTGGGGAACGGACAGCTGAAATTGAGGTAGATACATTCAACGCTTCCCCTGTCGAACATTTTTTCAAGATATTCAGCCATGCCCATGAGATAGCGGAGGTTTGGCGTGCCGTTCGCCTTGGTACGTTCCATTGCCGTAACCAGCACGTTTACGTTCTGCTCTACGGCTATGTAGTTTATATTCGGGTTGCGCTTTGCAATTTCTTCGGCAAACTGACCTTTTCCGCAGCCTATTTCAAGATGAATGGGGTTGCTGTTGCCGAAAACCTTTTCGGCGGTGATTTTTTCGGGTATATTTTCGCCGCGCATTTCAGAGGCATAATCCTGGAGCCAGCCAAGATTTACTTCCTTGCAGGCTTCGATTCTGCTTTCAAGATTGCGCTTTTTTCTCATTCTCATAATTTGTCAGATTCCTTTAGTTCAAGATATTTTTCAAACAACTGTACAGTGATACTTCCGCCGCGAAGATTGCTCATAACCTCATTTTCGGGACACCATTTTGCTTCCGCAACTTCAACAGAAAGCTTCATATCCGCCTTTTTAGCCTTGCAGACGAAGCCCAGCATAAGCTGGTCGCGCTTTTCGTAATAAACGCTGAGAGCAAAATGACAGCTTTCGGGTCTGATGCCGATTTCCTCTTCAACCTCGCGCATAGCGGTGTATTCGGCGTTTTCACCCGGCTTTATATAACCCGAAACAAGTATAAAGTGCTCGGTGGTCATATAGCTCTGCTTTATAAGTGCTGCTTCGCCGTATTCGTTTACGCACAGACAGATAACGCAGGTACTGAACATGGGGAAAAAGGGGCGGCTGCAGCTTTCGCAGAAGGGTACGTCGCCCTCATCGCCCAGTGTACGCGGTACTAATTTCTTCCCGCAGTCGGGACAGTATGTAAAAGTCATCAGTATTTTTTTACCTTCGCATCAATTATTATTTTTTCGCAGTATTCGCAGTATAATGCGGGGATGCGGAATTTTCCCATATACGTATGCTTTGCAGAAGTAACCGTACCTTTCTCGGTTACCATACGGTCAAGAAGGGAAAGCTTGTCATTCTCCGATTCAAACCTTACCGATGAACGACCGTCGCCGTTCAGCTCGCCGACAAGCATCTCCTTACCGCAATAAGGGCATTTATTGTCCATCGTTAAACCTCATTACGTAGGGGCGGCTATCAGCCGCCCGCATATTGCTTTTTCAGGTAGATAATATACCCCTGAAATTAAAATTTGTATTCGCAGAAATCGAAGGTAGCAAAGTAATCCTTGGGTGTTTCGGCACGGCGGATAAGCTGATAGCTTCCGTCCTCCTTCAGCATTACTTCGGCGCTTCTTAATTTACCGTTGTAGTTGTAGCCCATGGAGAAGCCGTGAGCGCCTGTGTCGTGGATAAAGAGAATATCGCCCATGTCGATTTTCGGAAGCTCTCTCTGCTTTGCGAACTTGTCGCAGTTTTCGCAGAGACCGCCTACGATATCGTAAACGTGGTCGCAGGGTGCATTTTCCTTGCCCATTACTGTAATATGGTGATAAGCATCGTAAATTGCGGGACGCATGAGGTTGGCTGCACAAGCGTCAACACCGATATATTCGCGGTAGATGTGCTTTTCGCGGATAGCGGTTGTTACAAGTCCGCCGTAGGGAGCAAGCATGAATCTGCCAAGCTCGGTATAGATAGCCACATTGCCCATACCTGCGGGTACGAGGATTTCCTCGTAGGCTTCTTTTACGCGTCTGCCAATTTCGAGGATATCGTTTGCGGGCTGGTCGGGACGGTAGGGGATACCTACGCCGCCCGAAAGGTTGATAAAGCTAAGTTCAACGCCTGATTTTTCCTTGATTTCAACGGCAGCTCTGAACATGATAGCTGCTAAAACGGGGTAGTAGTCGTTTGTGAGAGTATTACTTGCAAGGAAAGCGTGCATACCGAACTTCTTCGCGCCCTTTTCCTTTAAAATGCGGTAACCTTCGATAATCTGCTCATGGGTGAAGCCGTACTTTGCATCCTTGGGAGTGTCCATAACGTTACCTGTTTCGCTGGTCTTGAACTCTCCGCCGGGGTTGTAGCGGCAGGAGATTGTCTCGGGGATACCTGTAAGCTTATCGAGAATTTCAATATGTGTGAAATCGTCGAGGTTGATGATTGCGCCTAAATCATAAGCCAGCTTGAAATCCTCATCGGGAGTTTCATTGGAGCTGAACATGATATCGTGCTGCTTGCCGCCTACCTTATCGGAAAGCATAAGCTCGGTATAGGAAGAACAGTCAAAACCGCAGCCCTCTTCCATCAATGTTTTTAAAATAAAGGGGTTGGGGGTAGCCTTGACAGCAAAATACTCGCGGAAGCCCTTGTTCCATGAGAAAGCTTCCTTTAATTTTCTTGCGTTTTCGCGTATGCCTTTTTCGTCGTAAATATGGAAAGGTGTGGGGATTTCCTTGATGATTTCCTGTAATTTTTCTTTTGTGGTAAATGGTGTCTTCATTGTCTTTTGTCCTTTCTGAATTTATATATTATACGTCCATGTGCTTAGCAAGGAATTTTACGGATAAATCAATCCATGCCTTGCAGTTGTCTCTGAAGAAATATTCATTCCAGCCTGTAACCTTATCGCAGGTAGAAAGTCCGTGAGGACCTTCGTCCCACATGTGAAGCTCTACGGGTACGCCGTTGGAAACACACGCCTTAGCCATTACAAGACTGTTGTGGGCGGGTACGCAGTCGTCGTTGGCGGTACACCAGAGGAAGATAGGCGGAGTTTTCGGGGTTACGCGGTTTTCAAGGGAAAGGCGGGACAGGTCGCTATGGTCAGCTTCCTCGCCTAAAAGCACGTTGAAGGAGCCCTTATGGGGATTTGTGATACCGCTTATAACAGGGTAGCAGAGGATAGCGGCGTTGGGGCGGATATCCTCAGGTTCACAGCCCAGTGCCTTGGTGATATTGGAGTCTGTCCACATTGTAGCAATGCAGCCTGCAAGGTGTCCGCCTGCGCTGGCGCCCCAGACGGCAATTTTATTCTTGTCAACGCCGAACTCGTCAGCTCTCATTCTGATTTTATATAATGCATAAGCGGCATTGATAAAAGCGGCAGGGTATTTCTTGTTACAGGTGTAATAGAGCACGAAAGCGTTATAGCCCTCTGCAAGATAGCGCATAGCTACGGGCTCAGCTTCGCGGTCGGAGCAGTATTCATATCCGCCGCCGGGGAAGATGAGAATAGCAGGGCGTTTTCTGCACCACTCCAAGCTTTCAACCTGGTCCAGGAGATAAGCCTTCATGTACACGGTCTTTTCGTTGTTGAGATAGAATGTTTTGATGTTCATACCCTTTTCCTTTCCTGATGAGTTATCAAGTTTATTTGCTGTTCACTTTTTCCATGAATTTAACTGTGTTTATAATAAAGCGCTCGTGTCTGCCCTTGCCGATAAGTGTTTCGCCGTTATAGGCGGAAACATTGAAAACAAGGCGCTTGCGGTCGATTTCCACAAGCTCGCTTTCACAGGTCACCTTTGTGCCTGTGCCGCAGGCGGCAAGGTGGGAGATTTCCAGCAGAGTGCCTACCGTAGCCTCATTTTCTCCGAGAGAAGGTGCAACGGACAGCATAGCGGTCTTTTCCATAAGTGCAATCATAGCGGGAGTTGCATAAACTGGGAGCGTACCGCTGCCCATAGCTGCGGCAGTTTTATCGTCAGTAACGATTTCGGACAGAAGTCCCTTTGTTCCGATTTCTGGCATAGTAAATTTTCCTTTCATATATAAATGAAAATATCAAGAATATTATACTATATTTAAAGCGTTTTTTCAACAAATTTTAAAAATAATTTTGAAAAATGAAAGAAAATTTTAAAAACCCCTTTTATTTTTTGCAAAAGTATTATATAATAGAAATGATTGCAAAATACCATGCGGCTTTGCCCAACGGAAAGGAAAATAATTATGGATAAGCTGAGAGTTCAGGTAAACGGAAGAGGATATTATCTTAAAACAGATAAGCCTGATGAGGTTCTTGCCTTTGCAAAGGCGTTTGAGGAACGCATTTTATATATCAAGACAAAGATGCCCAACACCAGTGAGGCGGAGGCTACGGCGCTTTCTGCACTGCTCATAATGGGTGACTCCCTTAAAAAGGAAAGAAGCGACGAGGACGCGGCGCTTTTTGAGGAAATGACAGGTCAGATTGAGGTGCTTACCGAAAGAGTTGAGACACTTGAAAAGGAAATCACATTACATAATGAAAAGGAAGCGGCACTTGAAGCTGACGCCGCACGTGCAAAGGCTCAGAGTGAATCGGAAATAGCAGGCCTAAAAGATGAAAACGCAGGTATTGTAAAGGCTCTTTCCGAAGCGGATTCCCGCTGCTCTGAGACAAGTGCAAAGCTCAGTGAATGCGAAACCACCCTTGAGGATGTAAAATCTGCCCTCGCTTCTGCCAATAAGATTATCGCTCAGCTCAACACCGAAAAGCTTACCGAGGTTGCCGCAAACGAAGCGCTCCGCAACGAGCTTGACTCCGCACGCGACCGCATGGAGGCTTCCAACAAGACTATTGCCGAGCTTAACGGAAAGCTTACCAATATGGAAATAAACACCGCGGTTTCCGATGTGCCAGAGGATATAAAGAAGCTGAGAAGCGAAAAGGAAGAACTTGAAATTGAGCTTGCCATCGCCAATGAGGAGATTGAAAAACTCAGAAAGGGTGCATCGCCCGACAGTGCGGCTCTTAACGAGAAGATTGCCGAATATGAAAAAAAGATTCGTTCTCTCGAAAACCGTTCGGGTGAAATGGATAAGCTGAGAGGTATTCTTGCGGAAACCCAGCAGTCCGTTAACCAGAAATGTGAGGAAGCGGAGATTGAAAACCAGAAACTCCGTAATATCCTTAAGAATTATGAGAACTCCTATGGTGTAAGTCTTGCAAAAAAGGAGGACGAAATCCGCCTTTTACAGGTTGAACTGGAGCAGCTCAGAGAGAGACTCAATATTGCTGAAGAGGAAAAGGTCGGCGGTGCATACGTCCAGACCACTTTTGAATCATGATTGAAATTTTAGCCCCATGCGGCGGTGCGGATTGCCTTTCCGCCGCGCTTAATACAGGAGCAGATGCGGTTTACCTTGGTGTAACCGCATTTTCTGCACGTAAAAATGCAAAAAATTTTACCATGGAGCAGCTTGACGAAGCCATAAGGCTTTGCCGCCTGAACGGCGTCAAGGTTTATGTTGCCATGAATACGCTGATTTTCGACAGTGAAATGAAGGAAGCGGTAAGCACGGCGAAAATGCTGTATGAAAAGGGGATAGACGCCCTTATTGTGCAGGATATGGGCTTTGTGCGCCGTCTTAAAAGCGAGGTTCCCGACCTTACGCTCCATGCTTCTACGCAGATGACCATAACCTCGGCTTCGGGTGCGGAATTCGCACGTAAGCTGGGATTTAAACGTGTGGTGCTTGCACGTGAAATGTCGTTGAAAGAAATACGTCAGGTTACGGAAAATGTGGATATTGAAACTGAGGTGTTCGTTCACGGCGCACTCTGCGTTTGTGTAAGCGGTCAGTGTCTTATGAGCGCAATGTACGGCGGAAGAAGCGGAAACAGGGGCGAATGTGCCCAGCCCTGCCGCCTGGATTTCACCTGCGACAAGCGGCACAGCGTTCTTTCCCTTAAAGATTTATCGGTTATCGAAAATCTGCGTAAGCTTCAGGAAATCGGCGTTACCTCTGCAAAAATTGAAGGGCGCATGAAGCGCCCCGAATATGTGGCGGCGGCGGTAAATGCCTGCCGTGAGGCGCTCGGCGGAAATACTCCGAACCTTGAACAGCTTAAATCCGTCTTTTCGCGAAGCGGATTTACCAAGTCATACTACGACGGCAGTATTGCTGATATGCAGGGCGTCCGGACCAAGGAGGACGCTGAGGCTTCGGCACGGGTGCTGAAAGAGATACGCCGCCTTTACGATAAGCCAATGAAGCGGCATACAATTGATATGGATATAACCATGCGCGCGGAAAAACCGCTTACCGCCGAGGTCAGATGTGGAGATATCAGTTTCAGTTATGACAGCGGAATTATCCCTGAAAAGGCGCAGAATAAGCCGATTACAGCGGAAGATATTGCCGAAAGATTGTCGAAAACGGGCGGTACGGTCTTTGAAACAGGAGAAATTACCTGTGATACAGACGACGGGCTTATTATTTCAGCTTCTGCGCTTAATTCCGTAAGGCGCGGAATACTTGAAGAGCTGGAAAAGCGGCTCATTAACAGATAAAAGGAAGTTTTCAAATGATAACAGATATGACTGTGGGCAAGCCTTCGAGAGTGCTGTGGAAATTTTCGCTGCCTCTCCTTATAAGTGTTGCCTTTCAGCAGTTTTACAGCATAGCCGACAGCATTATTGCAGGTAATTTCATTGCCGATGGCGAAAATGCGCTGGCGGCAATAGGCGCAAGCTACCCTGTCACCATGCTTTTTATGTCCTTTGCCGTGGGGTATAACTCAGGCTGTTCGGTGGTTGCTTCAAATCTTTTCGGCAGCCACAAATACGGGCGGTTACGCACAGCAATATGGACGTCGCTGATTTCATCGCTGGTGCTGAGTTTTGTGCTGACGATTATCGGCATGGTTTTTTCAGCAGATATTGCTTCCGCCCTCAATACTCCTCCCGAGATTTTCAGAGACGCCTGCGTTTATCTGGATATTTACGTCTACGGTGTGCCTTTTGTGTTCCTTTATAATGTATGTACAGGCATTTTCTCGGCACTTGGTGATTCGCGTACGCCTCTGTATTTCCTCATAGGTTCGTCGGTTGCTAATATAGCGCTGGATATCCTGTTTGTAACAGCCTTCGGAATGGGTGTTGACGGCGTTGCATGGGCGACTTTCGCGGCTCAGGGCGCGGCGGCGGTGCTGGCGTTTATTACGCTTATCACTAGGATAAGAAAGCTGCCCGAGGATAATGAGAAATCAGGGCTTTTCGCATGGGGAATGCTGGGTAAGATTTCTACGATTGCTGTGCCTTCAATTTTGCAGCAGTGTTTTGTTTCCGTAGGTAATCTCTTTATTCAGGGCATTGTCAACGGCTATAATTCGCCTTCGGTAATTGCGGGCTATTCAGCGGCAATCAAGCTCAATACCTTTGTGGTGACCTGCGTTTCCACAATGTCCAACGGAATGTCCAGCTTTACGGCGCAGAATGTCGGCGCAGGAAACATGAAGCGTATTTCCGAGGGATTTAAGGTGTCGCTGATAATGTCGGCGTGCATAGCTCTTCCTATTACGGCTATTTATCTGATTTTCGGCGAAAGCCTGGTGGGAATGTTCATGGACAACCCCGAAGCGCAGGCTATAGCTGTGGGCTGCGGATTTTTAAGTATAGTTGCTCCATTCTACTTTGCAGTAACCGCAAAGCTCAATTGTGACGCGATTTTAAAGGGTGCGGGCGCAGTAAGATATTTTGTAATCACGACCTTTACCGACCTTATTATAAGAGTGGTGCTGGCGTATGCCTTTGCAGATACTCTCGGTGCGGAGGGACTGTGGTGGTGCTGGCCGATAGGTTGGGTCGTTTCGGCGGCAATGTCTGTATTCTTCTATGCCTCGGGGCACTGGAAAAAGCATATTATTCATGCGTAAAATCTGAATATTGATAAGCGGCGGTTATTCTCTGAATGAATAACCGCCGCCATGTTTATTCCGCGTGTACCAGCTCGTTGCGTTTGAAGAAGAGAGAAATGCACCAGAGCGCAGACAGAGCAACCAGAATGTAGACAATTCTGCTTAAGATTGTTGCTGAACCGCCGAAGAGCCAGGCTACAAGGTCAAATTCAAAAAGACCTACAAGCCCCCAGTTGATACCGCCGATTAAAAGTATGAATAAGGCTATTTTATCTACCATGTCGGTTATCTTCCTTTCCGAAAGCTGTGCTTTCAGTTTTATTATGTCCTTTTGATAATAAGATATTCATGTAAAATCCAACAGTTTTGTTGCAAGAAGTTGAAATAAAGTATCATTTTTAGACAAAGAGAAATTTTTTTTAATTTTTTTCAAAAAAGGTATTGAC
>JAFUNV010000099.1 GCA_017472865.1 Ruminiclostridium sp. | reverse complement strand
GCAAGTCTTGCAGCAGCAGCAGCGAGGGAGAACTTGTCCTCAGGACCGTTCTTCGGCTTGCCGAGGTGAGAGCAGAGAACAATCTTTGCGCCGTTTTCAACGAGCTTGTTGATTGTGGGGAGGGCTGCAACGATTCTGTTGTCGTTTGTGATTACGCCTTCCTTCATAGGAACGTTGAAGTCAACTCTTACGAGAACCTTCTTGCCCTTTACGTTAAGGTCTTCTACATTCTTTTTGTTAAGCTTTGCCATGTTAAATCTTTCCTTTCGGTTTATTTGAGGATTTTCAGTATTTTTACACAAAAAATCCCGCTAATTTTTTACCAATAATATTGTAGCAGATTTCCGCGTATTTTTCAATAGGTAAAACGAAAAATTTTGTTAATTTTTTCGCATAGCGGTAATGCAAAGTCAGCATAGCGGAAATATGGCCGTTGACAGATGCCAGTTAAAGTCCACTCGGAATATCAGGCGGGACGAGAACAGGCACTTTGCCTGAAAAAATTCGCCGTACCCTGAGGAAGGTACGGCGTTTTTCTGGAGGTATGAAATGCAGCGCCATGCTGCGCTTATTATCAGCTTACGTAAACGTCCTCGTAATCGTCAGCTACGTTATGTGTAACACGGTCGAGAACCTCAGCTCTCTTTGCATTGTTGAAGCGGTCGAGAGTACCTACGAGGTAGCCGGTGATACGTCTGATTCTTTCAAAGGGGCGGTCGTCATAGCTGTACTTCAAGTCAACATATTCACCGTCAACGTTAATATCCACGGCGATAAGCTTCTGGGAGGGCATATTCTCCCTGCCTCTGTCAACATAAGCCTGAATTTCCTTATCGTCGAGGGTTCCGCCTGTAATATTAAGTTCAACATTTTTCATTTTGTTTACGTTCCTTTCATCTTTTTTCAATTTATGTAACTGCCGTAAAAACGGCATATCTTGTTGTTGCTCTACTATTATACCACAACATATAGATATTTGCAATAGGTTTTTGAAATTTTTTTGCAGCTTATAAAAAATAACTGCGGACGGCTTTTACCGTCCGCAGAGGGTTATTCAAGCTCAATCACAATATCATCAGCAGGCGGCTCGGTTGTTTCCGTGCCTTCCTCTTCATCACCGAGATATGTACGGCAGAGCTGATACAGCACCGCATGATAAGCGTCGGGCGAAAGATGAATACCGTCGCCGCTGCTGTAAGCTGTTTTCAGAGCATTTTCTGAATTCTTAAGTTCGGGCGTTACATCGACGTAAAGCCAGCGCTCATTCTCCTCTACCATTTTTCTCAGTGCCTCGTTAAAACCGTCTATCTTTTCATTTGCCGCAAAGGTTGAACCTGCGTCAATGGGCGTTATGGAAAGGACTATAAGCTGTGCTTCAGGGAGAAATCCCTCGGTCATGCGGAGAATCTCCGCATAGTTATCCGCAAACTCCTGCTCTGAGGTTATGTTTATATCATTTATGCCCATGGAAAATACCACACATTCGGGCGAAGAGTTGACAAGCGCGGGAATAAGCGAAAGCTCGCCGCCGTCAACGGTGAAGGTGAAATCAAAAATATTTCTTGCGGCAATATTCCCCTGTGCTATCACATTTGCGGCAGGGATAATATTGTAATGCCCCAGCCCGCTGCATATACTGTCCCCTACAAAGACGCAGCCTTCGAGAAATCCGTAATCCTCTTCGGAAAACTCAAAATTGCCGTAAATCTCTTCTATGGGAATATTAGTTGTAGTTTCCGCTGTTATGCCCTCCGACTGCGGCGCAGTGGTGGTAGCTACAGAAACGGTAACGGGAGTATCGGGTATATCAACGGTTTCGGAAACGGTGGCTATTGCGGGACGTTCGGGAAGTGTCCTGTCGGCAATACTGACGCAGCCGCCAGCCATCATAAATGAAAAAGCAAGAACTATAACTGCAAATTTTCTGCGCATACTGTTCCTCCTGTAATATTACACAAATAATTTTAACACATAACACCTGAAAAGTCAACGAATACCGACATAATATTACAAAATGTCAGCCAAAGTGTTAATCTTAACAGCTTCGATATTGACATATTTAAATAAGTATGATATTATTATAATTACGAATAGGTATCCATAATTTTTATTTTATTCTGTCCCTCTTTTTTCGGGCAGGCAAAGGATGTATCACCATGATAAACGGCTATAAGATAATCGGTGTGTGCATTACAAAGATAAATGATGAAAGCTGCACAGAATTTACCGAACACCTCTCAGTTGAAGCGATTTCCCACGGATACAGGGTTTTCGTCTACAACAGCTTCCGTGATTTTTATCATAACGATAAGTACGATATGGGCGCAAAGTCCATTTATCAGGCTGTAAATTTCGATATTCTCGACGCCCTTGTTATCGACTGCCGTTCCTTCTATGACAAAGAGATTATAGAGGACCTCATAACAAGAGCCAAGATGCACGGGCTGCCTATAATCGTCCTTAACGAACAGCGTGATGACTGCTTCTGCATTACGAATGATTATGACGAGACTTATAAAACTCTTATCAGACACGTAGTTAAAGACCACGGAAAGAGAAAGGTCAATTTCCTCGCAGGAATAAAGGATGAGCCAAACTCTGAACGCCGTCTTAACTGCTATAAGGAAGTACTTGCCGAAAACGGTATTCCCTTTGAAGAAAAGCGTGTTGCATACGGAAATTACTGGAATGTGCCATGCTATGCGGTTATTGATGAATGGGTAAAATCAGGCGAACCGCTTCCCGAGGCAATCATCTGCGTCAACGACTCCTCTGCTATTGACGCCTGTGACCGTCTTGCCCTGTATGGCTACAAGGTGCCCGATGATATACTTGTCACCGGATTTGACGGCATTAAAAGCGCCAATTTCCACACCCCCCAACTCTCTACCTGCTGCAAAAACAACCATGATTTTGCCAGAATCTGTATGGAACTTATAAGAATGGGTGTTGAAGAGCACAAGGCTCCCTGCACTGTTTCTAAAAAATATTCCGTTATTATTTCCGAGTCATGCGGCTGTCCTCTCCCCTGCGACCGCAGCTTCCGTGACCAGGCAGGTCATCTCTACCGCACGGTTATTGATATGCAGATGCATGAAACCGCACTGTATTCATGGGCGGACAGAATTATTGAAAGCACTGAGCTCGGCTCTATCGGAGAAAATCTCCACGACAATATCCTTCCCGGCTCTTCCGTTTGCCTTAACAATAATTTCCTTTCATCTATCCGTAAGGGTGAGCCTACCAACCCCGACGCTCCCTTTACTGCAAAGATAATCGCTATTGCTACGAAGAATGAGCAGTATAAATCCACAAGCCAGGAAATCTTTGACCTTGCGGATATGTACCCGCAGATTGAAAGATACATTTCGGACGAAGTAATGTTCGTCTTTCAATCTATATATGTAGGCGACAAGGTCTGCGGATATTATGCAATACGAACAAACAACATAAGCGGTGAAGCCCATAAGATTCACCGTCTCTGCCGTATCATAAATATCGCATTCGGAACGCTGGTGAGCCGAGTTGAACAGAATCACATGATTTCCCGTATCGAGGATATGCAGTACCGTGACCCTTTTACGGAGCAGCTTAACCTCAAGGGTCTTATCAACCGCATTGAAAAGATTTCCGATTTCGCACATACAAGGCGTATTGCGGTTTCCGTTTACAGCATAAGGCAGTACAAATACATATATGAAAACTATGGCATAAACGATATTGAAGAGGCAGTTGCGCTGGTTTCGGAATCCCTTCAGATTTCCAACCCTTCAAACTCCATTATAGCCCGCATTGCCGATGACGAGTTCGCAGTAGTAAACCTGGAAGCTGAAGACGTTGATATGAGTAATATCATTGTCAATGCTGTTGCGATCTTCTTCGGAAATATCGAAACCTATAACAGCACTGAGAATAAAGATTACTACATAGAAGTAAACTGTGGCTGTACAACAGCCGAGCCTGGCTGGAGCGGTTCTATGGAGACCTTCCTGAAGGTAGCAAGCGGTGAAATGTACCTCAATCGACTGAAGTACAGCGACAGCCCTGTTCTCAAAGAACAGAAATCCCCGAAGGAAGCTTATCGTCTGTTTGAGCTTCTTATTTCAAAGAATCTCTTTATTTATCATTTCCAGCCTATCGTAAGTGCAAAAACAGGTGAAGTATACGCCTACGAGGCGCTTATGCGAACCCACAGCGAAGTAAATATGTATCCCGGCGAAATACTCAAAATAGCAAAGGACTATAACCGTCTTTACGATGTGGAATGTGCTACACTTCACAATGTACTCAGCTTTGCCGACGAAAATCCCGAGTATTTTGAGGGCAAGAAAATCTTTATCAATACTATCCCCGGACATTTCCTCAATGCGGAGGATTATGAAAGGGTAAGCGCTCAGTACGCCCATATTCTCAGAAACTGCGTAATTGAAGTTACCGAGCAGCAGGAAATTGACGATGACGAGCTTATGAGAATCAAGAACTTCGGCGGCGAAAATTCAGGCTGTCAGATTGCAGTAGACGACTACGGCGCAGGCGCTTCAAACGTTGTCAATCTGCTCCGCTATAAACCTCATGTAATTAAAATCGACCGTTTCCTTATTACTGAAATCCAGAACGATACCAACAAACAGATGTTTGTGAAGAACGTTATTGATTTTGCTCAGATGAACGGTATCAAAACTATTGCCGAGGGCGTTGAAACAGTCGAAGAGCTCAATGCGGTAATTGAATACGGCGTTGACCTTATTCAGGGCTTCTACACCGCCCGTCCCAATGCAAAACCTCTTCAGGTGCTTCCCGATAATATTCTGGAGGATATCAGAAAGGCAAATCTTAAAGCTTTATAAAACACTGACGGCTGACACAAAAGTGTCAGCCGCTTTGTATATATTGATATCAGCCCTTACGCTTCTTTGCGTCTTCCTTGGCTCTTGTTTCGTTGTCAAGAATACGCTTTCTTAAGCGTATATTCTTGGGAGTAACCTCCACAAGCTCATCATCGGAGATAAACTCAAGACTTTCTTCAAGGCTCATGCGGCGGGGCGGAATAAGGCGGAGAGCTTCGTCACTGCCGCTGGCACGGGTGTTGGTAAGATGCTTTTTCTTGCAGACATTGACGTTGATGTCGCCGCTCTTGGGAGAAACGCCTACAATCATGCCCTCGTAAACATCCACACCTGCATCAATGAACATTGCGCCTCTGTCCTGAGCATTCCAGAGACCATAAGCGCTGGCTGTACCGGTCTCGAAAGCAACAAGAGATCCTGTGGTTCTTACAGGGATATCGCCCATATAAGGCTCATAACCCATGAAAATCGTATTCAGTATACCCTCACCTTTGGTATCGGTGAGAAATTCACTTCTGTAACCGAAAAGTCCGCGGGAGGGGATTTTGAATTCAAGTCTGGTGCGTCCGCCCACAGGATTCATCTGCTGAAGCTCTGCCTTTCTGACACCCATCTTCTCCATAACAGAACCGACGCAGCTTTCAGGCACATCTATAACAAGCTTTTCCATAGGCTCACACTTTACGCCGTCTATCTCCTTGAAAAGTACACGGGGTGTGCTTACGGACAGCTCATAGCCCTCACGGCGCATTGTCTCGATAAGAATGGAAAGGTGCATTTCGCCTCTGCCCGCTACATCGTAAGCGTCCTGAACGTCGCTTTCCTTTACTCTGAGAGATACATCCTTCAGCAGCTCTCGTTCAAGGCGTTCTCTTATCTGACGGGAGGTTACATACTTACCCTCGCGGCCTGCAAAGGGACTGTTGTTTACAGCAAAGGTCATTTCAACGGTGGGCTCGCTGATTTTTACGAAGGGCAACGGTTCAACACAGGTTGTGGAGCAGATAGTCTGACCGATTGTGACGCCCTCGATACCCGAGAAGCATACGATATCGCCTACCGTAGCCTCCTGCACGGGAGCCTTGTCAAGGCCGTCAAACTGATAGAGACTTACAATTTTTGAACGGAAGGGAGTAATGTTTCCGTGATAGTCGCAAACCACTACCTCCTGATTCTGCTTTATAACACCTCGCTCAACGCGACCGATTGCAATTCTGCCCACATACTCATTGTAGTCGATAGAGGAAACCAGAACCTGTAATTCCTCATCGGGGTTGCCCTCAGGCGCAGGAATATGCTCAAGTATTTTTTCAAAAAGCGGTATGAAATTCTCACCGGGGTGGTCGGGAGAGAAGGAGGCTGTGCCGTTTCTGCCCGAGCAGAATACAACAGGGCTTTCCAACTGTTCCTCAGTAGCGTCAAGGTCTAAAAGCAGCTCCAGAACCTCGTCAACAACCTCAGCATTGCGGGCATCGGGACGGTCAGTCTTGTTTACGACAACTATAATCTTGTGTCCCAGCTCCAGCGCCTTCTGAAGCACGAAACGGGTCTGGGGCATTGTACCTTCAAAACTGTCAACCAGCAGAAGTACACCGTTTACCATTTTAAGAATACGCTCAACCTCGCCGGAGAAATCCGCATGTCCGGGGGTGTCTACGATATTGATTTTTACATCCTTGTACTGAACTGCGGTGTTCTTCGCAAGGATTGTAATTCCGCGTTCTCTTTCAAGGTCGTTGTTATCCATTACGCGGTCAACAACAGCCTGATTTTCACGATATACGCCGCCCTGCTTCAGCATTTCGTCAACAAGTGTGGTCTTTCCGTGGTCTACGTGAGCGATAATCGCTATGTTTCTTAAATCTTCTCTTTTCATATTGTTCCTTCTTTATACAAAATTGATTTTCTACATTATTATACACTTATTTTTTCTTAAAATAAAGGCTGTTTTTTAATAATATTGTAAAAATATGGAGCTTTTCTTTCGTAAAAAATGACGAAAAGGACACCTTTTACAGCGATTTCTGCCTTATTGCAGAAAAAGGGCGGCAATCTGCCGCCCTGTAATTCTATTGTTTACTCTTTATTATAAGCCCAGGCTCTCCGTGAGCTTTTTCAAATCTGCAAGGGTTACGGAATTCTTACGGGTGTATTCGTTTCCTATCCTGCCGATTTCATCAGCCACAAACCGAAGCTCGCCCGCTCTCTGCTCATAATCATAATCCGAACGCTTCGCGCGGATATCCGCCGCCTTCATCAGCACCATCATACGTGCGTTGTCCGTGCCATATTCGGCAGTATATGAGGTGTAATTGCTTTCGTTTATATCATCATCATGGTGATATACCAAAAAGGATACCTGACGGGTAAGCTCTGCTGGAAATTCCAGCTCGGTCATAATCTCACGGGTAAGCATTGAGCCGCGCACCGCATGACCCGAATAGGAGATATGTGTACCCATATCCGCTGCACAGTCAGGCTTTCCTATACCGTGGAATAAAAGCGCCGTGCGAATTGTAAAATCAGGCACCGCATAACCCACTGAACGTGCGATATGCTCATAAAGAGGATATTCCTGAACTATACTCCTCTGGTCATAACCGTCTGTTTCTCTGAGCTTCGGGATAAGCGCAAAGAATATCTCCTTAAACTGCATAAGCGTATCGGTAACACGCTTGCCCAGCATTATGCTGCGGAAATTGCGCTGAAATTCCTCCCTGGAAACACGGAAAATAATTTCGGGATTCTCGCAGATATTTGCGAGAGTTTCCTCCGAAACCTCAACGCCCTCCGTTGAATAACGGCGTATAGCTTCAAGCATTGCTTCTGGGCTGTTTTCAAACACAGAAAAAGTCGTAGAAACAGGCTCAGGTTTTCCCTTTACTGCCTTTTTCTGTGCAGGTTCATCGGTCACAATTGCGCTGAGAACCACATTCTCACCCATAAGCTCTTCATATCCGCCGAACGGGTCAAAAATGCCATCAGTAAGGTTATACGCAACAGCATTTGCTCTGAATGCTCTGCGCTTTAAATCCTCCTCGGGTGTGTGGCAGTAAACCGGTCTGCCGTCCTCAGCCATTCTGCTTCTGTAAGGCGATACGGAAATACCCATAGCGCCGTTTATTATAATAAGCTCACCCTTATTTACATAATCGGTGTTGGTTTTGAATCTGTCTTCGAAAATCGCCAGCAGGCGGCCCATTTCAGCGTCAGTTATTATGTCAAAATCGAGGCAGTTTTCACCTTTCAGGAGCAACCTTACGCAGTCACCCACAAGATACGCCTCGTATGTATGTTCCTTTAATATTCCTATTATTTCAGCTACCTGTGAGGGTACCGAAAGCTCCATATTATAATTGCTCCTTATCTTGTTCTGTATTTTCTGATTTAAAGCCCCAACCGTTTACGCCGCTCCTTCGGAGTGCGCCGAAAATGCGGATTTTAAACCCCTTGTCCTTTCGCTCCATCTCCGCAAGCCAGTCCTTTGTTTCCTGTCTTACAGTGGTATGGTCGGCAGGGCATTTTGATTTAACAACCTGAAAGCCGTTACGGTTACAGCAGGAAATCACCTGCTGCTCAGGGGCAAAAACCATAGGTCTGATCATGGTTATATCCTTGCGCGACAGGTAAGTGACAGGGGCAAAGCACCCTACCCTGCCCTCACGGAAAAGATTCATTATAAACGTTTCAATTGCATCATCGTTGTGATGCCCGAGGGCGATTTTGTTGCAGCCGTGCTTTATAGCCGCATCGTGGAGTGCGCCCCGTCTCAGCTTTGCGCAAAGCGAACAAGGATTAGGCTCCTTACGTATATCGAATACTATCTGACCGATATCCGTGGGGATAAGGTCGTATTCCACACCCAGACCGCGGCACATTTCCGCTACGGAAGAAAAATCCGTGCTTCCCCCACCAAACTGCGGGTCGAGAGTTATCGCCACAAGGTCAAATTTCTGAGGACAGAAACGGCGGTAGCCTGCCAGTGCGTTCAGCAGAACAAGGCTGTCCTTGCCCCCCGAAATACCCACGGCTATCCTGTCGCCGTCCTGTATCATATCAAATTCCTGACACGCCTTTCTGACGTATCCGAGCATTTTCTGCATAGTTTTATCCTTTTTATAAATGCGTTATAACGGGCGACCGCAGGTCGCCCCTACAAATTTTAAATCCATCTGCCGACAGGCAGACACAACAATCCTTCATCATTCATTCTTCATCATTAATCGTGAAAATCTCCGATTTTCACTCATCTCCACTTCATAGAAATATCGAAGGCTGTTACACTGTGGGTAAGCGCACCGAGGCTTATGATATCAACGCCTGTCTTTGCAACCTCTCCGATATTCTCAAGTGTAACATTGCCGCTGGCTTCAAGCTTTGCTCTGCCTGCGGTGATTTCAACCGCCTTCTTCATATCCTCACAGCTCATGTTATCCAGCATGATAACGTCCGCGCCAACTGCAAGAGCCTCGTTCAGCTCGTCAAAATTTCGGGTCTCCACCTCGATTTTAAGCATGTGTCCCGCACGGCTTCTGAGTGCGTTTACCGCATTTGTGATACCACCGTAGGCGTCAATGTGGTTATCCTTCAGCATAGCCGCGTCTGTAAGGTTGTAACGGTGGTTTCTGCCTCCGCCCATTACCACAGAATATTTCTGAAGCGCGCGGAGTCCCGGAAGGGTCTTTCTTGTATCGCAGATAGAAGCATTTGTACCCTTTGTCTTTTCAACGCAGAGAGCTGTATAGCTTGCAATGCCGCTCATGTGCTGAAGGAGATTAAGCGCAGTGCGCTCGCCCTTTAACAAAGCGGCGGTGTTGCCCTTGAATTCGGCGATGACATCGCCCTTCTGCACCTTGTCGCCGTCACCGAAATGACGGGTGATTTCAATAGTTGAATCAAGCAGCTCAAAAACTCTGAGAGCCACGTCAAGACCTGCAACCACGCCGCTTGCCTTAGCGACAAAATATGCTTCGCTGCGGTCGTCGGGGGCAATCAGCAGGTCGGTTGTGCTGTCGATGTAGTTAATGTCCTCATTGAGGGCGGTTTTGATGATGTCGTCTACGTAAAACCGGAGTAATTTCATTTGTTGTTTTCCTTTCTTTCTGTTTATCTTAATTCACCCTCCACCTGTGTCCGCAGTTCTGGCAGACAGCTTCGCTGTGGGTCTTTGTTTTTGTCTTTGTTTTTGAATTTGTAACCGCAGGTATAATAAGTATCAAACCGCAGGTGCAGATTGCAAGTAAAATCCAGCACGCCCAGCCGAAACAGCCGCGGTGCTTGGTTTTTGTATGAGTTTCCGTAACCGCCTGTATGGTTACGTGTTCGCTTCCGCAGCGTGGACAAACCATCTTTCAATTCCCTCCTGTATTTCCTTTTCATAATCCTTGTCTATCATTATGTATCCGCTTCCGTGAGCCTTACATCCCTCAAGATAAAAGCGGTTTTCAGAAATAAGCACATCTTCTGTATAACAGCTGTCGTCCAGCCGCTGTTCAATATCACAGGCGTGCGCTTTTATACCGGCGAAATGCTTTCTGATATAGTCATCTGACATTATAAGAAAAGCGCCTCGTATCTGGCCAAGATATTCCGCATCAAAAGTCTTTTTCCAGTCAAAAGGCACATAGCACCCCTCGACTATAAGATTCTGATTGTTTTCAACCGCCGTTTTTATCATCTCACTGACTATTTTCCACAAATAAGGCGTAAGCTCGCGGTCGTCCTCAGGGGTGAGGCTTGTACAGCCGCTTCTTATAAGCCCCATTTTCAGCAGGTCCTCCGACAGAACGGGGTAATGATATTTTTCAAGTAATTTCTGCGCAAGCACCGTCTTACCCGTGTGGCTTGCGCCGCTTATTATTATAATCATATAATCTCGTTGAGCACAATAAACGCGCAGGTTGCTATGGAAAGCGCCTCTATATACTCGGGGGTAAGCTCATAGCCGCCTGTTTCAAGCTGCTCCTTGATTTCCTTTACTCTCGGGAAATATTCCTTCGCCGCGTCAATATCGGGAACTACGAAGTAACTTTTCTGCATTATGTGTCTTACCTCAGTGCGAAGTCCCGTAGGGAGCTTTTCACCCTTGGGGTCTCTGAAATCATGCTCTGCTGTATCCTCACCCTCATAAGGTGCAGTGGTTTCATTGATTTTTTCCGCAATAAGACGGGAGAAAACCAGCGCTTCAAGAAGCGAATTGCTTGCAAGACGGTTAATACCATGAACACCTGTATGAGCGCACTCGCCTGCCGCATAAAGTCCCTTTACGGTGGTTTCACCCTGACCGTTTACGGAAATTCCACCCATAAGATAGTGCTGACAGGGGTAAATCGGGATAGGCTCCTTAGTCATGTCGTATCCCTTTTCCAGCACGCGGCTGTAAATCATAGGAAAGCGGTTCTTTACAAATTCCGCGTCCTTATAGGAAATGTCAAGGAAAAATTCATCCTTGCCCGTTGCCTTCTGTTCCTCCATCATGCATTTTGAAACCACGTCACGGGGAGCAAGCTCCTTGCGCTCGGGCTCATACTTGTGCATGAAACGTTCCTTGTTGCAGTTGAGCAGATATGCGCCCTCTCCTCGCACCGCTTCAGAAACAAGGAAGCATTCGCGGTTCTCACGGTCAGCAAAAGCAGTGGGGTGGAACTGGATATAGCTTAAATTTTTTATTTCTGCGCCAAGATTATAGGCAAACTGTATGCCGTCGCCTGTTGCAATTGCCGAATTTGTGGTAAAATCATAAACTCTGCCTATTCCGCCTGTTGCAAAAATCACCGCTTTTGATGTATAATAGGAATAGTCGTTATCGTGATATACGGCAGTGTAGAAATCCTCGCCGTCCTTCTCGGCTGCAACCAGATGGCTGTTTTCGAGAACTGTGACGTTGCTGAGCTTCTTGACGCTGTCAATAAGGCTTGTAACAATTTCATAGCCCGTGCTGTCCTTGTGGTGGGCAATCCTGTGGCGGCTGTGACCGCCCTCTAAAGTAAGGTCGATTGAACCGTCATCCCTGCGGTCAAATTCAACACCGTATTTGAGCAGGTTCTTGACATCGGTGGGACCCTGTTCAACCAGAATACGCAGGTTGTCCATATCGTTCTTGTAGCCGCCGGCAATAAGGGTATCCTTTATATGCAGGTCGTAGTTGTCGTCCTTCTTGTCCATTACCGCCGCTACGCCGCCCTGAGCCAGTGCCGAGTTGCACAGGGTAAGCTCTTTTTTGGAAAGCATCAGTATTTTAAGGTTGAGATTGAGGTTAAGGGCGGCATAAAGTCCCGAAACCCCCGAGCCTACAATAATGACGTCGTATTTTTCAAATTTCATAAAAACCTCCTGAAAGGATGATGATAAAAATGCAGATGACTGTAACAGAACAGGATAACCGCCCCGTAAAAGCTATCCTCGCCGCACTGGATAACGGCAGCTATGACGCCGAAGCCTCCATGGACGAGCTTTCAGAGCTTGCGAAAACCGCAAACGCCGAAGTAGTGGCAAGAGTTATTCAGAAACGCCCCTCCGCCGACAGTGCCACCGTTCTGGGCGAAGGAAAGATTGAAGAAATCGCAGAGCTTGCCGAAAATCTTGAAGCTGAGCTGCTGGTGTTCGACACCGAGCTTACGGCAAGTGAAATCCGCAATATTGAAGATATAGTAAATGTACGCGTAATCGACCGCACAATGCTTATTTTGGATATTTTTGCCGCCCGCGCAGTCACCAACGAAGGTAAGCTTCAGGTCGAGCTGGCGCAACTCCGCTACCGTCTGCCCCGCCTCATGGGTATCGGCCGTTCGCTGTCCCGTCTGGGCGGCGGTATCGGTACGAGAGGCCCCGGTGAAAAGCAGCTGGAAACGGACAAGCGTCATATCCGCCGCAGAATTGAAAAACTGGAAGCGGATCTGAAGGAACTTACCGAGCGCCGTGAGTTTTCACGCCGCCGACGCAAAAAAGACAACGTGCTGACAGGAGCTATCGTAGGCTACACAAATGCGGGAAAATCCACGCTCCTGAACCTGCTGACAAATGCGGGGGTACTGGCGGAAAATAAACTTTTCGCAACCCTCGACCTTACAGGCAGAAGTATCGAGCTCCCCGACGGAAGAAATCTCCTGTTAATCGACACCGTCGGCCTTATCCGCCGTCTGCCCCATCACCTTGTAGAAGCGTTCAAGTCCACCCTTGAAGAAGCCGCCTGCGCGGATATTATCCTGCACGTAAGCGATATTTCCGACCCTGAGGCTGCCGACAAGACCCTTGCAACGCAGAAAATACTTGCGGAGCTGGGCTGTGGAGAAATACCCGTGGTGAATATTCTCAACAAGTGCGATTTAGTGGAATATGATATTCCCGAGGACGATACCACCGTTAAGATTTCCGCAAAGAACGGCACAGGTATCGAACGTATGCTGGAATTGTTAGCGAAAAATCTCCCTGAAAGCGCAAAACGTATGAGGCTTATAATTCCCTACGATAAGGCAGGTTTTTCAGCGCGCATACGCGAAAACGGAAAAATCTTCAGCGAGGAATACACCGAAAGCGGCGTACTTACCGACGCGCTGGTGGATATAAAGCTTATAAAGCAGGCGGAAGAATATTTAATTTCTGAGTGAATCTCAGTCCGGGCGGCACTGCCGCCCTTTTTTATTTATGTATCCGCCTACCCGATTGGCAACTTTCAATTATCGATTTTAACTTCGCAACCGCCTACGGGTCTTATTTTAAGTACGTGACAGCTGCCGCCGCCGAAAACCTTTTCCATTTCCATCTTGAATTCCTTAAGCAGTTCAAATGGTACAAATGCCTGAATAGTACCTGCAAAGCCGCCGCCATGAACACGGGACGCGCCCTTTCTCTGAAGGGCAAACTCCGCAATATTAAGACCTATACCAAGTCCCTGCTGTTCTACATGGCTGCTGGAAAATACGTTCTGTAAGTACTTATAGGAGGAATTGCCGCTTTCGTTGATAGAATCAAGGAATGCCTGGAAGTCGTTGCGCTTGAGAGCATTCACAAGCTTTTCAACACGCTTGTTTTCCTCAAAGAAATGTAAGGAACGGAGTACTGCACGGTCGCCGAACTGCTTGCGGAGAACGTTTATGTTAAGAATTATGTCATGCTTGCAGAGCTGACGAAGAACAGGAACGGAGAAGAACTGCGCCACCGCCTTCATTTCGCTGGGGATTGCCGCATAGTCGGGGGTAAGGTCGGCATGGTCGCCCTTTGTATCAATAATACAGAGCGCGTGACCAAAGCTGTCAAAATCAACGTTTATATTTTCGATAATAGGACTTTCAACGTCCTTGAAATCAATTGCAACAAAGCCGCCCACTGAAGACGCCATCTGATCCATAAGACCGCTGGGCTTTCCGAAGAATACATTTTCCGCATACTGGGCTATCTGCGCGATTTTTATAGGGCTTACCTTGCCATCATTGTAAAGGTAGGAGAAAACTGTTCCTACAAGCACTTCAAATGCCGCCGATGAAGAAAGACCGGAGCCTTTGAGGACGTTGGAGGTTGCGTAAGCCCTGAAGCCGCCCACGCTGAAGCCCTTGTTCTTCATTCCCTTGGCTACGCCGCGGATAAGAGCAGGAGTCGTATTCTTTTCCTCTTCAACAACTGCAAGCTCATTAAGGGAAATCCTGCATTCGTCAAAGCCCTCGGACTTGAAGATTACAACAGGCTCGTCCAGCGGCTCAACTACCGCGATGATATCCATATCTACACCTGCCGCAAGCACCTTGCCGCAGTTATGGTCGGTATGGTTTCCGCCAACCTCGGTTCTGCCGGGTGCGGAGAATATGCGGATAGCTTCACCTTCTGAGGAGAAATAATCCTTATAGGCGCTTATAGCCTTTTCATAGCGGGATTTCTGCTGTTCCAGTGCTTCCTCCTTGTAAAGAAGGTCAAGGGTTGCAATAATGGGCTGATGTGCCATAGTTTTTATATTCCTTTCTTATTTTTGAACGTGTTATATTACGGATTGCTCCGGTTTAATCATATTTTTCTTCATAGAACATATAGGTTTTCTTCTTTCTGTGGGAATGAACACTCATCGAAAGCCCTGCTGCTGCATACATGGACAGAACCGATGTACCGCCTGCGCTTAAAAAAGGCAGCGGGATACCGATTACAGGGAAAACTGCAAGAACCATGCCTATATTTATAACTGAATGGAAAAGATACATTGCGAAAACACCTACGCATATATATCTGCCGAGACTATCCTTTGAGGAAGTGGAAACCGAAAGGGGTTTCAGACAAAGGGCGGCAAGCAGAATAATCGCCGCAATGCAGCCTACAAAGCCTAATGTCATTCCGATATACGCGAAGATAAAGTCGGTATCAATTTCCGAAACATAAGTGTAATTATCACTTCCGAACAGCCCCAGACCTGTCATCTGTCCCGAGCCCAGAGCCTTTTTGCCAAGCCACTGCTGATAGTAAATTCCGAGAATTTCGCTCTGCTGCATTTCTTCATCAAAAAGCACCTGAAAGCGTTTAAGCTGGTGGGGCTGCATGAGATAGTTCCATGCGAAAAAAGCCGCCGCGGGAACGGCAATCCCCGCCGCCAGCATATATTTCCAGGAAAGCCCGGCAGAAAAAAGCATTGCCGCAAACATAAACAGAAATACCAAAGCCGAGCCGTCGTCGCCCTGAAGCATAATAAGCGCCACAGGAACAAGCCCGTGAAGAGCGAGCAAAATCATGTTCGGCAGTTCATTAAGCCTGCTGCCGACCTTGCTTAAATGCAGGGAGAAGGTCATTATAAAAGCAATTTTAAGAAGCTCCGAGGGCTGAAACTGGATAAAGCCGAGATTGAGCCAGCCTATATCGTCCGCCCCATCAACACCCACACCCAGCGGCGTAAAAAGGAGCATTACAAGTATCAGCAAAACAGGCGTATACAGCCACCAAATTTTTGCAATAAAGTGATAGTCTATGGCTGAAATTACCAGCGCCGCAAAAACTCCCAGACAGGAAGCGTAAAACTGGGTGTGCCACTGACGTTCGGTAACGTAAGGGCTTATGCCGTTCATGTCGAGAGTGTAGAGCAGGAAAATACCCGATGCGCTTAAGACAAGGCATATAAGCAGCATGAATTTATCCAGCCGCTTTATATAATCCCACACTGCGGAAAAAACTTTCTTCATACTCTTCCTACCCTCTCGGAACTGTTTTCAGATATAATATATACAGATATATTATATACTATTTCATAGATTTTTGCAATATGTAAGAACAAATTTATAATATCAGCCTTAAATTTCTCTCACCCTCTTGACATATACCCCTCGGGGGTATATAATAGATATGTAAGTAAATGCTAACACGAAAGGAGCAAAGGTATGGAAGAAAAAAACTGCTGTGAATGCTGCGAGAAGACAAAGCAGCGTTCCGAGGAGGAATACACCGCCCTTATTCACCGTCTGAACCGTATTGAGGGACAGATACGGGGCATAAAAGGTATGGTGGAAAAAAACGCATACTGTACTGATATAATGATTCAGGTGGCGGCAGTTAACGCTGCTCTTTCAGCCTTTAACCGTGAGCTTCTCGGGAACCACATAAAGACCTGCGTTGCGGATAACATAAGAAGCGGAAACGACGAGGTAATCGAGGAGCTTTTGGATACTCTCAAAAGGCTTATGAAATAAGAAAGGAACGGATATGGATAATTTTATTATAATTGTAGTAATTGCCGTTATTCTCGCAATCGCAGTAATCACCGCAGTCAGACGCATTAAAAGCAAAAGCTGCTGCAGCGGCTCAGGCGGCAAGACCCTTGTAGAACATAAAAAACTGACCGCACCCATTATTATGAAAAAAGAAATAATTATAGAAGGTATGCACTGTGAAAACTGCAGCGCCTCGGTTGAACGCAGAATCAACCGTATTGAGGGCGCGCTTTGCCATGTAAATCTCAGAAAGAATACCGCTATTGTGGAAATGACCCGTGAAATCAGCAATGAAGAGCTTAAAGCCGCTGTTGAAGAGCTGGATTTCACAGTAACGGGAATTACTGACGTAAAATAAGGAGAAACCAATGGAACAATATAACGTTACGGGCATGAGCTGTGCCGCCTGCGTCGGCAGAGTCGAAAAGGCGGTAAATGCCGTCAATGGCGTTACAGCCTGCTCGGTAAGTCTTCTGACAAATTCAATGACCGTTGAGGGCAATGTACCGCCCTCGGAAATAATCTCCGCTGTGACTGCCGCAGGCTACGGCGCTTCGCTGAAAGGCATGGAGCCTGTAAAAAACAGCAGTGACCCTCTTGAGGACAAGGAAACGCCCCGCATGAAAAAGCGTCTTTTCGCATCTCTGGGCTTTCCGCTGGTGCTGATGTATGTGGCTATGGGACATACAATGCTTGGTCTGCCGTTGCCGTTATTTTTCGCGGAAAATGCGGCGGCAAGAGGACTTCTCCAACTGCTTCTTGCGGCAATAGTAATGGTTATTAACCAGAAATTCTTCATAAACGGCTTCAAGGGTATTCTTCACAGAGCGCCGAATATGGACACTCTTGTAGCTCTCGGTTCAGGCGCAAGCTTTATATACAGCGTTTATGCCCTGTTTGCCCTTATCGGCGCACAGACTGAGGGAAATACAGAGCTTATACACTATTATTCCCACGAATTTTATTTTGAGTCGGCAGCTATGATTCTGACCCTTATAACGGTCGGCAAAATGCTGGAAGCGCGCTCCAAGGGAAAAACCACTGATGCTCTGAAGAGCCTGATGAGCCTCGCACCAAAAACCGCTTCGGTAATCCGTAACGGAATTGAAACTCAGATACCCGCTGAGGAAGTCAGAAAGGGCGATATATTCGTTGTACGCCCGGGTGAAAGCATACCTGTTGACGGAACGGTTACCGAAGGCAGTTCAGCTGTCAACGAAGCCGCACTTACGGGCGAAAGCATACCTGTCGACAAGGCTGAGGGTGACCATGTTTCCGCAGGCACAGTGAATGAATCGGGCTTCCTCAGGTGTGAAGCGACAAAGACAGGCGAAGATACCACGCTTTCGCAGATAATAAAAATGGTGGAAAATGCCGCCGCAACAAAGGCTCCCGTCGCAAAAACAGCCGATAGGGTCGCAGGCATATTCGTCCCCACGGTTATTACGATAGCAGTAATTACCACTATTGTCTGGTTACTCTGCGGTGAGGCATTCGGCTACGCCCTCGCCCGTGGCATATCGGTGCTGGTTATAAGCTGTCCCTGTGCGTTGGGGCTTGCTACTCCTGTTGCAATCATGGTGGGCAGCGGTATGGGCGCTAAAAACGGAATACTTTTCAAAACCGCCGCTTCGCTTGAAGCTACGGGAAAAATTCAGGTCTGCGCACTGGACAAGACAGGCACAATCACCCGCGGCGAGCCGGCAGTCACAGATATTATCCCCGCCGAGAGCGTAACGGAAAATGAGCTGCTCACCCTCGCCTGCTCACTTGAAATAAAAAGCGAACACCCACTGGCAAAGGCGGTTGTCAGAAAGGCAGAAGCGGAGAAAATCACCACTTTTGATGTCGCGGATTTCACTGCAAGCGCAGGAAACGGAATTACCGCAAGATATGAGGGCAAGCGCCTCACTGCAGGAAAAGCAGGCTTTGTGACAGTTCCCGATAGTATGAAAGCCACAGCCGAAAAGCTTTCGGAGGAGGGCAAAACTCCCCTTTTCTTCGCCGAGGACGGAAAATTTCTCGGCATAATCGCCGCCGCTGACGAAATAAAGGAAGAAAGCCGCGAGGCTGTTTCTCAGCTTAAAAACATGGGCATACGCGTTGTCATGATAACAGGCGACAACGAAAAAACCGCCCGTGCAATCGGCGCACAGGCAGGTGTTGACGAAGTTATCGCAGGCGTGCTGCCCGACGGTAAGGAAGCGGCAGTACGTAAACTGATGAAAACAGGCCGTACAGCCATGGTCGGGGACGGAATAAACGACGCGCCCGCCCTTACCCGTGCAGATACGGGAATTGCTATAGGAGCAGGCACTGACGTTGCCATTGACGCGGCGGATATTGTGCTTATGAAGAGCCGTCTGACGGACGTTCCCGCCGCAATCCGTCTCAGCCGCGCGGTGCTCCGCAATATAAAGCAGAATTTATTCTGGGCGTTTATCTACAACGTTATCGGTATCCCCCTCGCCGCAGGTGTGTGGATTCCGATTTTCGGCTGGGAACTGAGCCCCATGTTCGGTGCCGCTGCCATGAGCCTTTCCAGCTTCTGCGTTGTAACAAACGCTTTAAGGCTCAATCTTATTGACGTTCATAACCCTAAGAGGGACAAGAAAATAAAGGTAAAAAATACCGTTCAGGAGGACAAAACTATGGAAAAAACACTTAAAATCGAAGGCATGATGTGCGGTCACTGCGAGGCCACCGTAAAGAAGGCACTTGAAGCTATGGAAGGTGTGGAAAGCGCAGAGGTAAGCCATGAAAAGGGTACAGCAGTTGTTGCTCTCACAAAGGAAATCGACGCAGATGTTTTCAAGAAGATAATCGAAGATAAGGACTTCAAGTTTATCGGAATGGAATAAGCGAAAGGGGCGAACAAGGATAGTCGCCTTGTCCGCCCTTTTTTCTTTTCAAATAAGAGGTTCATTTTCTTTCAGTAAGCTCATTTATAAAATCAAGCAGACTGCGCTGTGCTCTGGGCGAAAGCTCCGACACGGCGCAGATTATTTTTTCTTCCAGCTCCGTTGCGACAACCGCCCCATGTTTTTCATTGGTAAGCCCTGCGATATAATCAAGGCTTACGTTGTAATATTTCGCAAGCATTATGGCGCGCTCGAAGGAAATCTCACTGCCGCCCTTTTCATACACTGCATAATACTGATAAGGAGTGCCGAGGTATTCCGCGACCTCCTTCTGTGTTTTGTCGTTATCCTCACGCAATTCGCGTATTCTTCTGTAAAAAGCCATGATATATCATTCCTCCTTGTAAAAAAAGAATAACATATATCATTAGTATATCTTGACAAATCCAAGATATTATGTTAATATAATTTTGTAAACCAAAGACATTACTTGGGTTAATAATTTTTAAGGAGGTTATTTATGAACCTATCAAAATTTAAAGGTATAATCGCAAATATTGCCGCGGCTATCAGCTTATTTATACCTATTTTTACAATCGAAGCGCTGGATAGCGCTCTTTCAACAACTTCTGCATGGGGGTTAAACAGTTACGAGCTTGACGGAAGCCTTGCTCCTGTCAATTTTATTTCATTCTTTGATAGTTGGGTAGAAATGTTCAAGGATTTAAACATCAACACTTTTACTATCTCAGCACCATTTACCCTTTTTATAATTCTTGAAATTGCTGCTGCTATATTTTTCGTGAAATCCATAACACACCTGAATTATAATGTTCATGAATCACAGGAATACTCGAAAAAATCAATTATTGCCATTCTTGTTATCAATATTATCGGTATTTTTTCTGTACTTATTTACAACGGTACAATCAGTTCAGCCGCAAGCAGAGAAAATGCGTTTTCCAATTATCTCGTTGAACTGCTCTCTATGGAATTTCCTGTATGGGCATTAATATTCATATGCCTATGCATTGCAGGTATTGTATGGATAAACCGTGACGACGTCCCTTATACAGGTACATATACATACAGCAATGCAGGAAATACACCTATCGGCTGGAAATGTTACAAATGCGGAACAGAAAACTCAAACCACTCAACTCACTGTTCTAATTGCGATACAAAGCGCGTAATGACTTCTGTAGGTGGCGAAAACGAAGGAAACAGGTGGATTTGCTCCTGTGGCAGAGAAAATTCAAGACTTTTATCCGAATGTGCGGGCTGCGGAAAACCCAGAGAAAGCACTCAAAAACCCATTATTGCAACCGCTCAGGAAGCACTGGGCAATACTGCAAACAAAATTAAAGATGCCATCTCTTCCGCCCCAAATTCCTTTGCAAATTCCACAGCTAATTTTGATAAAATCAAACAGCTGAAGGAGTTGCTCGATATGGGAGCCATAACTCAGGATGAGTTTGACGCGAAGAAGAAAGAAATTCTTAAATTGTAATACGCCACCCCTCAAATTTCATAATACGAACTGAAGCCGCCCCTGCGCATAGTTGTACGGGACGGCTTCAACTATTTCATCACACCTATAATCTGCTTCAGCAATGCTGTAAATTTCCGCTTGTTTTTCGGAGAAAGGCTGTCCAGCACTTCTATAAGCTCCTGCTGCTCCTTAGAAATTCCGCAGGCGCCGATTTTGCTTTTCTTATTGGTAAGCCCTGCTATATAATCAAGGCTTACGTTATAATATTTCGCAAGCATTATGGCGCGCTCGAAGGAAATCTCGTTGGCGCCCTTTTCGTAAAGCCCGTAATACTGGGCAGTTGTGCCGAGATATGCGGCAAGCTCGGTCTGCTTCTTATCATTGTCCTCGCGCAGGTCGCGTATTCTGGGGTAATAAGCCATTTTCTCAACAATCCTTTCCGTACTTTGCGGAAATTATACCATATTTTATTATTACCCACTTGACAACTAATTATATTTTATTGTATAATTATATCGCCTCAACTATATTTTATTAATATCGCTTTCAATTAATAATCAAATATAGTTAAAAAGACAAAGAGGAAAATGAATATTCGGAAAACCCCTGCTTCTGCGGGGGCTTTCCGACTTACAAAGCATATAAAAAGCAATCCGCCCCGTACAATGTACGGGGCGGCACTATCAATTACAATTCTTGACCTTACGCCTTGTTTACAGAACCGAATAATTCCATCTTTTCCTTAACAGTAGCCTTGATAGCTTCAAAGCCGGGAGCGAGAAGCTTTCTGGGGTCGAAGCCCTTACCCTGGAGATCCTTGCCTTCTTCAACATACTTTCTTGTAGCTTCCTGGAAAGCAAGCTGGCATTCTGTGTTAACATTGATCTTAGCAACGCCGAGAGAAATAGCCTTCTTGATCATGTCAGCGGGGATACCTGTACCACCGTGGAGTACGAGAGGCATATCGCCAACCTTTTCCTTGATAGCTGCAAGTGTGTCGAAGCTGAGACCTGCCCAGTTTTCGGGATACTTACCGTGAATGTTGCCGATACCTGCTGCGAGCATTGTTACGCCGAGGTCAGCGACCATCTTGCATTCGTTGGGGTCAGCACATTCGCCTGCGCCTACAACGCCGTCCTCTTCGCCGCCGATGGAGCCTACTTCAGCTTCAAGGGAGATACCGAGTACGTCGCAAGCGTTTACAAGAGCTGGTGTCTTTGCAAAGTTTTCTTCGATAGGATAGTGAGAACCATCGAACATTACAGAGGAGAAGCCTGCGTTGATGCAAGCATTAGCTCCTTCAAAGGAGCCGTGGTCGAGGTGAAGAGCAACAGGAACTGTGATACCGATT
>JAFUNV010000098.1 GCA_017472865.1 Ruminiclostridium sp. | reverse complement strand
TATATTGAAATTGCCCACGCCGACCCTTACGTGCCGTCGCTGTCGTATATGGACGTTATGAAGAAGGAGCTTGCGGACTACACAGACAAGCGTATTTATCTCTTTGAGCGTGCCAGCCAGTTTGAGCTTATGGCGGACAACGAAAAGACCTTCATGTGGGTTTCTCCTATTCAGAAAAGCCTGCTGAACCGCTACAATCTTGTGGAGATTGAGTGTGATTTCCACAACAGGGTATACAAGGATGTACTGGTTTATAAAAGAGGTTATTCCTTCACCGAGCTTGACAACCTGTTTATTGAAAAACTGGATGAGGCGAGGGCGGAAATAATGGAACAGCGAATATAAAACAACTAATCCCGCCGTTAAGATAACAGCGGGATTAATTCCTTCATATATACGGCAAGATATCAGAGTGCGTAGCATATAAACATCAGGACAAAAAGGAAAATAAAGTTTATAAGCGAGAATTTCGCCACATAAGAAGCGGTTTTTCCGGGGTTTCTGCTTGTGTACTCGCGGAATGTGATAAGGCTGGCAAGGGACGCGATAAGCGTACCTGTACCGCCGATATTCACACCGCGGAGCAGGTCAGCGTAGTTGTCCGTAAACTGCGACAGAAGAACGGCACTGGGAACGTTACTTATTACCTGACAGGAAAGAGTGCTGCATATAAGCGTGCTTTTTTGCAGTAAACCTGAAAGAATGTTCTGAATAAAACCTATTCTTGACATATTGCCTGCAAACACGAACATGCAGGCGAAAGTGCCGAGGAGTGAATAGTCAACCTTAGCGATAGCTTTTCTGTCGGCAATCATAAGGCTTATGAAAATAACAATAAGACCTATCCAGTATGGAATTACGCGGAAGACGATGATAATAGACAGCGCGAACAGCAAAAGATAGAAGGAAGCGCGCAGGGGCGGGAATTTTTCGGTGTTTTCATCGGCAAGAACGATACTTTCCTTTTTAATAAGCATACAGCAAATCAGAATCATAGCTGTTGAAGCGAGGAAGGGGATAAGCATGATTTCCATGAATTCCACGGTGGGGATATTGAATTTTGTGTAGAGGAACAGGTTCTGCGGATTGCCGAAGGGCGTAAGCATACCGCCCAGATTTGCGGCAATATTCTGTAAAATAAAGGTATACGCCATGTACTCTTCCTTCTTTGCCGCGCTCAGAACATAATAACCGAGGGGCAGGAAGGTGAGGAGCGCCATATCGTTTGCAATAAGCATGGAGCCGAAGAAGGTTATGAAAATGAGTGTCATGACCGCTGTACGCAGCGTTCCCGATTTTTTTACGATTGTGCGGGCAATTATTGTAAAGAAGCGTATATTTTTAAGGGCGCAGACAACCGCAAGGGTGCAGAAAAGGCAGGTAAGTGTCTTGAAATCAAAGTAGCCAGGGTATTCCTTGTCGGGTGGAATTATAAAGCATGTAATAACCGCCAGAACTGCGGCAATGCAGAGTACAGCGTTGTGTCTTACAAAAGCGGTGGTATATTTCAGTGGCTTTCTTATTATATCGGGCATGATTCTTCTTCTTTCTTCTGTTCTTTATTAAATGCAATGGAATTATATCACAAGGCGTCAATCTCCGCAATAGGCGGTAATACTGAAAAAGGCTGTTTAAAACCCAAAATTTTGATTTATTTTGCACTTTTCAAAAAAAATACGGAAAAACCCTTGACAAATAAGTTTTTTATGTTATAATAATAACTGCTGTAAACAAAAAAAGGTTTACACTCCGAAACGAGGTGCAGAATGTCAAAGAATCTGAATTTTACAATGCTTCTTGATGTTTACGGTGCGCTTCTGACGGAAAAGCAGAGAGATACTCTTGATTATTACTACAACGAGGACCTTTCGCTGGGTGAGATTTCCGAGGAAATGGGAATAACAAGGCAGGGCGTAATGAACTGTATCAGAAACTGCGAACAGCGGCTTCTGGAGCTTGAAGAAGCTCTCGGTCTTGTGAAAAGGTTCACTGAGCTGAAAGAATGCGTTGAAAAATTGGAAGCGGCGGTTTCCGACGGCGGTAAGTCTGAGGAAATTACGGCGCTTATAAATGAAATAAAAATAAGGCTTTAAGAGAGGAGGCGCGTTTATGGCATTTGAAGGCTTATCCGAAAAGCTCGGTAAGGTGTTCAAAACCCTTAAGGGCTACGGTAAACTCAATGAAAAGACAGTAAACGAAGCTATGCGCGAAGTTAAAATGGCGCTTCTCGAGGCTGACGTAAGCTACAAGGTTGTAAAGGACTTTATAAAGAAGGTTTCAGAACGTGCGGTAGGCTCTGAGGTTATGGAAAGCCTTACTCCCGCACAGCAGGTTATAGATATCGTTCATGACGAGCTCTGCAAGCTCATGGGCGAGACAAACGCAAGAATAAATTTCCCCTCAAAACCTCCGTGTGTTATTATGATGTGCGGTCTTCAGGGTTCAGGTAAAACCACTCATGCCGCTAAGCTTGCCAAGTATCTGAAGGGACAGAACAGACGTCCCATGATTGCCGCCTGCGATATCTACCGACCCGCGGCTATCGACCAGTTGAAGGTTGTAGGCGAGAAGGCAGGAGCTAGAGTTTTCGAGATGGGGCAGGAAAACCCCGTTAAGATTGCTAAGGAAAGTATAAAATTCGCCAGGGATAACGGCTATGACGTTGTAATTCTCGATACGGCAGGCCGTCTGCATATAGATGAACAGCTCATGGATGAGCTTAAAAATATCAACGATGAGGTTCACCCCAATGAAATCCTTCTCGTTGTAGACTCCATGACAGGTCAGGACGCGGTAAATGTTGCCAAGAGCTTCAACGAAGCGCTGGAAATCACAGGCGTTGTGCTCACAAAGCTGGACGGTGATACCCGAGGCGGCGCGGCACTGTCGGTACTTGCAGTAACAGGAAAGCCTGTCAAGTTTGCAGGCGTTGGTGAAAAGATTGACGACCTGGAGCAGTTCCACCCTGACAGAATGGCAAAGCGTATTCTCGGCATGGGCGACGTACTCTCCCTTATTGAAAAGGCAAAGGATACCTTTGATGAAAGAGAAGCGGAGAAGCTTGCCAAGAGAATGCAGGAGAACAAGTTCGATATGAACGACCTCCTGAGCCAGTTTGAACAGATAGAAAAGATGGGCAGTATCAGTTCCCTTGTAAATATGATTCCGGGACTCAGCGGAAAGGTGAAGGAAGAGGATATTGACGAAAAGAAGATGCCACGCACAAAGGCAATTATCCTTTCCATGACCAAGAAGGAACGTGAAAGACCCTCCCTTATCGACGCCAAGAGAAAGCGTAGAATTGCGGCAGGCTCTGGCACAAAGGTTGAAGATGTCAACAATCTTCTGAAACAGTATGACATGATGCAGAAGATGATGAAACAGCTCGGTGGCAAGGGCAAGAAGGGTATCCCTAAGCACATGCTTAAAAAGCTCGGCGGGGGCTTTGACGGCTTCCCGATGTAAGATATAAAAATGATAGTTCGGAGAGTGATACTATGGATAACATGGCAGCAGTAATTGCCGGCGGAATTTTCCTGTCGCTTTCAGGCTTGTTCTGTATACTGGGCGCAGTCCTTAACTGGGACTGGTTCTTCAGAGCAAGAAAATCAGCAATGATAAATAAGCTGTTTGGCAGAACAGGTGCGCGTATCTTCTATGGTATACTCGGAACGTTGTTTTTCATAGGCGGTATATGGTTTATTTTATACCAGCTGTAAGTAATATTAAGGATTTTTCACCGCAGCAATCTGCGTGAAATATAAAATTAATGAAAAGGAGAAAACTAAAATGGCAGTAAAAATCAGACTCAGAAGAATGGGCGCTAAGAAGGCTCCTTTCTACCGTGTAGTTGTTGCTGATTCCCGTTACCCCAGAGATGGTCGTTTCATCGAAGAAATCGGTTACTATGATCCTACTAAGGAACCCAACGTAGTAAAGATTGACGCTGAAAAGGCTCAGCAGTGGATCAAGAACGGCGCACAGCCCACAGATACAGTTAAGAAGCTTTTAAAGAATAACGGTATCGGCTAATCGGAGGCTTACATGAAGGAATTGTTATACGCAATGGTAGGCGAGCTTGTCGAAGATGAATCGGCAATCGAAATTACCGTTGATGAACCCAAGGAAGACGGAACTATTGTGTATCATTTACATGTTGCTCCGAATGACATGGGCAGAGTTATCGGCAAGCAGGGCAGAATTGCTAAGGCAATCCGCACAATTATGCGTGCCGGCGCTGTAAGACACAGCGAAAAGGTTATGGTCGAAATTGACTAAGCTAAAGGAACCGTTCTGCTTTTAGCAGGACGGTTTAAAATTTATGGTATTTTAAGGAGATAATATGAAAAAGTTCATTAGAAATATATTGGCAGTATCTTTAAGCAGCGTAATGCTTATGAGCGGATGCGCTTCCGGCAGTGAGGGCGGAGAATTTTCCTATCCCGAGGGATATGAAAAGGTATCGCCCGTTACTGAAATGAAAATTATAGAAAATGCTGACAGCTTCACAGGAAATACAGGCGAGGTTATACTTGAAAAGGGTGATACCTACGCAGTTATCAATGTGAAGAATTTCGGCGAAATCAAAATCAAGCTTTTCCCTGAGGCTGCTCCTTATGCTGTGCAGAACTTTATCGACCTTGCACAGAGCGGCTACTATAACGGTAAGAATATCCACCGTGTAATCGGCGATTTCATGATTCAGGGCGGTTCGCTCAACGGCAACGGCACAGGCGGTAACGACTCCAACAATGGCGTGTTCAGAAATGAAATCAATACAAAGATGCGTCACTTCTACGGTGCTCTCTGCTATGCAAGCGCAATGGGCGAGAATACCTGCCAGTTCTATATCGTAAATTCAAAGACCCCCGTTGAGGGCGCATATCTCCAGTATGAAGCCTACGCCGATTATTACGGAGCAATGATTGAGCAGTACAAGGACATGCAGAAGGAGTATGAAGCCGGCAGCTACGAATATGAGATGATAAACATCTATATCGACTATTATACTGAGACTGTCGAAGGTCTTACAGCTATGCTCAATACTACCGATGACGCTGTAAACAATAAGTATACTGAGGGCGGCGTACCTTTCCTTGACGGCGGATATACCGTTTTCGGTCAGACCGTTGAAGGCTTTGATGTTATCGACAAGATTACAGCCGTTGAAACTACAACAGGCTCCGACGGCGCTGAAAGTCTTCCCGTTGAAGATGTAATCATTGAATCGGTTACAATAAAAGTATTTTAAAATGACATTAAAATAACAATCAATCCTTGCCTGCGAAAACAGTGGGCAGGGGTTGTTTTTTGTACAAAATTGAAAAAAACTCTTGAAAAATATTCGGCAATATAGTATAATATTTAAGTGTAATTAATTTTCATAGAAAGGCGAATTATGAAATTTTCAAGGCTTTCTCTGGAGCTTATCTGCTGCGAGGAATACAGAAATGACCCTGTAATAAAGGGTTTTTCTGATATATTTTCCGATGACTGCGAAACTGCGGTAAAGGGCTATTCAGCGGTATGTCGCGTGCTTTTTTCAGAGAACAGAACACTCAGCGATTATATTTTTCTTATGACAACGGGCTGTAATAATCCCATACTGAATAATTATCTCACAAGCCGCAGCAACACATTGTTTAGTGCAGTAAACAATGATATGTCTGTACTTTCCGCTGTCGCTTTAACGGAAGCTGCGGTGGTTATTTCCGAGCTTAAAAGCAGGTTCAGTGAGCTTTCAGCTCTTGAATTTGCGGAATATGAAACAGGGGATACACACATCGGTACCGAAGCGGTGATTTCATTCTGCGAGCGTTTCGGAACGGCACTTTTTGCTTATAATAAGGCGTTTGTTTTTGAAAATGGAGCGCTTGAACCCTCGGCAGGTTTTGATTCTGTCCGTCTTTCCGACCTTAAGAATTATAACTCACAGCGTTCAAGACTCATTGAAAACACTCTATGTTTCCTTAATGGCGCAAAGGCGCAGAATGCGCTGCTTTACGGTGACAGAGGCACGGGAAAATCCAGCACGGTGAAGGCGCTTGTGAACGAATACCCCGAGCTTAGAATTATCCAGCTTCCCAAAAGCTCAATCTGTGATATCTACAAGGTTTATGATATCGTTAAGGATAATCCGCTGAAATTCATACTCTTCATTGACGATATAACATTTTCGGAAAATGACGCAGGATACAGTTTTTTAAAGCAGGTGCTTGAAGGGTCAGTGGTTTCTATTCCTGAAAACTGCGTTATTTACGCAACCACCAACCGCCGTCACATTATAAAGGAAACCGAGTCCGAGCGCACAGGTGATGAAATGCACGCGGCTGACGCACGTGATGAAAATATGTCCCTTGCTGACCGTTTTGGACTTTACATAACCTTTCTTTCGCCCAATAAGGGTGAGTATCTGGATATTGTAAGCCAGATTGCCGCCGACCGTAAGCTTGATATATCCGAGGACAGGCTTCTTTCTTTGGCGGAGCGTTTTGCGCTTAAGAAATGCGGTCGTTCTCCGCGTACTGCAAAGCAGTTTGTTGATATGCTTGAGGCGAGACTTGAGCTTGACCTCGGATTTGATAATTTGTAAATAAAGGTGATTTCTTGAAAAAATTTTTGCTATTGTTTTCAGCCTGCATTCTTCTGTGCAGCTGTAATATACAGTTGAAAACTCCTGAGGAAACGGAGGAAACTCTTCCTGTTGCGGCTACAACCGAGCTTACAGAGGAGCCTGAACCTTTGCCTCAGCCTTATCCCGTTACTGTAAATGATGTTGTGATTGAAAATTCACCCCAGCGTGTGGTCAGTCTATCTCCGTCGCTTACTGAGATTATCTTTGAAATGGGCTACGGCGACCGCATTGTTGGCAGGGGAAGCTATTGCGATTATCCCGAAGCCGCAACGGACATTACCGATGTGGGCAGACCGTCAAAACCTGACCTTGACGCTGTTATTGCGCTTAAGCCTGATGTACTGTTCACAGCAACCTCGATTCCTCTGAAGGATTTGTACAGGCTTGAGGAAAACGGAATAAAAACAATCTTTCTTTCATATCCTGTTTCAGTTGAAGAATTCGGCAGGATTTACTCTGCACTTGGTCTGATATTTGAAGGCAAGTTCGATGGTGAAGCGGCGGGTGAGAAGATATTTGAGCCCATAGAAAAGGCAATCTCCGAAGGAAAAGCAGACCTCGGAAGCTTCGTCTATATCACCGAAGGACTTACGGTTGCCACCGGCGACACCTTTGAAAGCGACCTTCTTTCCGCTTATGGTACAAATATAGGCGCAGAGGGTAAGAATTACGCATATCCCAGCGAATATCTCGTTCAGTTCCAGCCTGATATTGTTCTGCTGAACGATAATTATACAATAGACGACCTGCTTGCCCACGAGGTTTACAGCCAGCTTACCGCTGTTGTAAACGGAGATGTGTATTGCATCAGCAATACTTATTTTGAACGCCCCTCGGGCAGAATAACAGAGCTTATTTCAGAGCTTTCAGAAATCGGCTCATAAATCCATCAGAAAGGTTAAACACCATGAAACTTCATTCCGTAAAGCTGCCGCATCTTAATACCGCCGCCGAGGTTCAGTCGGCGCAGATAAGACTGCCCGAAAGGGTTATCATAAGTATGTCACAGCATGGCGGAGTGCCCTGTACACCCCTTGTAAAGGCGGGTGACAGGGTAAAAACAGGTCAGCTTATAGGTTTGAGCGACGCGGTGATTTCCGCACCTGTTCATGCAAGCGTTACGGGAACAGTTGAAGAGATTACTGAAATTATAAATGTCTTCGGTAAGCGCAATAAGGCGGTTGTCATAAAAACCGACCTTCGACAGGAGCTTTCCGAGGAGATAAAGCCGCCTGTCATAAACGACCGTAAGGATTTTATCAATGCCGTAAAAATGAGCGGCTCGGTAGGTCTGGGCGGTGCAGGCTTTCCCACTTATGTAAAGCTGGATTATCCCGCTGACACACAGGTTGATACTCTTGTTGTAAACGGTGCAGAATGCGAGCCTTATATAAATTCCGACTACCGTACTTTTATGGAAGAGGGCGAAAAGGTTGCCGCAGGTGTGCGCCTTATTCTGGAAAAGCTGGGCTTAAAGCAGGCGGTTATCGGTATTGAAGCCGATAAGCCGAAGGCTATACAGAAAATGACGGAGCTTTTAAAGAACGACAGCAATATCACTGTTATGAAGCTGAAGTCCAACTATCCGCAGGGCGCGGAAAAGGTGCTTATTTATAACGCAACGGGCAGAACCGTAGAGGCGGGAAAGCTTCCGATTTCGGCTGGCTGTATCGTTATTAACTGCTCTACTGTTGCTTTTATATATGATTATATAAAAACGGGTATCCCGCTTATAAAAAGGCGGATAACAGTTGATGGGCCTATTGTAAACAAGCCCTGCAATCTTATAGTCCCCGTCGGTACGCCTGTAAAGGACGTAATTGCCGCGGCAAATCTCCGTAAGCAGCCCGACCGTGTTTTAATGGGCGGTCCTATGATGGGCACTTGTATCTATGATGAAAATACTCCCGTTTCCAAGACGAATAATGCTGTGCTTTTCTTTGCTGATACAAAAAAATCCGTGCAGACAGCCTGCATACGCTGCGGAAGATGCGTACGCGCCTGCTCCATGGGGCTTATGCCCACCGAGCTTGAACACGCTTATGACGCGCGTGATATGGAAAAACTCGAAAAGCTTAATCTTAACCTCTGCATGAACTGCGGTGCCTGCACCTATGTTTGCCCAGCAAAGAGGAATATTTCCGAAAAGAACCAGCTTGCAAAGCTGTTTCTGCGTGAAAGTAAGAAATAATCCCGAAAGGATAAAATATGAACAGTTTTTTAATTGAGCCCTCTCCCCATATAAAAAGCACAGCTTCTACGCAGAAGATAATGCTTCACGTAATAATTGCGCTGTTCCCGTCCGTTGTGGCAGGTACGGTCATTTTCGGTCTGCGTGCTTTGCTTCTTGTGGTACTCTGCGCTACCTTCTGCGTTCTGGCGGAGTATATTTTCAATATTATAACCAAAAGAGAGCAGACTGTTTCTGATTTATCAGCAGTGGTAACAGGCGTACTGCTGGGACTTAACCTGCCTGTGAGCCTGCCCGTATATATGGCGGCTATCGGCAGTGCTGTTGCTATAATCGTTGCAAAGCAGTTCTTCGGCGGTCTGGGTCAGAATTTCGCCAACCCCGCTATAACTGCAAGAATAGTGCTTATGCTGTCCTTTGCTTCCTATATGACAAGCTGGACAGAGCCTTTTGCATATATGAACGGCACTGACGCAGTGGCAAGTGCTACACCTCTTTCGATGGAAAGCGGTCTGCCTTCATATCTCGATATGTTCCTTGGCATGAGAAGCGGCTGTATAGGTGAAACCTGTGTGGCGGCAATACTTCTGGGTGGAATTTATCTTATCTCTTTAAAGATTATCAACCCCGTAACGCCTGTTGCTTTTGTGGGTACAGTTGCTCTCTGCTGTTTCTTACGCGGCGGTGATGTGCTTATGGAGGTTATGTCAGGCGGTCTTATGCTGGGCGCATTCTTCATGGCTACCGACTATGCCACAACTCCCATCACAACCAAGGGTAAGCTTATTTTCGCCATAGGCTGCGGACTTATCACCTTTGTAATAAGGGAATTCGGCTCTTATCCCGAGGGTGTTTCATATGCCATACTCATTATGAACATTCTTACACCCCAGATAGATAAAATCACAATGAGCCGTCCTTTCGGCGTCAGGAAGGGGGCAGACAGCAAATGATTTCAAAGCTTAAACCTGTTATTGTCCTGGCGGCTATTATGACCATCGTTTCGGCTCTGCTTATAGTTACCTACAATCTTACCTATGTTGACACATCGGGTATACTTACCGACGAGCTGAGAGAAAAATGCGTTGCTCTTTCGGGTGAGGGCGAGTACAGCATTATTACCGACTGGAAGGCGGAAGGGTATTCTGCCGATAAGCCTGAAAATGTGGAAAAACTTATAAAGAAAAGCGACGGTACAGTGCTGTTTCAGATAATCACAAGCGGCTATAACAAGGATGGTCTTGACCTACTTATCGTAATGAACAATGACGGCTCGGTCAAGGGTGTTGAAATTGTTTCAATTTCCGAAACCCCCGGTCTTGGTACAAAGGTTGAGGATAAGGATTTTCTTAGCGGTTTCAGCGGTGTTTCGGAGAAAATCACAATCGTGAAGAAGGCTCCTGCCGCTGATAACGAAATTCAGGCGATGACGGGTGCTACCTATTCTTCAAAGGGTGTTGCCGAAGCCGTGAATATTGCCATAAAGACATACAGAGAAATGGGGGCGGCACAATGAGCTACATGAAGGAATTCACAAAGGGTTTTATAAAGGAAAACCCCAATCTTGTCATGCTTTTAGGTATGTGCCCCACGCTTGCCGTTACAACCATGGCGGAAAACGGACTTGGAATGGGTCTTGCGACAACATTTGTTCTTGTCTGCTCAAACCTTGTTATTTCTCTCTTGAAAAAGATTATCCCCGATACAGTAAGACTTCCTTGCTTTATCGTGATTATAGCTGGCTTCGTTACGCTGGTAAGTCTCCTGCTGGATGCATTTCTTCCTCACCTTGCGAAGGAGCTTGGTGTATTCTTAAGCCTTATTACCGTAAACTGTATAATTCTCGGAAGAGCGGAAATGTTTGCCTGCAAGAATAAGATATTACCTTCCGTTTTTGACGGTCTCGGCATGGGTCTTGGCTTTACCTGCTCACTGCTTATTGTCGGCTCAATACGCGAAATCCTCGGAACAGGCAAGTGGTTCGGCATGGATATCGCCCCCGATTTTATCGAGCCTATGACTATTTTTATACTTCCTGCGGGCGGATTCTTCACCCTCGGCTGTGTTATAGCAATCGTGGGCAAGCTTACGAAAAAGAAGCCGAAGCGCATAGACTGCGAGGGTTGCCCCGGCAGAGCGGCGTGCAAATTTGCACAGAAGGAGGAGACAGTAAGTGGAGATTGCTAAAAATCTTATGATTATACTCCTCACGGGTATACTTACCGAAAACTTCATTCTCTGCAAGTTCTACGGAATCTGCCCCTTCCTTGGCGTTTCAAAGACAACCTCGGGAGCTGTGGGAATGGGTCTTGCGGTAACCTTTGTAATGGTTGGCGCAAGCGCGGTTACATATCCGATTTATTACGGTGTGCTTGTACCGCTTAATATTGCATATCTCAATACAATCTGCTTTATACTTGTAATTGCGTCCTTTGTGCAGATAGTGGAAATGGTGCTGAAAAAGTATGTTCCGCCGCTGTACAAGTCGCTGGGCGTGTATCTGCCGCTCATTACAACAAACTGTGCGGTGCTTGGCGTCACAATTCTCAATATTGACAACGAATACAGCTTCATTGAAGCTGTGACAAATGCGCTTGCAGGCGGTCTCGGCTTCCTTATCGTCATGGTTATCTTCTCGGGAGTACGCACACGTATCGAAAAATCCAACGTCCCGAAAGCGCTTGAGGGTACACCTATTACGCTTATAGCCGCTTCAATCACATCCTTGTCCTTTGTAGGCTTCGGCGGTATAGTTGAAGGAATTTTCGGCGCATAATAAAAAGAAAGGTTCTCTTATATGGAACAGTATTTATTACCGATTCTGTTTTTCTTAGTGCTGGGCACGGCGGCAGGCGTACTGCTTACGGTTGCTTCAAGGCTGCTCCACGTGGAGAAGGACGAAACGGTTGAAAAGATAACAGAAGCTCTCCCCGGTGCAAACTGCGGCGGCTGCGGATTTTCAGGCTGTGAAGGTTATGCGGTGGCAGTAGCTTCAGGCGAGGCACCTGCGAATCTCTGCAAGCCCGGCGGGGCAGAGGTAACTGCGGCGGTCAGCGCAATAATGGGTGTTGAGGCTGTGACGGCGGAAAGGGAATATGCCTTTGTACGCTGTAATGGCACCTGTGACGCCTGCGGTGATAAGTTCACATACATAGGTACAGGTACCTGTGCCGCTGTTGAAAAATTCTATAACGGCAAAAGAAGTTGCTCCTACGGCTGTCATGGTCTCGGCGACTGTGCGGCTGTCTGTGAGGAAAACGCCATACGCATAGAAAACGGAATTGCCGTTATTAACCCGAAGCTCTGTAAGGGCTGCGGAAGATGCGTAAAGGCCTGTCCCAACCACCTTATCACTATGGTTAAGGAAAGCCAGAGGGCGGCGGTACAGTGCAGCTCAGCGGATACGGGAAAGGTAACCAAGGCGTCTTGTAAGAACGGTTGTCTCGGCTGTGGTATCTGTGTAAAGAAATGTCCGCAGGGTGCTGTTGTGCTGAACAACAACCATGCGGAAATAAACGGAGATAAATGCACAGGCTGCGGTACTTGTATAAGCGCCTGTCCCGCTAAGTGCATACATTTTCTGCCTGAATGCAAGTAGGGCAAGAGGAGGATAATTTTGCATTATTTTACTTCAATTGCAACGGATTTATTCAACAGCATAAAGGATATTCTGACGGAAAATGAAATCCGTGCGCTTAAAAATGATGATGAATACAGCTTCCGTCAGTTTGACGAGCATCTGCTGTTGAATAACAGCAGGAAATGCTTTGTTTTCTCGCTTGTGCAGATTATAGCGGGAGTGGTTTTTTTACTGCTCACATTTCTGGGTGCGGAAAAGATAGCTCAGGCAGAGTTTCTGAAGATAATTGGCTCAGGCGTACTGTCTGCGGGCGGTTTACTGCTGTTTTTATATTACAAATCGGAGCTTGATGTTCATAAGCATGATTTCGGCAAGCTGAGGGTAGTGTTCTGGCTTTACTGGAATCTGTTCACTGTGGGCGGGTTCTTCATTTCTGCAGGATTCTATCATGCTGAAAGCTCGGTGTATATTTTTGCTCTGTTTTTTGCGTCAGTGCTGACCGTTCCTGTTTTCAGACTCAGTGAAAATCTCATTGCGGCGGCTGTATATCTTATCCCCTGTATATGCTACGGAATTACCGCAAAGGCTGGCGCAGGCTTCTATGTTGCGACAGTTCTGGCACTTGCGGCATTTATCTGGATAAATGCGCTTAAAACCGATTATTATGCGAAAAGATGGCTTACAAAAAGAAAGCTGAAAGAAGCCTCGGGACGTTCTGCGAATGCGGCGCGTACAGATTCTCTTACAGGTATGCTCAACAGGACAGGTTTCGATGAAAAATCGAGGGAGCGCATTGAAGAAGGGCATAAACTTGCCGTTCTCATGGTTGATATCGATAATTTCCGCTTTTACAATCATAAGTTCGGAATCAGCCGCGGCGACGGAGTTCTTTACAATATCTGCAATTGTATAAAGATTATCTCAAAGCCCGTAACAGAGCTTGCCGCACGCTTTGGCAGCGACGAAATCATTATGCTGCTGGAGGACATGGACGAGCTTGAGGTAATAAAATTTGCTGAGCAGGTGCGTTCGGCGGTTGAAACTATGGCAATTCCTTTCGGAGAAAACGGTATTGTCACTGTAAGCGTCGGCGTTTCAACAATTGCTGAGACTGACAGTGAGGAGGCACTCGGAAAGCTCATCAATGAGGCGGATTTACAGCTTATGATTGCCAAGAGCAACGGCAGAAACTGCATCGGCTACCGCAACCGTGCCTTTATTCAGGAAAACAGAAGGGCAGACAAGAATTAATGAAACATAAGAATTTAAAAACTGCCATAAGCTCGGTGGTTATTTCGCTGGCAATATATGTAATCCTTTCATTTATGGTGGTTATGCTTATTTACGAGGGATTATTCGCACGTGTTGAAGCGAGCGAATATCACCCGTTCTTACATTACGAAGATATGAACAGTTATAACACCCGTGATGTGAGCTTTGATTCAGAGGGAATGAAGCTTGTGGGAAAGATTTACGGTGACAACGCGGACAAGCTTGTGATTCTGGCGCACGCAAAGGGTGGAACTGGTGAAGATATGCTGGCGGAAGCGCAGTTTTTCCTCGATAACGGCTTTTCTGTCATGGTTTTTGACTGTACAGGCTGCGGACAGAGCGACGGAAGTTCACAGCTGGGCTTGCAGCGCCCTGTTACAGACCTTGAAAATGCCATTGATTATGCAAAGGAGCAGGGCTTTACGGGGATTTACCTTTATGGTATGGGTACAGGAGGTTATGCCGCAGGTGCTTGCGCGGATTATAAAGGTGTAAGCGCGGTTGCTGCAGTCTCCGCCTTCGGAACGGTTCCCGCTATGACCCTTGATTATGCAACAGAGGGTGTGGGATTTTTAGGCTATCTTGAATATCCCATAATGCTTTTATATCAGTATATTGTTTTCGGCTCAGAGCTTCAGAACAGTGCGCTTGACGGACTGAAGGCGGCAGATGTTCCTGTTGTTGTT
>JAFUNV010000097.1 GCA_017472865.1 Ruminiclostridium sp. | reverse complement strand
TGTTTTTGTGTTCTTATTGTGCGTTGTCTGCTTGCTTGTCTGATTACAGGAAGGATAACTGCTGTTGCTTTCAGTCTGGCAGGCGGAATTTCCGCACTTCTTATAATGTTTCTTGTATGCAGACTTACAGATGAAAGCTCAGTAATACTAATGAGTATTTCGGGTTCCGTTTTTCATAATCTGGGACAGATGCTCATAGCTTTGATTTTTTATGGCACCTTCAGTGTTATTTATTATCTCCCGTCACTTTTTTTAATAGGTGTTCTGTGCGGAATTATCACAGGCTTGTGTGTTATCATTATAAATAAAAGTGGATTTTACAGAAATATTTATAAATTATAGGAAGGATATTTTATGGATAAAGCCAAAATTGACAGAATTAATTTTCTTGCCAGAAAATCAAAAAGCGAAGGTCTTACAGAGACTGAAAAAGAGGAGCAGACTGCTTTACGTAACGAATACCGCGCCTTTATGCTCCGCGGTTTTATGGCTACCGCTTCAAACACATATATTGTTGATGAAAATGGAAATAAGAAAAAGCTTATAAAGGAAGATGAATAATATGGAAAATGAAACTTCCGGATTTTTTGTCACAGCCATAATGGATTCTGACTTTAATATAATGTGGTCAGATAAGTCTCTTCTGTTCCGTAGAATGTCCATGGCGAGAAAAAATCTCAGGAAACATCTTGAGAATGCTGAAATAGATGTAGCTGTCGAGTATAATTTCAGCTCGGACGGAATAAAGTATAAGGCTTATATAACTCCTCTGAAAAATAGTACATACATGTGCAGAATCGCCAATCCTATAGCGGCCGAAGAGGCAGGCGTAAGAAGAATGAGAAGCACTATCGTAAATATTGACGCCGGTGTGCGCAACATTGCTTCGTTATGTGACGCTATCAGCAATTATGTAAGTAATACGCCGTATATCAACGATGAATTTCATCGATGTGTAAGAGAGCTTAAACTTTCGTCTTCTTCGTTGCAGTCGGATTGCTATAATCTTCTCAGCTTCATCGAAAGCGATACCAGCAGCGTTTTTGTTCCGCTTGAAAAATATCTGTTCCGCACATGGGATATAATGCAGTTTTCTACAAGAAAGCTGCAGCGCACCTTCAACCTCCATCAGGATATAGTTTACCCTTGTGTAAAAGTAGATTACAGTAAGCTGGAGCTTGCGTTTTATAATCTTGTAAAAATTGCGCTTATATATTCGGTAGGAGAAACTCCCGATATAAAATTCAAAACAATAACTGCCGACAGTATAGAAGTTACTTCCTCCTTTAAAATACGTTCTGATTATTCTCTTGATAACTGCGATCTGGAATTCAGAGTTTTAAAATACATATTCAAAAGCATGGGCGGTTATTTTGAAGTTTATGAAGAAAGAGGCGTACTTCATACAAAGGGTATCGTCAAAGTTGAATTTTCCTGCGATGAAAATGATATTCCCGAGGATATGAACATTGTTTATATAGGTACTCCCGGGATTCTTAAAAAGAAAAAGGAGTCCGACAGATATATACGTATATATGAATATGCAAATAAGAGCAAACTCCGCTTTGCAAGTGAAGTTGCTGACCTTTCAGATGTGGAAGACAGTGACGTTCAGTTCGCTGAAATGTTCTTCAGTAAAGTTTTCTTATTGAACCTTGACTCTCAGTAATGAACTTTCACATTATTTTATCTATTTTATCACACATCTATCACAAAACAAAGGTATAATCATAATTGTTAAAAGAGTTATGTATGAACTGTTTTAACGCTGATTAATGTTGAATTAATCATAATTTCCTCTCCCAACATTTCATTTTAATCTTATTTCATTTTCATCTTCCTGATGAAACCTGTTCAGTATTGACCTTTGGCTCTTTGCTGAACTTTTTTTTTACATTTTTTAAACCGATACTATTTTTCATTACGAAAAGAAAGGCAGAACAGTATGTATAAGATTTTAGTTGCAGATGATGAACAGAAAATCCGCGAAGTAATACGCGAATATGCGGAATTTGAAGGTCATGAGGTTTCCGAGGCTGTTGATGGAATGCAGGTTGTGGAGATGGCGAAAAATACAGATTATGATATTATAATTCTTGATGTTATGATGCCTAAACTGGATGGTTTCTCTGCGTGTAAGGAAATACGCAAGGTAAAGAATACTCCCGTTCTTATGCTTTCTGCACGCGGCGAGGAATACGATAAGCTTTTCGGCTTTGAAATAGGTGCAGACGATTACGTTGTCAAGCCCTTTTCTCCCAAAGAGGTTCTTGCACGTGTAAATGCTATTATAAAGCGTAATTCTCCTTCTTCTACACCAAGTGATATAGTTAAATACGAAGGGCTTGAAATAAATTTTACTGCCCGCAGCGTGTTTATTGACGGTGAAAAAGCTAATCTCACCCCGAAAGAATATGACCTGCTTTTCTACCTTGTAAGGAATAAGAATATCGCTCTTACAAGAGACAAGCTTCTTGCCGAGGTGTGGGGATATGATTTCTTCGGCGATGACAGAACTATTGATACGCATATAAAAATGCTCAGAAACAATCTTGGGGAATATCGCAAGTTTATTGTAACTCTTCGCGGAATGGGGTACAAGTTTGAAGTTTAAGGAAGAAACTTTAAAAAGCTTTGGCAGCTTCCGTTTCAGAATATGGTTTGTACTCCTTGGCTTTACAATAATTATACTGCTTTTTCTGTATATTTCTCAGGTAATTCTTCTTCCTGCAATTTATGAGTATTCAAAAACGCAGGAAAGCATTTCCACAGCTCTCGAAATTAAGAAAACATGGATTGAATCAGATTTAAGCACTGTAAAGAGCGTTGTTGATGCCAATGCAAACAAAAGGCAGATGGATATTCTTATTCACATACCTTCATCGGGATTCGGAAGCCCTACATTCACATATTCCAGAGATTCTACAGGTTCATCTGCTTCAATCAACAGACGTATCAGTGATGTTATAGTAGAGGAACTGCTGGCTTCAAAAACAGGAATGTTGTTTTTTCCCATTGATGAAGATGAGCGTCAGTCTTTCCTTCTCGGAACTTATGTAGGAAGTCCTGAAAATATACTGGGATACATTTTTATTTACACATACCTCGAACCACCGGGAACAACTACCGAAATTCTGAAGAATATTTTCTTCACTTCTTCGGCGGTTCTTATAATGCTTGGCTTTATCGTATCTTTTTTTGTTTCCATTCAGGTTTCTATGCCGCTTATAAAAATTTCAAAGTCGGCGAAAAAGCTTATTACAGGTGAGTTTAATGTAACTCCCCACAGATATGATTATACCGAAATCAAACTTCTTACGGAAAATCTTAACATGGCGTCTGCTGAAATCGCAAGGACGGAAACACTGCGAAAGGATTTGCTTGCAAATGTATCACATGACCTTCGCACACCGCTTACAATGATAAAGGCTTATGCAGAAATGATTAGGGATTTATCGGGTGACAGTCCTGAAAAACGAGAAAAGCACCTTCAAGTCATTATTGATGAGACTGACCGACTGACGCTTCTGGTATCTGATATTCTTAACTTATCAAAGCTCCAGAGCGGAGTTATAGAAATGGATATGAAACCCATAAACTTAAGTTCTCATCTCAAAGAAATTGTTTCCAGGTTTTCGATGCTTGAAAAAACTGAGGTTAACCTTGAGCTTCAGGAAAATATCCATATAAATGCTGATAATAAGCAGCTGGGGCAGGCGGTCTACAATCTTATAACAAATGCTATCAATTACTCCGGTGATGATAAGGTCAATGTGCGTTTGTATACCTTGAAAGGTGGTCGTGTTCGATTTGAGGTTTCAGATAACGGTATCGGTATTCCGAAAGAACAGATTCCGTATATCTGGGAGCGCTATTATAAGGTTGACCGTTCTGAAAATTATAAAAGAGCTGTAAAGGGCACGGGTCTGGGCTTGTCCATAGTGAAGGGCGTTTTTGAGCGCCACGGTTTTGAATACGGCGTTGACAGCGAAGTCGGAAAGGGTAGCACCTTCTGGTTTGAATGTGCGGCAGTAAAGATAAAAGATGCGGAAACTGACTTACAGAATTGATGATAATTTTAGCGGGAAGCAGGTTCAGCAGCTTCTTAAGCATCACGGTTATAGCCGTGCTATAATTTCTTCTCTTAAACATGATGACAGGCTTCAATGTAACGGAAAGCATATCAGAACAGTGGATTTTCTTGAAAAAGGTGATATTCTTACAGTTCTGATGGAGGATAAGACGGATATAATACCAAATATATCCCTGAATATTCCTGTGCTTTATAATGATGATGATATTATTGTTTTCGATAAACCGCCTTTTATGGCGATCCATCCGTCTCTGAAGCACTACGATGATACTCTTGCCAATTATTTTTCAGCTCTTTATCCTGAAACAACCTTCAGGTCAATAAACCGCCTTGACAGAAACACCTCAGGTGTTGTTGTGGTTGCTAAAAATCAGCTCGCCGCTGCGCGTTTATCCGGTGATGAAGCATATCACCCGAAAAAGCTTTATTATGCGGTTGTAAAAGGTGATATTATAAAGAAATATGGTTCGGAAGGAGAGATAATCGCACCTATCGCCCGCGTTTCAGAAAGTATAATCAACAGGGAAGTGCGTGCTGACGGACAGTACGCTCATACAAAATTCAGAGTTTTAAAAAGCAGTGAGCATTTTTCTCTTCTTGATATTTCACTTATTACGGGCAGAACGCATCAGATACGTGTCCATTTTTCGCATATAGGTTATCCGCTTGTGGGTGATGATTTATACGGCGGTGACACCGATTTTCTTAATCGTCAGGCGCTTCATTGTGGTTCCGTTTCACTGATTCACCCTGTTTCGGGGGAAAAACTTTATATAGAGGCGCCTTTTCCTGAGGATATGAAAAAGATTATTGATATGATATGAAAACTCCGTGTCGGAAGACACGGAGTTTTATACTATTTAACAAATTTATTAAACTTCGGCTTGATAACTTTAATATAAAGCTCTTTTGCAGTAACAAGGAACAAATCATAGACAATAAAAGCTATAAGTCCCATGCCCCACAATACAAAAGCGGCGTACTTTCCGAAATCTTCCATGCCTTCAAGCATTTTATCAGCAGAAAGGATTAAGCAAAGAACCTGATAAGTTGCCACTGCACTTACATTGAATACTGCCAGCTTTACAATATATCTGAGAACCTTGTTCTTTAATTTGTTCAGTGTTTCACAAAGAACGGGGTAATAACCCAGAAGAGAAATGAAGAAAGCGTTGGCTTCAATCTCAGGCACAAGCATGAGCGAAAGAAGACCTACCGCAATATAAGACAGATAAGCCCATTTAAGATTAATCTGTTCGCCTATTGTCCATATAAAGATTCCTGCCACCGCGGGCACGGCGTAGGCCAAAGAGGGGATAAGTGAGCCGAACATAATCATTACGCTCATTGCAGATACAATTCCGCAAAAAGCAATATTAAAACTGAGGCGTCTTGTTGATTTTCCTGACATTAAACTGCCTTTCCTGCTGCGGCTTATTTATAGAGAAGAAGACTTTTCTCCTTAAGCTCGCGGCCGTCTCTTAAGATTTTTATAAGTAATTCGAGATTTCCTTGTTCAATAGCATCTCTGTATTCGGTGATACTGTTTATAACACAGTTAATTTCTTTTAAAAGTGCTTCTTTATTGCACATAAACAGCTCTGACCACATATATTCATTCAGCTTTGCAACACGGGTAAGGTCCTGGAAGCTTCCTGCGGAAAAGCCGTCGAAATTGAGCATAGCAGGGCTTTTTACGTATGCATTTGAAACTACGTGTGCAAGCTGAGAGGTATAAGCGATAACTTCATCATGCTTCTTAGGAGTGGAAACCACTGCTTTTCCGAAGCCCACACTGCCTGCCAGAGTCTGAAGCAGGTCGACTGCAATCTGAGGTGTATCGTCAGTAGGTGTAATAATAAAGCTTGCACCTTTGTAAAGGTCATCGGTAGAGTACTCAAAACCGGAGAATTCACGGCCTGCCATAGGGTGAGTTCCGACGAAAATAACACCGTGTTCATCAAGAACAGGAGTACATTCATTTACAATATATTCCTTGACACCGCAGGAATCTATAACAATTCCGCCTTTTTTGAAGTTTGCTGCATTCTTCTTTACAAATTCTACAATTGCTTCAGGGTAGAGGCAGATAATTGTAAGGTTAGCTTCGTTAAGACGCTCGGGAGTTATTTCTTCATCAATCGCTCCGCATTCGAGCGCTGCATTAATTGTTTCTTTACTGGTATCAATTCCTAAAATTCTGTGGAAGGTGTTCTTTTTCAGAGCTTTGCAGAAAGAACCTCCTATAAGACCTAAACCTACTACTGCTATATTCATGATTGGTATTATCCTTTCGTAATTTATTACTTTAAATTGACTGTGTATATTATACTACAATTTTTCAATAAAATCAAGAGGATAGACCATTATTTTTTAATTTTTATATCCGCCAGCGGATTCATGTCAATTGCGTTACGAATCTGTTCGTTTGCGACATGTGTATAAATCTGTGTTGTATCAAGATTTTCGTGTCCGAGCACTTCTTTGAGAACGCGTACATCGACGCCATTCTGATACATAAGGGTAGCAGCAGTGTGACGGAGCTTATGCACTGAAAATCCCATTCCGCTGAGACCCGACAGTTTCAGCTTTTCTTCAATAATCTGCTCAACACGGCGATTGGAAATACGAGTGCCGCGGCGGCTTATAAAAAGTGCTCTGTCTCTGGTTTCGGGACGGACGGCAATATAATTATTGTAAGCGGATATGCAAGCAGGATTAAGATAGACTATTCTTTCCTTACTGCCTTTTCCGAGAACCTTTATGTATGTTACATTCTGTCCGTTTACCGTTGTTGACATATAATCCGTACAGTTTATTCCCACAAGCTCGGATAAACGCATTCCGCAGTTGAGAAAGAACGTAATCATACAGAAATCACGGTAATCCTCCCAGCCTTTAAAATCTGAACAGGTCTTGAGCAGTTCTGTTGCCTGTTCTATTGTAAGATGCTTCGGAAGTGCATTTTTAGGGGAGGGTAGCTCCAGATTCTGTGCAGGGCTTACTTCGAACCATAGCTTCTTAATGGTGAGGTATTTAAAAAACTGCCTTAGCGCAACAGCCTTTCTGGCACGTGCTTTTCCGTGATTATCCCGCTCTGATGATACATAAGCAAGAAAGGACAGCAGGTCATTGAGAGTTGTTTTTTTCACCAGTTCTTCTGATACGTCGCTTATTATTATTTCATCAAACTCTTCATTTCCGCAAAGTCCGTTTTCCTTCTTTATAAATCGAAGAAAGAGCTTTATATCGGTGTAATAATTCTTGACCGTAAGCTCTGCTCGCATTTTTATCGTGGATATATAATTGAGGTATTCCTGAAGATAAGGCGGACAATCATTGAATTTCATAAGGAATACCTCCGTTTTTATTTTTTATCTTTTTTGATATTTCTGAACACTATCAGCTTTTCTATACAGTTATCGCAAACCTCGATTATTACAAACCGTAAGTCTTCATAATCTGTATGAGGCGGATTTTCGACATTTTCGGGGAGATAGCCAAGCAGGTCTGTTACAAAACCTGAAATAGTGTCATATTCATGGTCTTCAGGCAGGGAATAGCCGAAGAGTTCCAGAACCTCATCAGGGTCAGCTTCTCCATGTATCTCGTATTTATCGGTGCCAAGCTTCTTTATAGGTGTATCTTCATCATCGTATTCGTCCTGGATATTGCCCATTACCGATTCAATTATATCTTCCAGTGTAACTATACCTGCGGTTCCGCCGTATTCATCCACTACAACCGCCATTCCTGTTTTCATTCCTGTAAGGAATTTGAAAGTATCACTGCAGCTGCACTTCTCGGGAATAAACACACCCTCACGCACAAAATCACGAAGATTGAAGTCTTCAAGATTATTTGAACCCACAAGACAAAGCAGGTCCTTTACAATTACAACGCCGATAATTTTATCAATAGTACCTTCATATACAGGGAGACGCGAAAAACCCTCTTCCAGAGCAATATAAATTATATTATCAAGCGTTTCATTTACATCAACAGCAATGATATTTACTCTGTGCGTCATAACGTCTGCGGCGCATAAATCGTTGTATTCAAAAACATTGTTTATCATTTCTACGGAAGCGTCCTCGATAGTTCCGCTTTCATTGCCGGCGTCAACCATTGACAGTATATCGTCCTCTGTGACATCAACACCGTAGCCCTCGCCTATGGCCTTTTTCAGGATGAAGGTAAGACCTTTGTTAAGCAGCACAAGTGGAGAAAGAAGAATTTCCGCAGCCATATTTCGTTTTCGCCCGTCTGTTTCCATGATTATTTCCTTTCCGTTCAGTTCTTTAAATTAAAAAATGAAATTGCATTCTTATTGCAGATGCTTATTACCTCTTCGGTTGTAAGACCTTTGATTTCCGCAACCTTTTCCGCTGTATGAACAGTATAACTGCTGTTATTGCGTTTTCCTCGGTGCGGAATAGGCGCCATATACGGACAATCTGTTTCAAGCATAAGCCTTTCCATAGGTACAGCCGCACACGCTTCAACAGCTCTGCGTGAGTTTTTGAAGGTAAGAACACCTGTAAAGCTTATCATCATTCCCAGAGCTATGATTTCACGTGCTGTTTCAGCGCTTCCCGAAAAGCAGTGCATAACACCCTTAGGCTTATATTCACGCAGGATTTCCATGGTATCCTGCGTTGCATCGCGTGAGTGAATAATCACAGGGAGATTCAGTTCTTCTGCCAGCTCCAGTTGTTCTCTGAAAATTTTAATCTGTATATCTTTGTTGTAACCATCGTAATGATAATCAAGTCCGATTTCACCGATTGCCACAACCTTTTTGTTTCCGCTCATCTCTTTCAGCAATTCTATATAGTCGTCAGGAATATTTTCACAATCTTCGGGATGGATTCCGACAGCGGCATAGACTCTGTCAAATTTTTCCGTTATTTCCACTGAAAAACGGCTTTTTTCGATAGAAGTACCGATTGTAATTATACTGTCGACGCTTTCCGAAAGGATTGATGAGAGAAGCTCGTATCTGTCATCGTCAAAAGCATTGTCATCATAGTGAGCGTGAGTATCTATTATTTTCAGGTTCATTGTAATTTCTTTACACTATCCCTTTCAATAAGCTTTCCGGTAACCAGAACACGTCCACACTTATAGTTATTGTCACGGATTTTTCTGATTATTATTTCAACCGCTTCATGGGACATGCGGTAGCTGTTTACGTCTATGGTTGTTATTCTGGGCGTAGAAATAGTGGAGTAGATATGGTTGTCGTAACCGACAATCGAAATATCCCCCGGAACAGAATATCCCTTTGCTTTAAGCTGATTTATAAGCATATATGCGGTTTCGTCACAGTTGCACACAAATGCAGTGGGCATTTCCGCAGGTAATGAAAATTCCGGGAAGCATATACCGTCAGCGCTTCTGTCATCAATAATCCAGTTGGGATTAACGCGGATATGATTTTCGATATGGGATTTATAGTAGCCCAGATAGCGGTCCTGAATACTGGAGGTGGAGCTGATAGTTCCTACAAATCCAATTTTTCTGTGACCGTTATGTATGAGATAATTTGTTATAGTGTATGCGCCAAAGAAGTTATCGGCAAGAACAGTCTCAACGTCATTCTTTCCGCTGTAAAAGTCAAGAAATACAGTAGGTACGTTGGCGCGGAGAAGAGCGTTTACATACTCCTCATTGAACTGACCGAGAACTATAATACCGTCAACCTTCTTGTCGATAACCGAGTTGGGCATTTCACACTGCTGTTCATCATTGTCGGTAATTACCTCAAGAATACCGTAATAGCTCTGCTTCTGAAGAAGTTCGACAATATAACGGTAAACAACCCAGTAGAAGGCACTTGCGTCGTTGATAAAATGCTTAGCGACAACGACACTTATGCTGTATGTGAAATTATCCTTTGAAGACTTGGATGAATTATTGAAACGGTAACCCATTTCATTTGCTTTCTGCTTGATACGCTCACGCAGTTCATCTCCCACACCGTCCTTATCGCCAAGCGCTTTTGATACGGTAACAGTGCTGACGCCAAGTTCGTTGGCGATATCACTCATTGTAACTGATTTTTTTATCATATACTGCTCCATGTTATTTTTTTACTTTACTTATTATTTTAAGTTAAAAATAAACTTTTGTAAATGAATATTATTCACGAATTTGCGTTTATAAATCCAGCGTTTATTGTTAATATGCAACAATTTTGCTTATTTAATATTAAATCTTATTAACCTAAAATATAAAATCAATTATATCGGTTAAGTTTTTTAGCCTAAAACTGACAGTTAAATGATTACCTGTAAATAAAAAATACCATTCCATTTTTGTTAAAAGTGTACATTGTAAACCGTTACATAATATGGTATAATTAGATATAATTTGAGTAAATTTTGATGTTTACGTACTTTTATGTTAAACCATCAATATTAAAGGAGAAGTCATGAGCGTTACAATTAAAGATGTTGCAAAAGCCGCTAACGTTTCCGTTGCGACAGTATCACGAGTTCTTAATAAAAAATCAAATGTTTCAGACGATGCTATTGAAGCAGTTAACGCCGCAGTTGACAGGCTGGGTTACAGTCCCAATTTTTTAGGAAGAGACTTGCGCAAAAGCGAAACCAGACGCATACTTGCTATTGTTGCTTCAACTGAACAGAGCTTCTATTCTGAAGTGCTGAGAGGAATGGAGGAAACTGCTTCAGCTCAGGGTTATGATGTACTTATTGCTACCACCAGAGATGACCCCAAGCATGAAATGCACCTTCTCGGCATGCTGTTTTCACGTTCTGTTGACGGGGCAGTTCTTCTGGGTCCGAAGCTTGACGCTCCGACTATCTCAAATCTTGCTGAAAACCATAATATTGCCATGTGCCTCGAAAGACTGGATAACTGCAAGGTTCTCACAGTTACCATTGATAATGTCAAAGCAGGCAGAGATGCAGTTACATATCTGATAAACAAGGGCAGAAAGCGTATCGGACTTATAACAACCGCACTCAGAAGCCAGTCTTCAATTGACCGTGAAATCGGATATCGTCAGGCGCTTGAAGAAAACGGTATACCTTATGATGAAAAACTGGTTTACTACGGCGATTATTCCGTTGAATCAGGCACAAAGGGCTGCGAATATCTCCTTTCTCTTGATAATCCGCCCGACGCCATATTCTCGATTTCAGACATGATTGCTATCGGCGCCATGAATTATGCTATA
>JAFUNV010000096.1 GCA_017472865.1 Ruminiclostridium sp. | reverse complement strand
AAGGAATCGGTAATCAGACTGAATATCGAAAAGCAGTAAATCTGTGGTTTTATTAAGATTGCTGCCGTCGTCCTTGAAGCAGAGAATTCGCTCAATTTCGGAAATTCCATCAAAATAAACGGTGGAAACAGCTATATAGCCCTTATCTGCCGCAATTCTCAGGTTGGATTCCTCAGCGTCGGCATAAAGATACTTTAAATACTTGGGATCTGTCTGTTCGTCAAGGGAAATATTCACATATCTCTTTTCGGTAAGCTTACCGTCATAGCCGTAAACCGAAAGTCTGAGTCCTGTGCGGTTGCCGTCGCTGTCAGCCTCTACCGTAAGTCCTGCAAGCTCATTTTCGCCGTATGCTTTCAGCTTTTCGCTGTAAACTGCGTCGGGCTTTGCTTCTGCGGAAACGGGGGTGCCGCTTAAATCCACGCAGTAAAGCATTGAGCCCTCAGGCATTTTGGTAGTGATATGTACCGAATTGCCTTCAAATACCGCACCACTTAGAACCTCGCCTTCAGCTAAGGCAAAGTTTGTAGCGCCGCTTTCGTTTATAACGTTAATGGTGTTATCAGCGCTCTGATATGTAACTGCGGCATTGTCGGAAATAAATTCCGCACCAAAACATTCACCTGTATAGATTTTTTCGCTGTCGGGAGTGAGATTGCTTCCTACAAAACGGAAGTTTTCTTCATATGTCTTGTCCTTATCGGAAATAATCACACGGCAGGTTTCATTGCCAAACTCCACAAAGCTCTGGGAGCCGCCAAGTACTGCGCTTGCACGTGCGTCATTGCCGCTTAATGCGCCGATTACCGTAAAGCCGTTGTAGCCTATCTTTTCGGGAACGGTTATGCTGTTATACTCAATATATGTTCTGTCCTGTCCCTCTGTCTGATATGATGGCAGGAATGTTTCATATACGCCGCTTACCGCAGTTTCTGCGGTATTAAGGGTTGTAGCCAGATATAAGGCTTCCTTTGTAACATTTACAGCGTTGTACTTTCCGTCCTGACGGTAAGTGAGAGCCAGACTGCCGTTCTCGTAGCGTTCAACTGACACACAGTCACGGGCAATTGTCATATCACGTTGTTCCGTTACAGGATTACCCTCTTCATCTGCGGAGGTAACCGTATATCCCACAGGGTAATTATAGCTTTCTGCATAAAGCATATAGAAAGCGTCGCCTAAGGCTGTGAAGCCCAGATACTCTCTTTCTTCATCAATAGTGTATCTGTAAAGCTCGGCAGGTTTTTCCTCGTTAAGGCTATAAACGATTATTTCGCTGTCTTCTGCTATGTAGATTTTATCGTCTGTCTCGCAGAAATCCTTTGTAAGAGCTTCAACGTAGCCTTTCGTGCCTGTGCTGTAATAATCTGAGCTTCGGCTTGCGGTTACATTTTCGGTAAGGGAAATTGTCTTATATATATCGTCGTTGGACAGATGCTCTTCAGGAAGGTCTTCAACAACTACGGTAGGCGTTTTGTCGCCGCCGGGAAAAGCGTTTCCGGTAGTCATGTAACGTATACCGAAGCTGAGTCCTACAAGGATCACCGCACATACGGCGCAGAAAATAAGCTTTCCGTTGTTTACACCCTTATAATATACGTCGTCATCGATGAAGAATTCCTTACCCTTATACCTTTCTCTGAACGGTAAATCTGTTACGGGAGGTGCAGGAATATCATCGATTTCCAGCTCGTCATCCTCTTCAGGTTCAACATCCTGAACAGGCATGAAGGGCTTTATTTCAGGCTCTGCCTTTTTTACAAAGTCAAAGGTCTTACGTTCTTCGGGTTCTTCTT
>JAFUNV010000095.1 GCA_017472865.1 Ruminiclostridium sp. | reverse complement strand
TGTTTCTCAGGGTGATGTAAACGGCGCAGTCATGATGCTTTCTGCCAATGGCAATGACTATGCCACACCTGAGCAGTTGGCTCTTGTACAGGCGGCAGCCATGTATTTCGGCAAGCAGATGGAGGAGTAAGACTTTTGTTCTTGTAATAAAAAACGACCGTTCGCAGGTTAAAGTCCGCGAACGGTCGTTTAAATTTATAAGCTTGCTATTTTTTGTTTTTAAACGGTTTTATACAGTAATCATAAAGCCATATACATATTCCGATAATTACAACAATTAACGCTATGATATCTCCTGTTTTATCGGAAATCATATTGCCTGTGATAAGCTCGTACAGGCAGCCTGCTGTCAGAACAACAGAAGTGAGAGTCATCAGCTTATTTATAGCGTTTATCTTTATTTCATTACCGTTATTGCGTATAAGCTTTATAAGATACAGCGTAACTGCAACCGTTCCGATTGAGAAAAGTATTCCGATTATGGGTGTATCGTCACGGATATTCAGAAAGAGTATCAATGCACAGATTATAACGCAGTTTATCGTCGGGATAATATACTTTTTCATTTTAAGAAACTGCAATCGCAGAAATATTGATAAGCGCCTTTTCACCTGTATGAGGTACAATTTCTACTGTATGCTTGCCTGTTTCGGGGAAAGAAATTACTTCCTCAGCCTCGACATAATTGCCCCAGCCGCCTGTGAAATCACTGTTGATGGTCTTTGCAACCTGACCGTCAACTACAACGTCAAAGGTTCCGCCCTTGGTGGTAAGCTTGCCGTAGAAGATACCTATATTCTTGGCTTCAACCTCAAATTTAAGAGGATTTACGCCTTCAAAGGTGCCGTCGTTGGAGCGTACTGTCCAGATACCGCCGAAGTTACCGAATATTGCACTTTCCGTTGTCCATCCTGTGGAGTCAACAGGAGTGATTGTTTCGGGAGTGAGGATATCGGCTTCTTCATACTTGTTTTCGGTGAAGGGAACAGAAAGGTCGCTTTCGTTTTCTGTATCAATTGTGTCGAGATTGTCAAGAACGCCCTGTAAATAAGTAGTGATAATTTCGGTGAGAACCTTATGACCGGGAACGTTGGGGTGAATGTTATCATCGGAGATATCGTCCCAGATAATATGTCCGTTGTTGATTACGTCAAGGATAGCTTCGCGGTAGGAAATCATAGGAATGTCATAAGCTACGCAGATATCAGAGTGCTGTTCCTGGAAGCTTGTGCCGTCCTCCTGAGTCATGGCTATTGTAACCACAGCGGGGTTTGTATCATGATTCCAGAGCTTTCTTAAAAGGCTGTCGTAGGAATTGATATTTCTTTCGGTATGCTCATGAGTATCATTTACGGAGAAGTCGATGAAGATAAGGTCAGGATTCTTGGAAAGAACATCGCGGTTTGCTCTGTGAACGCCGATATATGAGCCTGTTGCGCCGATACCTGCGCGTACATATTCAATTTCAGCGTCGGGGAATTTTTCTTCGAGCCAGTTTGTTGTAAGTCTTGCGTAGCAATCCTTATCTCCTGCGCTGGAACCCTGTGTGATAGAACCGCCGAGATAAGCTACTGTAATCTTTTCGCCTGACTGAGCCTTCTTGAATACCTTTGCAAGTCTTGCCTGATTACCCTTTACGTAGGTAGAAAGTACAGTCATTCTGTCTGTAATACCTTCTTCGATAACATACTTGCTGTCCTCGGGGATTTCAGCACCGCCGAAAAGAACGGATTCCTTTTCAGCTGCTGCAGCGTCCTGTGCCGCGGGGCTGAGCTCGCCGCAAACGGGACATTTTGCCACATTGTTTACTTCGCCGCATTCGCACATCCATGCTTCAACTGTTTCCTCGGGAGCAGCACTTGCGGTTGTGGTGGTCTGTTCACCTGCTGTTGTTGTGGTGGTATCTGCAGTTGTATTGCCGTTGCAGCCTGCTACAGAAAGCAGAACAGCGGCAGTACATAATAATGTAAGAAACTTTTTCATTTTAATATCCTTTCTGAGTTTTATTTATATCTTAATAACTATATCATTTTTTTCCTAAAAAGTCAATATTTTTACCTATACTATTGAATTTTTTAACTTAATGTGCTATGATTATAGTAATTAAAATCAGGAGGACAGCAGAATGGCAGTTTTTACAGCGGACAATTCCGCATTTTCCTATATGGGCAGAACAGATTTTTCGGATAAGTCAGCCCCCATGCTGATTTATGCGGGCAGTAACATAAGATGCCGCTTCAAAGGTACATATCTTAAGGTTACTCTCGATAATGTATGTATGCACACATACACCTCTTTCGGTGCAGTGATTGACGGTGTTCAGTACAAGATTGATATGAAGAATGAAAACGGCGCTGCAGAATATACCGTAGCCGAAGGGCTTTCTGACGAGGAGCACACCCTTATTCTTTTCAAAAGACAGGGTGCGGCGCATTATTTCAGATTTATTTCCCTGGAAACTGACGGGGAAGTGCTTCCTTCCGAAGAAAAATACAGCCTGAAGCTTGAATATTACGGCGACAGTGTTTCCGCAGGCGAGGTTACCGAGGCGCTCAACTATGAAGGACACTGCGACCCCGAAAACCATGGCAGTATTTATGACAACAGTTATTTCAGCTATACATGGCTTTTGGCCCGCAGACTTAACGCCGAGTTCTATAATAACTCTCAGGGCGGTCTTGCGCTTTTTGATAAGACGGGCTATTTCTATGACAAGGATCTTACAGGTCTCGAAACAACCTACAATAAGCTGAGCTACGTGCCTTATGCACCTATGGGAATGACTGAGTGGGATTTCAGCCGTTACACTCCTGATATTGTAGTATTCGCAATCGGTCAGAACGACGCCAGCCCCGACCCCAAGGCGATTTTTGATAAGGCTTATGCTGAAAAGTGGAAAGCCAAGTATAAAGAAATTGTGTTGGAATTAAAAGAACGCTACGGCAATGTGAAATTCCTGCTAATTACAACGGTTTTAATGCACGACCCCAGATGGGACGAGGTGCTTGACGAAATCAAAACGGAGCTTGGCGATTTTGCATATCGATATCGCTTCAGCCGCAACGGCGCGGCTACTCCCGGTCACCCCAGAGCCACTGAACAGGCAGAAATGGCGGTTGAGCTGGAGCAGTTCATAAAAGCAAATATGTTATAAAGGAATAAGCTATGAATCTTTTACCGTTTTTCAAAGCCATTCTTGACGAGGATAAAGCTCCTGTGGTAATCTGCGATTTAAGCCACACTATAATTTACATGAATCCCACCGCCTGCGAGCGATACGCAGGGCAGGGCGGGGCAGACCTGCTGGGCAAGAGCCTCCTTGAATGTCACAATGCAAAGTCAAATGATATGATAAACCGTGTTATCGGCTGGTTCAGAAAAAGCCCTGACAATAACCGGATTTTCACTTTCCGCAACGAAAAGGAAGATAAGGACGTCTATATGGTTGCGCTCCGTGACGAAAAAGGGACTTTAATCGGATATTACGAGAAGCATGAATACCGCAGCCGTGAAACGGATACCAGATATAATTTAATATGAAGAAAAGCCTTGAGGTTAACCCTCAAGGCTTTTTATATCAGTTGTTTTCATCGTTATCGTCATTTTTGTGGTAATCCGCAAAAATATCAACAATCGGTTCTTCTGCCTTTTCTTCGGGCTTTACTTTTCTTTCATAAACAAGCTCGCCCTTCATAAGCTTTTCAAAGTCATCGCCGCTGATTTTCTCATTTTCAACAAGATATTCGGCAACCTCAACAAGCTTGTCGTTATGTGTTGTAAGAATCTCCTTACACTCATCGTAAGCCTTTGTGATTATAGCCTTAATTTCGCTGTCAATAAGGTTGAGAGTTTCCTCACTGTACTGTGCGGTATGACCGTAATCCTTGCCGAGGAATACTTCGTCGCTGTCACCGCCGTAAAGCACAGGACCGAGCTTTTCGGAGAAGCCGTATTTTGTAACCATTGCACGAGCACGCTTTGTAGCTTGTTCAATATCGCCGCTTGCGCCTGTGCATATATCGTCAAAGCTGATAGCTTCAGCAACGCGTCCGCCCATTGTCATAACGATATTCTGGTACATTTTGCCCTTTGTAACGTGGTTGTCATCAGTTTCGGGACGGCATACAGTAAGACCTGCCGCCTGACCGCGCTGGATTGTGGTAACCTGATGAACGCGTTCGCATTCAGGCAGATAGAATGCCGCAACCGCATGACCTGCTTCGTGATAAGCTGTGATTCTTCTGTCGCGCTCTGTGATAATATGAGATTTCTTTTCGGGACCTGCAATAACTTTAAGGGTAGCTTCTTCGATATCGTGCTCAATAATAGCCTTGCGGTTATTTCTTGCGGCAAGGAGAGCGGCCTCGTTAAGAAGGTTTTCAAGGTCAGCGCCTGTGAAGTACTGAGTGGTTTTTGCGATTACATTAAGGTCAACATCGGGAGCAAGATGCTTATTTCTTGCATGAACTCTGAGTATTTCCTCTCTGCCCTTTACGTCGGGGTAATTAACTGTAATCTGTCTGTCGAAACGGCCGGGACGGAGCAGTGCGGGGTCAAGGATATCACGGCGGTTTGTGGCAGCCATAACGATAATATTCTGATTATCGGTAAAGCCGTCCATTTCTACAAGCAGCTGGTTCAGGGTCTGCTCACGTTCATCGTGACCACCACCGAGACCTGCGCCTCTCTGACGGCCGACTGCGTCGATTTCGTCTATGAAAATAATAGATGGAGTATGCTTTTTAGCCTGGTCGAAAAGGTCTCGTACACGGGAAGCACCTACGCCGACAAACATTTCAACGAAGTCCGAACCGCTTATAGAGAAGAAGGGGACATTTGCTTCACCTGCTACTGCCTTTGCAAGAAGAGTCTTACCTGTGCCGGGCGGGCCTACAAGAAGCACACCCTTGGGTATTCTTGCACCAAGCTCCTGATATTTCTTGGGGTTCTTCATGAAATCTACGATTTCTTCAAGTTCCTGCTTTTCTTCGTCAGCACCTGCCACATCTGCAAATGTTACTTTCTTTCCGTTTGCAGACTGATTGCGAGTGTTTGCACGGGAGAACTGAGACATCTTTCCGCCGCCTGTTGACTGTCGCATGAAGATAAAGAGCGAAACAATCATCAGTACGATTAAAATAAGGTAAGGTACAAATGTAAGGAAGGTATTGTCCGAAATCTTCTTGTAGTTAACAACAAGCGGATTTTCGGGGTTTTTCGCGTTGTAATCCCTGCGGTAGGTTTCAATATCGCTCACAAAAAGCGAAACATTGGGGATATTGCTGTAATACATGGTGTTTTCTTCGCCTTGCTTGAAATAATACAGATAACCTGAACCAAGGTCAAGGAAGTATTCTTCAACTGTCAAGGAGTCAAAATCGTCCAGTACAAGTGAGTATGTTCTGACCTCTACTTCCTTGTTGATAACGCGTTCCTCGCCTGTTGCGGGGGCAAGCGCTGTAACAGCGTTGAGAATTGCCACAAGTCCGAAAACAAGCAGTACAATTACCGCAAGATAGATTATAGTGCCTTTTGCTTTGTTTGGTTTCATTTAAACCGCCTTTCTGAGTCAGACTCTTTGTTCTACATTTATTTAATTCTGAAGAAATGCGCGAATACACCTTCACGGAAGGATATGGTATTTCCTCGCCCTTTTATTAACATTAGATAATTAATGATGAAAAATATTATATCACAAAATCTTTATAAAATCAATCCTGATTAATGTACATTATCTGAAAATTAAATGGATTTATGACGATATTTCTGTTCTTCGTACTGGATACGGAAAACTTTTTTACGCACGACGGCGAATTTATTGCGGCAGAGATTTATTTTTCCCTGTTTCTTAATTATTATTTCGATACACTCGTTTATTCTTAGCGAGCTTGGTTCAATTCCGCTGTCTGATAGCACCGAGGAAACGACCCTGCAAAGTATAGGTCGTTCCAAACTGCATAAAGCAATTGCCGAATATCCGTTTTCTGTGCGGCATTTTTCTTTTGCTTCAGCAGAAACCTTTTCAAGGTAAGCGTTATCATCGTAAACCGCCGATGTCATACGTGAAATACCTTCCATCACTGAAGGGTTGAACTCCTTCAGCATGGGAATAAGTCTGTGTCTGAGCTTGTTTCTTGTATAATCGTCGGACAGATTTGAACTGTCGGTGACATATTCAAGCCCGTTTTCTGTGCAGTATTTCTCAATCTCCTCACGAGTACAGCGCAGAAGAGGGCGGATAATATTGCCGCGTACGGGCGGTATACCGCAAAGACCTTTGGTGCCTGTGCCCCGGAGCATATTTATAAATACTGTTTCAGCATTGTCAGAAGCAGTGTGGGCAGTTGCAAGCTTTGCGTCAAGCTCATTGCAGAGACTTTCAAAGCATTCATACCGCATTTTTCTGGCTCGTTCTTCAACACTCTCATGTTTTTCGGGTTTTACATCTATGCTGTAAAAGGTGCTCGGGATTTTTCTGCTGCTGCAGAAATCACGGACGAACTGCTCATCACGTTTGCTTTCCTCGCCTCTCAGATTATGATTGATATGACAGGCGTGAACGGAAATACCCAGCTCCTGCTTCAGAGAATACAGCGCGTGAAGCAGAGCGATACTGTCTGCGCCGCCGCTCACAGCGACGATGACAACATCGTCCTTTTTCAGCATATCATACCGCTCAATGGTTTCTTTAATCTTATTCACCATATCTGCTCTCCAGGTCTGAGAAACGTGTATACTGACCGTCAAAGCGGAGGTTTACGGTGCGTGTTTCACCATGACGGTTCTTGGCAACGATACATTCTGAGGTTTCCATATTTGCTTCGTCTTTTGTATAGTATACATCACGGTAAAGAAAAAGAACAATATCCGCGTCCTGCTCGATAGAACCCGATTCACGCAGGTCGGAAAGCATAGGACGCTTATCCGTTCTGGATTCAGGACCACGGGAAAGCTGAGAAAGTGTAATTACTGGAACGCTCAGTTCCTTTGCCATGATTTTAAGATTACGGGTGATTTCCGAAACTTCGTTTACACGGTTTCCATCCTTGCGGTTAGTGGACATAAGCTGTAAATAGTCGATAACCACAAGCCCCAGGTCATTTACACGCCTGAGCTTTGCCTTCATTTCGCCTATGGTGATACTTGCTGTGTCATCTATAAAAAGCTCAATCTGGTTAAGCATCTCAGCCGCGTCGGAAAGTCCGCGCCACTGAGATTTTTCTATTTTACCCGAGCGCATCTGGTCGGAAGCTATACGTCCCTCCGAGGAAAGCATACGTGCTACAAGCTGTTCCGCCGACATTTCAAGGCTGAAAACCGCAACCTTCTTGCCCTTATTTATTCTTGCGGCATTTACCGCAATATTCATGGCGAAGGAGGTTTTACCCATAGCAGGACGGGCAGCGATAAGTATAAGGTCTGACGGATTAAGGCCGAAAATAACCTTATCAAGAGAGGGGAATCCTGAACTCAGCCCCTTCTTATTGGCTTCTTCGGGGTGGTCCATCAGATATACCAGCTGGCGGAAAGTTTCGCGAACAATTGGCCCGATAGGCTGGAGACCCTTGATTTCCTTTTCATTGCGTATTTCGTAAATTTTCTGTTCCGCATAATCCAGAAGCTTCTGCGGTTCTTCAGTGTTGGAAACAGCTAGGTCGTAGATATCCTTTGAAGCGAGAATAAGCTGACGTACAAGGAACTTTTCCTCAAGAATACGGGCATAACTCTCTATGCTCGATTTTTCAACCGAGCTTTCCGTAAGCTTGAATAAATATGTTCTTGTTTCGTCAACCGTCTCAAAAACGCTCTGTCTGACGCAGCTTTCAGTAACGCTTACAATATTGATTTCCTCGCCCGAAACAAAGAGCATATTTATAACGCCGTAAATCTTTGCGTGGCTGCGAATATGGAAATGCTCGGGAGAAAGCTTGTCAGAAACCCTTGAAAGCAGCTCTGGCTCTATAATTATCGAACCGAGGACAATCTGCTCGGCGTCAATATTAAAGGGTAAATTAGCGTCAGAAATATCAAATTCCGCCATTTTCAACGTCCTTTCGGATTAGTGGATTTTCGTAATTATAATTCTGTTACCTGCACCTTGAACTTTGCAGTAACGCCGCTGTAAAGCTTTGCTTCAACCTCGTGAACGCCGAAGGTCTTGATATCCTTGCAGACAATCTTCTTCTTTTCAACGTCAAGTCCATGGGTATCCTTTATCATCTTTGAGATATCCTTTGCGGTAACAGAGCCGAAAGGTTTGCCGCCTGCACCTGCCTTGATTTTGGTGGAGAAGGTCTGTCCTTCGATAACAGATGCAATGTGCTTTGCGTTGGCGATATCGGTATCAATCTTGTGCTGTGCGTGAGCCTTCTGACCATCAAGAATATTGATATTCTGATTTGTAGCCTCAACAGCGAGATTCTTCTTGATAAGGCAGTTTCTCGCAAAACCGTCCTTTACCTCCTTGATTTCGCCTTTTTTACCTGTACCCTGTACATCCTGTAATAAAATTACCTTCATTTTATATCATTCCTTTCTTGAGTTTAAGTCGTTGTAGTATTTATCAATAGCAGACTTCAGCTTTTCTGTTACTTCGTCAAAGTCCGCTCCCTTGAACTGAGCACCTGCCATGGTCTGATGACCGCCGCCGCCGAGGGTTTCGGCAATAAGCTGAACGTTCACAGCACCTAAAGAGCGTCCGCTGAGTGAGATTTCGTCCGAACCCGTTCTTGAAAGAACAAAAGAGGCGGAGACATCTGAAACGCCCAGAAGCTCATCTGCCGCCTGAGCCGCAACAACACGGCTTTCCTCGGAAATCTTATCCGAAACAGCAACAGCGCAGCCCTTGTAAACC
>JAFUNV010000094.1 GCA_017472865.1 Ruminiclostridium sp. | reverse complement strand
CCACTTAAAGAGAGCTATCGACTTCTCCATGAACCACCTCGGTACTCACGGTATGCCCGCAGGCTTACACGCTGACTGGAACGACTGCTTACGTCTCGGCAAGAAGGGTGAATCCACCTTCGTTGCTTTCCAGCTCGTATACGCTGTAAAGATTTTAAGAACCTACGCAGTTGAAAAGAACGATACAGAATACATCAAGTACCTTGACGAAATCAAGGCTAAGCTTGACGAAATCCTCTCCGCTTGCTGGAACGAGGACAGATGGATAAGAGGCTACAAGGAAGACGGTACAGTTATCGGTCAGAGAACTGACCCCGAAGCAAATATGTGGCTCAACCCCCAGTCCTGGGCAGTTATCTCCGGCTTCGCTACAAAGGAACAGGCTGAAAAGTCCATGGACAGCGTAGAAAGAGAGCTCAACACTCCCTACGGCGCTATGGTTATGTATCCCCCCTATATCAAGAACGGCTTCCAGGGCGCATTAATGCAGTGCTTCAACCCCTGCACAAAGGAAAACGCAGGTATCTTCTCCCAGCCTCAGGGTTGGTTAATCCTCGCTGAATCCAAGCTCGGCCACGGTAACAGAGCGTACAAGTACTGGAAGGAAGCTTCTCCCGCAACATACAACAACAACGCTGAACACAGAGTTCTCGAGCCCTACGTATTCGGTCAGTTCGTTGAAGGTAAGGACAGCCCCTTCGCAGGCAGAGCACATGTTCACTGGCTCACAGGTACAGCTTCTACCGTTATGGTTGGTACAACCGAAGGTATCCTCGGTCTTAACCCTGAAACAAAGGGTCTCGTAATCGACCCCTCTATCCCCTCCGAATGGAAGGAATACACCATGGAAAAGACCTTCAGAGGCAAGAAGCTCAACGTAACCGTAAAGAACCCCAATGGTTCCGAGCACGGCGTTAAGAGCGTAACCGTAAACGGCGAAAAGATTGAGGGTATCCTTATCCTTGATGAAATCTTAAAGGACGTTAACGAAGTTATTATCGAAATGTAAGGCGAGCCGCCTCTGGCATTTCCCGCCTTCTGATAAGCTGATTAAACCCCGACGTTGAAAAAACGGCGGGGTTTTTACCGTGAAGCACCCTTATGTAAGGCGAGCCGCTTCATGAATAAATTTAACCCCGCAACCGTGAAGCTGCGGGGTTAATCATTTCTTATAAAATGTGGGTATTGCCAAAAGCGGCTGCATTTTGCCGTCCTTTGCTGTTTTAAAATTACTTCTTTGCTGTCTTCTTGGCAGGAGCCTTCTTTTCCGCCTTGGGAGCTGCTGCCTTTGCTTCAGCCTTAGGAGCTTCTACCTTCTTTTCAGCCTTGGGAGCTGCTGCCTTCTTTTCCGCCTTGGGAGCTGCTGCCTTCTTCTCAGCCTTGGGAGCTACTGCTTTCTTTTCAGTCTTGGGAGCTGCTGCCTTCTTCTCAGCCTTGGGAGCTGCTGCCTTCTTAGCTACAGTCTTTCTTGCGGGCTTCTTAGCGAAGAAAGTGAGGATATCAGCGTAGCTCACAGGCTTATCAACTTCAAGAGCGCCTGCTGCGATAGCATCGTCAACGGTGGTTTTGCCTGTAAGGATATTCTTGTATGTTTCAGCTGTTGCCTTGAAGGTTGCTGTTGCGCCTACGTAGTCATAAGGTTCAACTGTAAATTCGCCGTTCTTTAATGCGAAGTAGAATGTACCCTCGCCGTCGCCTTCAATTACGCACTGGAAAGCGAATTCGCCTTCAAGCTTGTTTGTGTCAGCCTTGAGCATTGTCTTCTTTAAATCTGCGAAAACTTTTTCGTATGTCATGTGTTTCCTACCTTTCCCTTTCTTGGTGTTGCGTTCTGCCTGTGGCTTGTTTTCAGCCGCCGTATAAGCGGCGGAATAAAGTTTAAGGCTTCCCGCCTTACTTTGGTTTGTATTATATCACAATATTTTCCCCATTTCAAGCGATTTATGTCAAGTTAGTGCAAATTGATTAAAAATATTATTCAAACAAGGCAAAAACCGTGCAATATTCGGCATAAAATCACTGTTTGCGAGGGTTTCAGACTTTACAACCTGCCCTCAGGACATACATTTTCTTACAAAATCTGCATATAATTCAGAAAAAAGTTACTTATGGAGGAACCGTTTATGATCTGCCGTTTTGAAGATTTGAAGTGCAAGGAAATCATTAACATAAAAAGCGGCCGCCGTATGGGCTATGCAGACGACATAGAATTTGACTCCTGTACCGCTAAGATATGCAAGCTGATTATTTATGGAAGATGCCGCTTTTTCGGGCTGTTCGGGCGTGAGGACGACTATGTCATCTGCTGGAGCGACATTGAGATTATCGGTGAGGATACGATACTGGTGAGCTGTGATTGTCCCACTGCACAAAAACAGGGGCGGGTAGGATTTAAAAGTTTGTTGAAATAGACGAAAAGAAAAATGTTGTAAAATATCCTTCTGTATGGTATAATATTTAGGTCGGCATAACGACAATCCACACGCCGCGTATATGCCTCTGCGGTGCCTTTTAAAAGGCTTGAGGCGGCAAGCGCGCCGGAGGAAATATCAAAAACCAAATTAACAGGAGGACACTACCATGGCAGTAGTATCAATGAAGCAGCTTCTTGAAGCAGGTGTT
>JAFUNV010000093.1 GCA_017472865.1 Ruminiclostridium sp. | reverse complement strand
TTTTCTGTAAATGCCTTCTTGTAGTTGCCGAAATTATTCCACTCGGTATAGATACCGGGACCGTCCATTCCGTATTCCTCCATAACTGCGGGCTGGCTTACCAGCTCAGTGTAGCTGAAGGAGTACCAGAGTGACTGTACCAGAGGAATTATGAACATGTAGATTACGCCGACAAACCAGAGTGCAATAAAGCCGTAACCGTAAAGACCCTTTTTACGCTCATAGGAAATCTTGCTTTCCTTGATTTTCTTTTCCTCGCGGGGCTTTCTGCGTCTTATGTCAACCTCACCCGCAGCTTTTAAAGCTGCGGCGGAGGCGGTCATGTGACCTGCATACTGTCTTTTGGGTGCTTCTTCTGTTTCAGGGGCAGCTTCAACAGCTTCTGCCGCTTCAGGAGCAGCTTCTTCTGCTGTTACTTCCGATTCAGATGCAACTTCAGCGATTTCTTCGCTTTTGTCTTTTTCAAAATCGTTCATTATTCATTTACCCCCAATCCGTAATCCGACAGCTTGTAGGAAACTCCGTCAACTTCAATTTCCTGAGTGTCGATATTTACATAAATTGTTGTACCGTTTTCAAATTCGGAACGGTACTCACTACCGCTTATACGTTCGTAGTCTGTTATATAAGAATCGGAAACCTTAGCGATAGTGTCATTGAAGAGCTTGTATTCGCCTGCTGCGTAATCAATCCAGCCCTCATAGTTGGAATAGTATAATCCGTCATATTCGCTGTCTGCGAACTTGTTGGGATTCTTGTACATCATCTCATAGTGAACAGGTGTACCTGTTACGAGAGAGAGAAGTCTTAACTCCTGAGCATTTGCACTCTTGTTGATAGCCTTTGTTGTGTAAGGCACAAGTCCGTGAAGAACCATCTGTGCGAAAGGAATATCATAGTCAAAAATGTCATAGTTGGAGGAGTAAAGCGGAACGTCCTTGATGTAATCGGAGTACTTCAGTAAGTACTGGTTAGCGTTTTCGGACATAATTGTAAGACCGCTGTCTGCAAGACCCTGATAACCTGCCTGAATGATTTCCATAGCGTCCGTTCTTGTGAAATAAGGTCTGCCGTTCTTATTCTTACGGCTGAAGTCACTGTAAAGAGTGTGAGACGCCTGATTCAGGGAGATACCTGTTGCACCCTCTGCCTTGAAGGATTCTTTAAGCTTTTCAAAAATTTCTTCATAATACTTAGGAGAAAGAATTGTCCAGCTGTCCTTTGTGAGATGAGGTAAACCGAACGCAAGCTCAAAGGGAGTCTGTGTTGCGTAAGAGTTTGTAATCTGCTTGGAAGCATTCAGTGTGAAGGAATAGCCGTTACCGGAGTTTGTGAATTCCATGATATCACAGCTGGGGAAAAGTTCATATCCCATGGACTTTACATGGTCATAAAGAACCTTATAGTCGTCCTTGCCGCCGAGCTTGGAGGAATATTCAAAGGTGGAAGCAATTTCACCGATGATACCCGACTTGTTGAAATCCTCGTAAACAATCTTTATATTGCTTATGCCCTTTTCTTCGAGCATATTGAGAATCTTAAGAGCTTCGGAATAAGTTGTAGCTGTTGTCTGAAGCTCAACGGGAATACCGATTACGGACTGTTCCTTTACGGTACCGCCGTAGAGAGTTAAATAGAAGGGAGTATTGTTTGCCTCTGTCTTCTTTTCAACACCGATTTCGCCGATAAGATATTCTCTGTATCTTTCTGCCACATCAACATAGGATAATTCTGCATCGTTGATGGGGTAGTAGGAAACTGTAACGTCACCTGTCTTGATACCCTTGGATTCATATACGGAAAGAGGTGTGTTATCACTTCCCATGAAGTACTTATCCTGAGTACGGAGAGCAAATCTGAACCAGCATGTATTGAGGTTCGTTACTGTATCCTGACCTGTAACAGCTGCACGGATTGTAGAATATTCATCACCATCGGAAGCAATTATTACAAGACCGTTATCTTCGTCGCTGCCGTCTGTGATACGTCCTGCAACAGGCATTGTAACCTGTTCGGTGATATCTTCTGCTTCGAGAAGGCTTACTGCAAGGTCTCTGCCGTAAACTACGCCTGTATAGGTGTTTACGTCACCGGTAGGAGCACCGTTGTTGTAGTTGATAACTGCACCCGAACCATCAGGAACAATCATCATACCATCGTGAGAGTAATCGGTAGCACCAAAGTTTTCAAGAATATTTACACTTAAAAGCTCATAGCCTACATCACCCTCAGGAGTTGTTACAGGGCGGTTTTCCTTAATCTCACTTGCGGGTACTGTTGCGTTGAGATGGTCATCAGCAAGAGTAATTTCAAGCGGAATAACCATATCATATTTGTTGAAGTTGAATGTAACTCTGAAACCGTTGTCGATATCCTTAACCTGCTTCTTTACGTTGGAGCCATGAGCTCTTGCATTTTCAGGAGACTTTGTATCGGTGTTGATAACTTCGATAGAAAGAAGAGTTGTTCTCTTACCGATATAGGTTGAGTTACCTTCGGGGTCGTTGTTTATTGCACCCGACCACCATATATAACCGTTCTTCTTGTTCTTAACGGCAAAGGTTACATCTTCTTCGTTAAGATAAAGAGCAAGGTTACTGTTTTCTGCTTTGAGAGTCATCTTTGATAATGCCTCTTCTTCAGTTACAAAAACAGTTGTCTGTCCTTCTCCTGTTGCTTCGGTTGTTTCAGCAGCGCCGTCAGCGACGGGTGCTGCTTCTTCCTCAGACCAGACAGGAATCTGTGCGGCAGAAACGGCAATTGCAGCTGCAAGTGCAGCAGATAACACTTTTTTCCTTAATTTTAACATTTTTACACCACCATTTTTAAAGTTTAAGGTTGTTTCTTGTTATCGTTTCTGCGCTATAGACTGAATCTGTACATAAGCTCAGTATAGATTGAGTAGCCGAATACGAATACCTGCTGGAATAAGGTAAGTAATAATACTGCAAGGAAGAGGATAATTGCCATAGCAACTACTGTGAATACCATAGCAGCAAGAGTCTTGGGAACAGAATACTGATGAACTGTCTTCATTGCTGAAATCATAAGTACCACCGACCATGCAAGACCGAGATACTGGAAGAAGAACATGAAGCCTGATTCAGTTCTTAAAAGTACGTTACTTGCCGCAATGCAGATTACCTGAGTAATCAGATAAGGTACGAGAGCGTAAGCGGAAACTACGAAGATATTCTTCATTGTGCCTTCGCCGTCAAATAATGTACACAGTGACCAGTTACCTACGACCCATGTGAGGAAGAGGATAACTGTTGAGGAGAAATAAGGTACTACGTTGAATACCTTTACATAGGTTTCGTTAAAGAGGAAGCCTGTAAGCTGTGCATCTGCAACACTGATAAGGAAGAACAGGATAACTATTACCCATGCCACCTTCATGTTGTAGGCTTTCTTCCATCTTAAATCGTCGAAGCCTTCAAAGGGATGCTTAGCTACATAAAAAGGCCATTTCCATGCAGGCATATCCAAATCAAATCTCATTAATTCGTACCTCCTGTCTTCTTTGCCTTTTTAGCCTTGTACTTCTTGACATAGCTTAAAACTATAAGAAGAACAATAATTCCGATAATTGCAATCATCATCCAAGTGAAGTTTGCTCTGATAAATTCAATACGGAAGCTCTTGAACGCTCTGTTATAACCTGCTCTTGAGTTGCGGTAGAAATAGTCAAGTGCTGTTTCGTAGTCGCCCTGGTTCAGGTAAGCGTTACCGAGACCGATGTAAGCCAGCCAGTAGTTGGAGTCACGGCGGAGAACTTCTTCCCAGGGACCCTTTGCTTCATCGTAAAGACCCTCGTTGAAGAGGTAAATAGCGTTCTGTACTATTCCACCGAATTCTGTCTGACCGAATACTGTAATGTTGTTTTTACGGGAGTCAAGTACATAAACCTTGCTATTGAAGGATTCAACCGCCGATACGGAAGTGAATGTACCCTTCTGTGTGCCGAGACCGCCGAAGATAAAGAGGAGGTCACATTCGTTTGTGTACTGGAAAACACGACCTGTTGCGAAGTCAAGGAGGTAGATATTACCGTCCTGGTCAACTTCTACGTCGCAGATTGCGTTTGCATAGTTCTTACCCTTGTAGTAACGGGTAGCAGCGTCACCGTAGGTATATTCATCATAACCTAAGTTAGTGAAAATGTTTGTACCTGCGGGGTTGAGCTTCTTGAGTACGTCGGTATCGGAGGTACGGCTTTCTGTAACTGTGTAGATAAAGCCTTCCTTGTCGATATCAACGTTGGAGATTTCGATAGAAACGTTACGTCTCATAGCGATAATCTGTTCACGTGTGTAGATGAGCTTCCAGAACTGCTGTGCAATAACCTCAGCGGTAGCGTTTACTCGGTTTGCACCGTAGTAACCGTTGAAGGTTCCGTCAGCGGAGAACTGTACAGTACCCTGTGTGATAGAAGGAATAACAACGTATACGTTGAATGCGCTGTCTACTACAACCTTATCGGGGTTGAATGTAACCTGAGCATCGTAAACGTCGCTGGAAGGTCTTACATATTCCATCTCAATTTCAAGGTCGGTGTTGAAGGCAACTACACGCTCGTTTGTTGAGTCAGCAACATAGATAAGTGTGTGATCGTCCTTATCTGTTCTTACATAAATACCCTTGGGGTAGCTGAAGGTTGTCTTCTTGATTGTACTTTCCGATTCGGGGAAAGCTTCGCTGTATGTAAGCTCGGTAATTACTCTCGTATTTTCGGGAGTAAACTCTGAATCAGTTTCAATGATTCTGTTATTCTTTGAATCTACAATGTAGAACTTTCCTGTTTCATCATGAACGAACAGGTCATTGGGCTCTGCCAATGATGTAATATCCATATCCACACCCGAAACTACGTCTTCAACTACGAAACCGTTCTGTGAGGGGATAGGGTCGCCCCACCAGTCGTAGTTATATCCGACATACGGTTCGTCAGCGGAAGCATTTACAACAAGAGTTGTAGCCGCAACAGCCGCAGTGCAGATAAAAGCTGTAAGCTTTTTCATAAACCGCATTAAAATTCATTCCTTTCTTAATATCAATTAGTCCTTAAGACCACTGGATGCCATTGTTTCTACGACTGAACTCTGACAGAGCACGAAGAGAACCATAGGCGGTATCATAAGAATTACAACCGCAGCGGCTGCAACACCGGCACGGGCAATACCCGAGGCTGTAATCTGCTGTAAAACTGTAGGAATAGGCTTTAATGCTTCATTATAGATGAATGAATAACCTGTGATCTGCCAAGCACCGTTGAATGCGAAAATCATAAGTGTAAGCCATGCGGGCTTAACGTTGGGCATTACTATCTGCCAGCAGATTCTTGTGTGACCTGCACCGTCAAGGTGAGCCGCTTCAATCATAGCGTCGGGAATCTGACCCATAAACTGACGCATGAGGAACAGACCCATAGGAGTTGCAATATAAGGAAGTGTGATAGCAAGGTATGTATCAATCATGCCCATTGTAGCCATTACCATGTACTGCATGATAAAGAGTACGGAGCTTGTAAAGAGGAGGGCGATTTCGATAATCTTGTTAAGAGCCTTCTTACCGGGGAAATTAACCTTTGCAAGCGCATAAGCTGCTGAAGAAGCAAAGATTAACTGAGTTGCCGTTACAACTATTGCTACGAAAACAGAGTTGAAGATGTAACGGGAGAAAGGTACCCACATATTTGACGCTGTATTGATAAGGTCAACGAAGTTCTGCGTTGTAGGAGACATAGCGTAGAGCTTCGGCGGGAAGAGGAAGAGTTCTTCCGGGGGTTTAATGGACTGAACAACAGAAAGATAAATCGGGAAGAGCATGAACAGTCCGAGTAATGTTAAGAGTACAAATATGGCAATGTCGCCGCCGAGGCTGCCGCCATATTTTTTTCTGGATTTTTTAATCCTCATGACTACCGTCCTTTCAGAAATAGAATTTTCAAATTAAAGTTAAGTATCGAGATACTTTCCGAGAATCTTCTTGATGCCCCAGTTTGCTACAAGCATTACTGCGAACAGTACGAAGCATATTGCCGAAGCGTAACCCATTTCGTATCTGATGGAGCCGTAGTCAAATGCGTGAGTCATAATTGTATGACCTGCATAGTCGGTTGTCGGGAAAGCAGTAAGGAAACGTCCGATATCACCTGCGGTGAAAGAGCTTGTAATCTGCATTACGGCAGCGAATAAAAGCTGCGGACCCATTGCGGGGATTGTAACATAGATAAGTTCCTGTGCTCTGTTTTTGATACCTTCGATAGCACCCGCTTCATAACGGTCACGGGGAATACCCTGAAGACCTGCACGGATAGCAAGGAAGCCTGCACCGAGAGCCATCCAGAGCTGAACCACGATAAGTACGCCCATAATGTAGTTAGCGTCTGTGAGCCACTGAATAGCGCCGTTTGTAATACCAAGGTCGATAAGATAAGCGTTTGCAATACCGTATGTATCACCCGAGAAGATTAACTGCCATGTTGTATAAATGTTACCTGCGAGAGTAGGAGCATAGAAAACGAATGTGAAGATTGTCTTTAATGCGCCGGGAAGCTCGTTGATGAGCCATGCAAGTATAAAGCAGAGGAAGTAGCTTAAAGGACCGGTTACAACTGCGAAAACGAGAGTGTTTTCAATAGCTGTAAGGAAAACTTCGTCTTCAAGGAACAGAGCATAGAAGTTGCTCAGTCCGACCCATCTCGGGAACTCTGCCATGTTGAAGTTCGTAAAGCCCATAGGAAGGGACATTATTACGGGAATGATTGTGAAAATCAGAAACAGTACGAAATACGGAGCTATAAGACCGTAAACGCCGGCGTTTCTTTTCATCTGTTTTATTGTATATCTGAATTTATTGTCTTCAATATACAATGAACGCTCGTTATTAGCCAAAATTCGATTCCTCCTAATTTTTTATTTCAGAACCATTACTTGCCAAGCGCAAGGTCTTCGTTCTTTCTTTCGATTTCCGAATTGATATCTCTGTTGTAAGAAGAGAGAGCATATCTCGGATTCCATGTATCGTTTACAACTGCACGGAAGGCGTTCTTCACGTGACGGGTTGTAGCGTAGGATGCAGGAATTATCGGAATTTCAACTGTTTCGCTCATCTGAGCGGAAATCTTTTCATACTCTGCGTTGGACCAGGGGAGCTGAGAAAGAGCGTTTACGTTAGCTGTATCGAAACGACCCATCTGACCCATCTGACCTTCGATTGTACGTCCGTACTGAACCTGAACATTGTCAGAAGTAAACCACTTGATAAATTCCCATGCAGCGTTTACGTCTGCGCACTTGTTGAAAATAACTGCACCGGAGCTGCTGGAGTTTACAGTGTGGTTGATTTTACCTGTTTCGTTGCCGTTTTCATCAATCTCAGGTGTACCGGGAACAATTGTGAAGTCCCAGAGACCCTTGATTTCAGGAGCGGAAACTGTAAGCTGGTTAAAGAAGTTGTAGTTCTGAATTACGATAGGCATTTCACCTGTTCTGAATCTGGAAAAAGCGTCGTAAGTCTGTTCAAAGTCATAAATTGTGTAGAAGTCTGTCCACTGCTTGAATGCGTCAACAATGACTTTCTGGTCAAATGTTGTCTTTGTAAGCTCTTCGTTATACATGTTGTTGCCTGTCTGTAATACAAGCATGGAGAATGTATCGCCCGATTCAAATACAGAGCTGGAGAGGTTGGAAGCAGGTGATAAAAGACCTAAAGTAAGGTAAGAACGCTGAAGCACAGGAATAATATCAATTAATTCTTCCCATGTTTCGGGAACTTCCTTTACACCGAGTTCTTCAAGAATATCAGTTCTGTAAAACATCATGGGGAATAACTGGGAAACGGGTAAACCGTAAACACCGCCGTTATAGGTGTAAAGAGTTGAAATGTTCTCTGTGAATCTTGAAGAAACAACATCTTCATAATCATTGAAAGTGGAAATATCTACAAGTAAGTTACGTGCAGCACACTGAATGGGGAAGTCACCGCCGAGGAAGAGTGCTACGTCAGGACCCTTACCTGCAAGAGTAGCTTCAAGAATACCACCCTGTACAAGGTTGATGGAAACATTGATACCTGCGTTATTCTGGTTGAAGTCGTTATCTACGAGATCCTTTACAACTGTTGCCTGGTCACGACCGAGAGCAACCCATGTATTGATGGATTTTTCAGTTGTATCGGAAAGCATTGTGTAGTCTTCAAAGAAGGAGCCGATGAAAGCCTGGAAACCGAAAGCAAAGTTTTCAAAGAAATTACCCTTAGCCTTGCTTACGTCCTCATGAACTGTCTTTACTTCAATGTAGTCAAGCTCAAGAGGCTGGTCACGGTAGTCTCTCATCCATGCAGATACAGAGGAGATATAGTCCTTTAATGTACTTACCATCTGAGGAATTTCATCTCTTTCGTCACAGCATCTCTGAAGAATAACTGCAAGGGATTCAAGAGAAGAAGCTTCAGAACCCTGTCCGAGCTTTTCGATATTTGCCTTTTCAGCGTAGAGAGTATCAATAGCGCTTTCAAAAGTAGGAATAAGCTCAGGAATCTGGATATCAACGAGGTAGTCGTTGTATTCGTCAGGGTCAGGACCTGTAATCATAAGTATACGTCTGTAATAGTAGTTAAGAGTATAAACGAGGTCATCAAGACGTCTCATGATTTCACCGATAGAGCCGGGAACAACTTCCATTGTGATGGAATGTTCACCTGCTGTAAGGTAAATATACATATCGTCGCCGTTATTATCCTTGAGATTCTGAACGTACCAGTTGGGGTCGTAAGGGAAGGAAACAATATCCATCTGGTTGTTGGGAACCTCACCGTCAATATAGATACGGCGGTTGGAATAGAAACCTCTCATGGTATTCTGTCTTGCCTTGAAAGCGAAGGTGTAATAACCATCTGTGGGAACTGTAAAGTTCCATGTTACCTGCTGTGTAGCCTGGTCCCATGTACCGCTGCCGAGGGTATTGTATCTCTGCTTTGTGGGGTGAGAGGGATTTGTCTTTGATGATGTTCTGTCGTATGTAGCATAGAGAGTAGAGGAAGTTTTCTCTAAGGGCTTTTCTGCCTGAATTACGATTGTCTTGGAACCGATTTCGTTCTCGTTTGTGAGAGCAGCAGTTCCGTCAATCTCAGCCTGAGAAGGCTTTACATACTCGGGAAGCTCTTTATAATTCTTAAAGGTTAAAGACTTAAGAGCAATATTTGTACGGATACCTTCAAGAGTAAGGGTATGTGTACCTTCTTCAAGATAGAAGATATAAGGATAGTTGAAGAGACCTTCCTTATCCTTTACAGGATATTTAACCCACTTATCCTTTTCGACCTGTGTAGGCTTGAGTTCATTATCCTTACTGTCCTTACGGATTTCGGAAGCGTCCTTCCAGTAACGGTCAAGAGAAATATCCTTACAAGCTGTGAAGGGATATTCTCCGTCAATCATAAGACCTACGTCGATTGTGGTACTCTTTCCTGAAATTGTATAGTAGAAGAATTCAAGGTTGTATATACCAGTTTCCTCTACGGTAAATTCATAAGTTACCGTACCTCTGTTATTTGTCCACACGAAACAGTTTTCAACCTTATCATGTGTTTCAATGGTATATTCAGGAACTTCACCCTGAATATCCTCACCTGTAACACCTGTTGCTGCGTCAATTACTATTTCCTTGTCGGGTGCGTTCTTATCCTTGTGCTTTTCATAGTAAGCACTGTAAGTATTTTCACGGTCACCCGTACTCATGATGTTGGTGATTGTGGAAACTTCTTCTTCACCATCATCTTCCGAAACAGCCGCTGCTCCGGTACTGTCGGTATTCTCTGTCGCCTCTTCCTCTGCGTAAACGACAGGCTGCATTGTCATGATAACAGCAGCCGAAAGAATAGCAGCCAGTATTCTTTTCTTTTTGTTGCCCAAAATAAGCTCCACCTTTCTAAATGAATAGACTTAATTCAAAAAAGCATTACTGCTTATAAATAGAAATTTTATCATCCTCAAGTTCAACACGGACCTTGTCGCCGCCCTTTATGCCGAGGGCTTCAAGGTATTCTCTCGGAATCTGAAGACGTCCTGCCCTGTCAAGAACCGTAAGTTCCTCATGTCCCTGACTTTCCTGGAGAGCCTTGATTTCCGATTTCTGTTTTTCACTGAGCTCAGCAAAGGAAACATTTTCATATATTGAAGGCTTCTTTCTGATAAGCTCGCTTGAGGTTTTTCCGTCCCGTATGGCAACCACACGGTCAATGGATTTTGAGAGGTTGGTATCATGTGTTACAATGATTACCGTAACTCCCGTTTCTTTATTTAAACGTTTGAAAACGTCTAAAACGTTGTTAGCGGTCTTTGTATCAACCGCGCCGGTAGGTTCGTCCGCCAGCAGCAATTTAGGATAGTTTGCAAGAGCAATCGCAATTGCACATCTCTGCTGTTCACCACCCGACATCTGACCTAAAAGCGAATTTTTTCTTGCTGAAAGTCCTACCATTTCAAGAAGCTCTTCAGCTCTCTTTCTGCGCTCATTATAACCACTGAGCAGCATAGGCATTTCAACATTTTCAATTGCCGTGAGATAAGGAATAAGATTACGAGCATTTTTCTGCCATACAAATCCGACAGTCTTACGCTTGTACTCTATAAGCTCCTTCTCTCCCATCTTCAGCATATCCTTTCCATCAATGAAAAGGCTGCCCGCCGAGGGCTTGTCAAGTCCGCCCAGCATATTGAGCAAGGTTGACTTACCTGAACCCGAAGCACCGACAATACCCATAATCTCGCCGCGCTCAACCGTAAGGTCAAGTCCCTGCAGTGCCATTACTTCAACGTCGGTAGTTTTATAAATTTTTACTAAGTTGTCGCACCTTACCATTACATTTTCCGGAGGTGCAAGCAGAACTTTCCTTGCCATAAATCCTCCTATATATTATAATGGTATATCGTTTTTCTTTACGTCGGAAATTTTTCCGTCGTCAAGTGTGTAAACGATGTCAGCCAACTCCATCATTGTCTCATCGTGAGTGGTCATTACAATGGTTATACCATCGTCATGTACAAGCTCCCTGAAAAGCCTTACAACCGCAATACCCGTCTGGGTATCAAGAGCTGCCGTAGGCTCGTCGGCAAATATTATCTTCGGTTTGTGTGCAACAGCTCTCGCAATAGCTACTCTCTGCTGCTCACCACCTGAAAGTTCACCGGGCCGATGAGTCATTCTTTTTTCAAGACCTACACGTGCAAGACATTCCTTAGCTCTTTTTGAGCGTTCTCTTAAAGGATAACCTGCAAGTCTCAGTGCAAATTCAACATTTTCATAAGCTGTCATTGTTGAAATCAGAGCAACCGACTGGAAAACGAAAGCAAGCTTCTTTCTTCTGAGATTATCTCTTTCCGAATCACTTAGCTTTCCTATATCCTGACCGCAGAAATATACATCTCCGCCTGTCTGACGGTCAAGGGCACCGAGAATATTTATAAGCGTTGTTTTACCTGAGCCCGAGCGTCCTCTCAGACACACAAGCTGTCCCTCGCCTACTTCAATATTTATATCCGTGAGAGCGTTTACAATACTGCCGTCACCGATAGTGAAATCTCTTGAAATATGCTCGGCTTTTAATACATTTTCCATGTTAAAACCTAAATTTTGATTGATTAATTACTCTTTATATGTCCGCACAAATGCATACGGGCACACATACATTATACCAAATTATACGGTTTTTGTCAATATTTCTAAAAAGATTTTACCCTTTCTGAGACTATTATAACGATTTTAACAAAGTACCTTTATAATCTTGCATAAAGTTAAATTTTTATAGAAAAACCGAATATATAGATATTTTTTTATCATCAACCACAATATATAGTTTACTTTTTTAGGTTATAAGTGTATTTTAACTTTATTTTACCTTATTTGTTATATTTATATAAAATTAATTGACATATTCTGTACAATATGCTATATTGTAGTATAGAATAAAATGCAAAGGAAATAAAATAAATGAAAATCGGAATTGTTCTTGAAGGCGGAGCCAGCCGCACAGCCTATACTTGCGGTGTTCTTGACTGTCTTTTGGATAATGAAATATATCTCGATTATGTAATCGGGGTTTCTGCGGGAATTGCATACGGCGTTTCTTATTCTTCACGCCAGACAGGACGTAATTACGCTATATTTGAGAAATACGTTGAAGACCCGCGTTATATGGGAATAAAACACTTTTTAGGCAAGAAAAAATCATACTATAATCTTGATTTTATCTATGATGAAATGCCTGAAAAATATCTTCCTTTCGACTGGAAGGCATATTTTGATTACGGTATGACTTCTCACGCCGTTATTACTAATATAAGTACAGGACTCCCCGAATATTACAGAATAGATAAAGAGGACCATAAATGGATGCTTCTGCGCGCTTCCTCTTCCCTTCCTATACTTTTCCAGCCTGTAAAAATCGGAGAAAATCTCTATCTGGACGGCGGAATTACAGATTCAATTCCATTTGAAAAAGCTTTTGAAGACGGATGTGACAAGGTTATAGTTGTACTTACAAGAGAACGTGATTTCATAAAGAAAAAAGAAAAAACAGTACCTCTTATAAAGCTTTGCTATAAAAATTATCCCAATCTTATAAAAGCTATGGAAAACCGTCATATCATGTATAATACTCAGCTTGAAAAACTGAGAAAACTTGAAAAGGAAGGAAAAGCACTTGTAATTGCCCCTGCCGATACACATAAAATAGGGAGAACGGAACGTAAAAGCTCCGTCCTCCTGCCATACTTCAGAGAGGGCTATGATTATACAAAAACTATTCTCAATGAAATAAATGACTTTATAAAAAATTAGTCTCTGTACTTCTTATAACCGGGATGTCTGATGGGGAATGCCTTTGCAATTTCGCAGCATTCCTCTATTTTATTTCTTTTAAGTTCAACCGCACCGCCAAGCTGATGAGCCACAAGACTTACCTTTGCAAAATGTTCGAGGGTTTCCATTCTGTAATAAGCCTGTGTAAGGTCAACACCTACGGTAAGTGCGCCATGATTCATAAGTAAAATTGTATCATGATTAGGTAAGTAGGGAACGATACTTTCAGGTACTTCCTCTGTTCCGGGTGTTCCGTAAGGAGCAATCGGCACTGAGCCTAAGAAAATAATAGCTTCAGGCATTGTGTATTCATCAAGAGGAATATGCGAAATTGCAAAACCTGTTGCCGTAGGCGGATGAGCATGTACAACCGCTGTGATATCAGGTCTTTCCTTATAGCATCTTAAATGCATTTTAAATTCAGAGGAAGGTCTGTAACCTTCGGGACAGTGAATTACTTCATTCTTGCTGTTCATCTTAATAAGCATTTCAGGCTTTAAAATACGCTTGCTTGTACCTGTGGGAGTTGTAATAAAAGTATCGTCGTCAATCTTTACGGAAATGTTTCCGTCGTTTGCTGCAACGAAACCGAGCTGCCAGAGATTGTGTCCCACTTCGCATATCTGTTCGCGTATTTTGTATTCTTCTTCGTAGGTCATGATTGTTTTTCCTTTCATGTAATCGTTTTTATTGCTACTATTATAATATCACGAATTACTGCATTTGTCTATATTTTTTTACAATTTTATTCTTTAAATTTTCATAAACTTGACAAGTTCACGACTTGAATATATAATATACTTTATAATAGCTTCATAAAATGTTTTTAAAAAAGGAAAGGAAGTTAATATGATTAAAAGCATGACAGGCTTCGGCCGCGACCGCCGCGTAATAGGCGAACGTGAAATTCTCGTAGAAATACGCTCTGTAAACAGCCGCTATTTTGAATTCAATTCAAAGCTCCCCCGCTCTTTTCAGTTCCTTGAAGATAAGATAAAGGGACTTGTAAAGGAAAAGGTAAGCCGCGGAAAGGTAGAATATTCCCTCTCTGTCTATAATATTCAGGGCAAGGAAACCGCTGTTGCAGTAAATAATCTGGTAGTTGAAAACTATGTAAAGGCTCTCCGTGAAACAGGCGAAAAGCTGGGTCTAAAGGATACTCTTTCACTTGACAGTGTTTTCAATATGGCTGACGCATTTACAATAATACGCCCCGACGTTGACGAAGAAGAATTATGGGCAGCAGTAAAGGAAGTAAGCGAAGCAGCTATTGATAATTTTATTACCATGCGTGAAACCGAAGGTGAAAAAATGAAGGCTGACGTTCTCGAAAAGCTTTCTAATATTGAAGAAATGATTAAAAAGGTCTGTGAATATTCTCCCGAAACGGTAAACAATTACAGAGAAAGACTTCTTGAAAAAATGAATGAAATTCTTGAAGATAAGCAGATTTCCGAACAGCGTATTATTCTTGAAGCAGGAATCTTTGCCGAAAAGGTAGCAGTTGATGAAGAAACAGTCCGTCTTAAGAGCCATTTTTCTCAGTTCCGTTCTATGGTTGAAACAGATGAACCCGTAGGTAGAAAGCTTGACTTTTTAGTACAGGAAATAAACCGCGAAATAAATACTATCGGCTCAAAGGCTCAGGATTTACGTATCACAGGTATAGTAGTCGACGCCAAGAGCGAGGTAGAAAAAATAAGAGAACAGATTCAGAATATAGAATAAAGGGAGCCCCTTTGGGCAATTCCCTCCTTTTATAAAAATTATTTAATCCCGCAGTTTTAATACTGTGGGATTTATATTTTTTCTTATATAAAAATACACAAATAACCCTGTTAAATTTTATTATGTTTATACTTGCAAAACTCGCCCTTTTATGATAAAATTAAATATGATTGCAAATGTATAAGTATAATTATGGAAGGACAGACGAAAATGAACTCTTTCAGCGATATTTTTGAGCTTATGAAGAACAGTCTTGAAATTACCGACACAGCACGTAATCTCTGGATAGACCCTATTAAACCTGTAAAGCTCAATAACAACAAGGTTGTTTTATATGTTGCCGACAGTTATGTAAAGCATATTGTAGAAGAAAATTACAGTAATGTTTTCAAGGCAAAATTCAAGGATATTTTAGGCTTCGACGTAGAAATAGAATTTGTAACCGATAATGAAGAAGGTGTTTCTATAACTACCGAACAGAAGGTGCGTTTAAGTGAACCTATTCCTGAGCTTCAGGACGACCCATACATAGAAAAGAAGCTTAACGACGCCGAACAGAACAGCAACTACCAGCATACTTTCGATACTTTTATAATAGGTGAAAGTAACCGTCTTGCCTGTGCTGCCTGCAAGGCTATTGCCCAGGGACAGGCGCGCAACTATAATCCCCTTTATATTTACAGTGAACCGGGTCTCGGCAAAACTCACCTTTTATGTGCGGTAAAGAATGAAATACTCTTAAGCCACCCCGAATATAATATTGTACTGGCTTCTGCCGAAACCTTTGTAAATGAATTTGTAAACAGCGTCCGTAACAACAACACTGAGGAATTCAAGAAAAAATACCGCAGTGCTGATATGTTCCTCATAGACGACGTTCAGTTCTTCTCAGGCAAAAAGGAATCACAGAACGAGCTTTTCCATACATTTAATGATTTACATTCCGCAGGAAAGCAGATTATTCTTACATCTGATAGACCTCCTAAAGAAATCAACGATATAGAAGAACGTCTGCTTACCCGTTTTGAATGGGGTCTTTTAGCGGATATTGCTCCTCCTGAGTTTGAAACAAGACTTGCTATCATAAAGAGAAAGGCAGAGCTTCTTAATATGCGCCTGCCCAATAACGTTATGGAATATATGGCGGACAAGCTGAAGAATAATATCCGTCAGATTGAAGGCGCTATTGTAAAGATGAATGCAATGTCAATGCTTACCGAGTCTGTACCTACTCTTATGATGGCTCAGAACATAGTAAGAGACGTAATGACCGAACAGCAGCCCGTGCCTGTTACAGTAGAAAAGGTAATAAACGAGGTTTCTCATATATTCAATGTATCTCCTGAGGAAATACGTTCCCAGAACCGTAATTCACAGGTTTCTACCGCGCGTCAGGTTGCAATTTACGTTATCAGCAAGGTTACAGGTCTTTCATATACCTCTATCGGTAAGGAATTCGGCGGCCGAGACCATTCTACAATAGTATATGCTACCAATAAAGTTAAAAAGGTAATGCAGAAGGATTCTGCATACAGAGCAACCGTTGAGGATCTTATAAAAAATATAGGAAATATGTAATAATTATTTCTCCACATATTTTCAACTTTCCCTCAACAGTATTCAACAAGCCTGTTTAAAGTTGAAAATGTTGAAATTCCTTTTAACAATTGCCACTTTTTATAAACATCTTTTTCCAACCCGAAAAAGGCTTGTCCAAAACCTTTTTGTTACTTTTCAACACTTTCCCGCTCCCTACTAAAAAAACCACAAAATATAAAATTTCTGTAATAAAAAATTTAAATTTTAATTTATTTAAAAATTTTCCCTGTGGAAAATTTATTCCGCAGATCAGTTCTTTTTCTGTAAGAAAGGAAGTATTTATGAAATTTAAAATCGAACGTAATACTCTTTCAGACGCACTTGTCAATGCCTCAAAGGCAAGCTCCTCCCGTTCTTCTATTCCTGCTCTTGAAGGCGTACTTATAAACCTTAAAAACGGAATGATTACCGTTACGGGTTACGACCTTGAAATGGGTATAAAGTGCAGAATACAGCCTGCGGAATCTATTGAAGAAGGCGAGGTTGTAGTAAACGCCAAGATTTTCGGTGAAATGATAAGAAAAATGCCTGCGGGACTTGTAGAAATCTCCACCGAAAATGATGTCAATGTAACTCTGAAATCCGGCTCAGTAGTATATAATGTAGTAGGCGTTTCGGGTAATCACTACCCCAATATTCCAGAGCTTCGCAACGATATTACTTTCTATGTTGACGAAAGTATGCTTAAAAGTATGATTCGTCAGACCTTCCACGCTATTGCAACAACCGATATAAAGGCTGTCCACATGGGAAGTAAATTCCATATCAAGGATAATGTACTTAGCGTTGTTTCTGTTGATGGCGTAAGAATGGCAAAGCGAGTAGAGCCTGTTCAGTATAATGATATTGATTTCGTAGTACCCAGCAAGACTCTCGGTGAGCTTCTCAGAATGTTATCTGATGAGGAAAATGAAAAGAAGGTTGCAATCTGTATCGACCGCAGCCAGATCTGCTTCTCCAAGGAAGATTATATGATTATTTCCCGTATCCTTGAGGGTAATTTCATTGATTATGACAGAATAATGAATTTTGAAGAAACCTCCTCGGCTGTTATAAATGCACGTGAGTTTGCTTCTGCACTTGACAGAACATTACTTCTTAATACCGACAGATACAAGTGCCCTGTAATATGCGTACTTGAAAATGACGAGCTGAGTATTGATATAAAAACAGCTCTCGGTCAGATGAGTGATACTCTCCCTGTAAAATACAGCGGACCTAAGCTTGAAATTGCATTCAATGCAAAATATATGATTGATTCTCTCAGAAACAGCGAGTGTGACGAGGTTAAAATCGACTTTACAGGTCCTCTCTCTCCTATAAGAATAAAGCCTCTCGGCGAAGAAAACTATACAGGTATAGTTCTGCCTGTAAGAAATAAGTAAAGGTTCAGATTATGGAAAAAATAAATGTAGCACCCCCTTTTATAAAGCTTGAACAGTTTTTAAAGTTTGCCAATATCGCCGAAACCGGCGGTATGGCAAAGCTTATGATAAATGACGGAATAGTTACCGTTAACGGCGAAGTATGTATGATGCGCGGTAAAAAGCTTTATAATAACGACGTAGTAGCAGTTAATTTTGAAGAGGAAACAGAGGAGTATCTCTGTGTAATTGAAGAATGATAATAAAAAGTCTTTCCCTTCGTAATTTCAGAAATATCGCCTCGGCGGATTTTGAATTTCACCCTAAAGTAAATATTTTCACAGGAAATAATGCTCAGGGTAAAACAAATCTGTGCGAGGCTGTTTCAATTTGTCTGGGTAAAAGTTTTCGTTCTCCGAAGCCTGCTGAGCTGGTTCCCTTTGGTTCAGATGAAAATACCGAAACAGTAATTGAGCTTTCCTTCAGCTTTGATAATCTGGATAAGGAAAATACTATCCTTTATACTCAGAAAAAAGGAAGTTTTAAACTTACCTTTAATGAAATTGAAATGAAAAGCGCTGAAAAATTATACGGAGCGTTAAGATATGTTTCATTTATACCTGAAGATTTATATATTGTAAAAGGAAATCCCGAAAAAAGGCGCGATTATCTGGACTATGTGTCTAATATGATAAACCGTGTTCATAATTCAAAGCTTTATGAATATAATAAGGCTTTAAGACAGAAAAATAACCTCCTGATGAAGCTGGAAGGCTATAATACAGAGGCTGCCGCAGCAATGCTTGAAAGCTGGAACGATACTCTTTCAAGACTGGGAGTAAATGTAATGTGCGGGCGGCTTAAATATTTTGCTTTTCTGGAAGAATATGCACGTAAATATTACTCAATGTTAAATCAAAACAATGAAAAACTATCTGTAAAATATGAAAGTACAATTATGGAGGACAAACCCTATACAATAGAGGACGTCAGCCTTATGTATGAAACTTATATGCAGAAGCTCCGTGATACAGCTGAAAAGGAGCTCAGAATGAAATATACCGTGGCAGGTGTTCATAGGGATGATATATTGTTCATGATAAATGAAATGCCCTCTAAAGACTTTGCGTCTCAGGGGCAGATAAGAAGTATAGCTATTGCGCTGAAGCTGGCAGAAGCTAAGATGATATATGAAAAAAGCAGTGATTATCCTATAATGATTCTCGATGATATTTTAAGCGAGCTGGATGGCTTCAGACGAGGTTTTATAATTAATCATATTGAAAAATTACAAACATTTATTACTTCTTGTAATATTTCTGATATAGAAAATGTATCGGAAGGCAGAATGTGGAAGGTTGAAAAAGGAAAATTTGAGGTTTGCTGATGTATTTATATTTAGGCAGTGATGTTGTTGTTCCTGAAAATGAGGTAATAGGTATTTTTGATATTGAAAAAGTCACCGTAGACAGTTATATGAGGGATTTTCTCTCATTTTCGCAGAAAAACGGACGTATTTATTATGTCTCTCTAGATATGCCTAAAAGTATAATAGTCTGCGAAAATATGGTGTATATAAGCAATGTAAGCTGCGATACACTGAAAAAACGCACTAAGCGAGCTTTTCAATCAGAAACATTGCAATCCACATAAGAAAAGCACCCATAGAAGTCCAGAGAAACGCATTTATATTTATGCGTTTCTTTTTTTGTTTGCTTTCAGCTATTGTACTCAGAAGCTTTTCCGCACCGTCTGAAATTTCATGCTGGGACAGATTGCTGCTGCCTGGCTTCAGAAAAAGCAATGCTTTTTCAAAGTATTCACCGTCAGATTTTATCTCCATTACAAGCTTGTTTACTCCGCGCATAATGTCCTCCTTTTTAAACAATTTAACATAATATTGGGTAAATGTTGAAAAAATCAGATTTTTAAAAGTAAAATCAGTAAAATTAAGATAGAATATTACTGGTTGTAAATAATTTTGTTGGTGAGAATTATAATTTCCGATTCGTTTAACAGGCGTTACAATTTCCCTTCTGTAATAATTTTCTGATAAAATTTATTTACAGTTTGTATTATTGACACTTAACTGTAACTTAATCATTATATTAAACTTTTCAACAGGTTTTACGGTTGAAACTGTTGAAAAGAGAAGGTTTTAAACGGGAAAAATTTTGGTTTTGGTTGAAAACTCCGTTGAAAATGTTAAAAAACCCCTATTTTCCGCACTTTCAGGCTTTTAAAAAGGAAAAAGTTTTAAACAATAAATTCATGAAAACCGTATCATATACCTTTATACAAAATATACAAAATAGTAACTCTTAAATGAGTTATTTTTTATATGCTGATTTTCGTGATAAACAATAGACTTTGCGGATTTTGACAAAAAAGAAATTATATAATTAATTCTACGGATTGTTAATTTTTCTCCAGAAAAGTGATTTTACAATCTGTAAAACGTACTTTTCAACAGGTTTTTATGTTGAAACTGTTGAAAACTCAGGTTTTTCATGGTTTTAAATACTATGAACGGTTGAAAACTTCGTGGAAAATGTTAAAAAAGCCTTTATTAAAGCCTTTTAAAAAGTGGAAAATTAAACCGTTATAAACAGGAATAATGTTAAATACTATTATTACTCTTGCAGTTTTTATTTTTATATGATAGAATATAGAGGTAATATTTATTCCCGAAAGGAAAAATGAAAATAAATGTCAGTATTATATATAGTAGGAACACCCATAGGAAATCTGTCGGATTTTAGTCCCCGTGCCGTTGAAACTCTCAGTAGTGTTGATTTTATCGCTGCTGAAGATACCCGTGTAAGTCTTAAACTTCTTACTCATTTTGGTATACAGAAACCTCTTATAAGCTATCATGAGCATAATCTCCGCGAACGCGGCGAATACATACTCAGCAGAATAGAAAACGGTGAAAGCTGTGCAATAGTAACCGACGCAGGTATGCCATGTATATCTGATCCGGGTGAAGATTTAGTCCGTCTTTGTGCTGAAAGAGGTATAGAAATGAAGGTTGTTCCCTCCCCTACTGCGGCAATGTCTGCACTGGCTATTTCGGGACTTTCCACTTCACGTTTCAGCTTTGAAGGTTTTTTAAGTGTTACCAAAAAACAAAGACAGGCTCACCTTGATGAAATAAAGAATTTCCGCCGTACACTTATTTTCTATGAAGCACCTCATAAGCTTATATACACTCTTGAAGATTTGCTGACTAATCTCGGTGACCGCAGAATTGCCCTCTGTCGTGAGCTTACAAAAATTCACGAAGAAGTTTTAAGAGGAAAAATTTCAGAAATGCTGGAATATTATAAGGAAAAATCTCCGAAGGGTGAGTATGTTCTTGTGGTTGAAGGAGCAGTTGAGAAGGCTGAAAACGAGGATATTACCCTTGAAAAAGCTTCTGAAATGGCAGAAAAATTAATTTCTGAGGGGAAAAAAGCATCTGACGCATGCAAGGAGATTGCTAAGCTTACAGGCTTTTCAAAAAGCGAAATATATAATAATATAATGAAAAAATAAAATTAATATGAAGAAAGGACGTTTTATATGAAGGTTACATTAACTGCATTGCCTAAGCTCCTTTCTTCTTTTTCTGTAAAGGCAGAAAAAATAGTCGCTGATAAAGAAGCATTTGAATATGCTCTGAGAATGAAGGAATTTATTTTCGGCAAGGAAGCTATAAAAACCTGTGAGCTTCTGGAAATGGATATATTTACTCTTGCTTTTATAAAAGGAATGACTTTTCGGGAATATATAACAAAAAAACTCAAAAATATCCCTGAAGATAAAAAAGAAGGGGTAATGCTGGGTTTTATGATAAATGCACTTTATAAAGGCAAGCCTGTAATGATTATTCCTGTAAAAAGAAACAGAAGCAGTCTGACAATGGGAGAACCTTCCCTGCTCCGCCTCAGTATAATTGATACCTCTGCCGATTATAAAAAGAAAAATAATCATCTCATAAAAAAGGCAGAAAAAAATTCAAAAAAAGATTATGAAATAACAAAGTCAGGACACCGTGCTCTTGAAACAATACAGATAGCGGCGGTCAAGTATTATATGAAAAATGCCATAAATGACAAGGAATTTATGGATAAGGTAAATTATCGCCGTTTCAGTACGGGACTGCGCCTTAACAACCGTCCCGCGGATATTGAGGATATAAACGCACTGTTGAGAAAAAGAAAAAATCTTACATTTATAGATTTGACAGATACTTCTGCAAGACTTTATCTTTCCGCACTTTATCTTGTTATAGAAAATGATATAAGCCTGTATGAGCTTTATAATAGTGAAAAGGTATTTTCACCCGAATCAGATGATAATGATATTTATTCTCAGTCAGCAAGTAAATTTATAAATATAATCTATAACGGCAACGGAATAGAAATTTCTGATATACTGGTAAAAATGGCGGAGAAATTCAGTAAGATTGAAATTCCCGTTTTTACTCCGGGAAATTTAAGTGAACTTATTGAAAATTTCAATATAATCTATGCCGTGGCGGCAATTGCTCATAAATTTGATAAAGCCTTCAACGAGCATGAAATGCTTAAAACAAATATGCGCCGCCGTATGATAGACAGTTACTGGACGGTTTATTGCAATATAATACAGTTCAAGAAATTCGGGTCGGTGGTAGCGTTCTGCTATCTTCTGGCAAACCTTGACCTGAATAAATACCGCGATGATATATCCTATTCTGAAGAAGTAATGAATGAATTTGCGGAAGCGGAAAAAGCTATAAAGGAGATTAATAAGGAAGTACATGGAGTGTAATGCCTGCCCCAGAAAATGTCAGGTTGACAGAAGTATAAATAGAGGCTTCTGCGGCTGCGGAGAAACATTAAAAGTTGCGAAAATAATGCAGCATTTCGGTGAAGAGCCTGTAATAACGGGTAAAAATGGCAGCGGAACTGTCTTTTTTTCAGGCTGCGTATTGAAATGCCCTTTCTGCCAAAATTTTCCTATAAGTCATGAGCATAAGGGTAAGGATTATACCGAAAGCGAGCTTGTCGAAGCAATTCTGCAGCTTGCTGAAACAGGAGTACATAATATAAATTTTGTAACACCTACTCAGTTTATAGATAAACTTATTCCTGTTCTGGAAAAATTAAAAACTCAGATTGATATCCCTTTTATATATAACTGCGGAGGGTATGAACTGCCTGAGCAGATAAAAAGACTTGAGGGTTTGATTGATATATACCTGCCTGACTTGAAATATTATAATAATGAATATGGAAAGAAATATTCAGGTACCGAAAATTATTTTGATTTTGCTTCCCTTTCAATAAAGGAAATGCTCCGCCAGCAGCCTGAGGTTGTAATAGATGAAGGAATAATGAAAAAAGGCGTTATTGTTCGGCATCTTGTTCTGCCTTCCTTGTATAAGGATAGTATAAGGCTCATGGAGTGGCTGGCAGAGCTTGAAAATAAGCCTCAGGTAAGCATAATGAGACAGTATACACCTTGCTATAAGGCTTTTGATTATAAAGAACTGAGCCGTAGAATCACAACCTTTGAATATGAAAAGGTTACGGAAAAATGTGCAGAGCTTGGACTTCAGGGTTTTACACAGCTCAAAGGCTGTGAAACGCTGGATATGACGCCTGATTTTTAAATATAAATATATTAACTAATAAAAAAGGAATGTTATGAAATTCAGATTAGCAGAAATAAATGACCTTCCTCAGCTTAAAGAAGTATTCACTGAGGTAACAAAGAATATGACAAAAACCTGCGGTGAAATATGGAACGATTATTACCCTTGCGAGTTGTTTGAAGGTGATATTGAAAGAAAAGAACTTTATATACTGGAAGATAAAGAAACAATAGTTTCCGCAATAGTCCTGTGTAAAAATAATCCTGCTGAAGAATTTATAGAATGGCAGGATAAAAACGCAGAGGTGCTCTACGTGGAACGTTTCGGCGTTAATGTAAATTATCAGCGCCGTGGAATTGCAGGAAAAACACTTCGTTTCGCTCTGGATATGGCAAGAGAAGAGAAAGCGGAGTATCTCAGATTATTTGTAGTGGACAGAAATTTCCCCGCCATAGCACTTTATGAAAAATTCGGCTTTGAAAGAAAGCAAGGTGTTTTCTACGAGGATATTGACGATGGAATTGTTTATACCGAATATGGATATGAAATAAAAACGGAGGAATAAAAAATGGCATTACCTGATTTCAAAAAAATAACACAGGATAAAACAGCTGTGCCTGAGTGGGCTGAATATTTAAAAGAAAATGAATTTATCAGTTATTCCACAACTTATAAGAGTAAGATTTATTTTGACCTGTTTGATGAGTATAATTATGAATCGTCAGAGGGAGATATAAAATATTACGTATACGACCCTGTAAAACATGGTGCTGACCCCAACGGTACTTATCCTGTTCTTATGTGGCTGCATGGAGCCAGCAATTCACTTATGGGTGTGGGCTGTATAATGTGCTGTGGCGCAGAGCAGTACGCCTCCCCTGCTTATCAGAAAGCAATGGGTGGAGCGTATATAATTGTTCCCCTTGCCAATGAAACAAGAACTGAAGAAGGTAGAATTTTAGGTGCGTGGGACGAAAGCTACTGTGAGCGGATTAAAAGTATCTATGATATAGTGTGTGAAAAATATTCCGCAAACGTAGGAAAAAAGTTTGTACTTGGTGCTTCATCAGGCGGGCGTTTCACGTGGAATCTGTTGGAATATTACGGTGATTATTTTGATTGTGCAGTACCCATAGCATCAACCTATATGCCTTCTTATGAAACACTTGACAGCTTTGAAAAAAGCAGTATAAAAATATTCATTGCCCACGGTAAGCACGATGAAATGGCTGTTTTTGATGATATAATAACACCATATCTTGAAAAACTCAGTACACTTACGAATTGCTTCTGCTTTTTCCCTGAATGGGTATATAACGGTGATGGCGGAGTTTCTTCTGTTTTCTATGGCTTTGAAATGGGTCAGCATTGTATGATTAACTGGATTCAACAGAATCTTATGTTTGATAACGGAAAAGCCGCAGACGAAAGAATTCCTGAAGGAATGACAGGCTGGATAAAAGCTAATAAATAACAAAAACGCAAGGATTTTTCCTTGCGTTTTTTCTACGTGGAACTATCTTCCCAGATAGTCTATTTCATTATCAAAGTCGGGCAGCTCACCCAGTAATGCTATATCAAACATTTCCGTGATATCATCATCGGCGGTGATTGTGTTATCCATCTTCCATATAACTATAACTCCCACCAGAGAAATTATAAAGCCCAGTGAAGCACCGCAAACGGTGAATATCATATCATTTGGGAATGAAGGCTGTGAAGGCTCTTCGGGATTTCTTACAATTTTGTAAGTTGCGTTTTCCTTGTAATTTTCAATTACCTCGGGGATATGTTCGAGATAAAGCTGCATCAGCTTATAAGAAGCGGCGGAATTGTCACAATCGGTTTTTATTCTGAGAAGCTGTGTTCCCTTCACCTGCTCCACCTTTATCATTTTCTCATATTCTGCATAAGAGAAACCTATTTCCAGATATTCGTTAATGGTGTCGTACATCTGAGGACTTGTGAAAAGAAGCTGACAGGTAGTTGCCTTCTGTACTGCTGATTGGTCATCGAGACTTTCAATATAGATTTCAGCAGTAGTTACATAGTGCTTTGTAAGTCCATAGGCGGAGAGAAGATAGGCTGAAATTGTAGTAAGAATTATTACAACGAGAAACATTCTCCAGTTTCTGCTTATGGTACGCAGTAATTTTTTAAAGCTGTTGTTTTTCAGAAAATTCCCTCCTTTTTCAATATATAGCGTTCTTATTTAAGATAATATACAACATATTGATTTACAATGGACGTTTTGCAATTACACCGCCTGCTCTGGGATAATTTTTTGGTGTTTCACTGACTTTTCTTATAATAACAAGATTGCGGTTATCACCACATGGGAGCTGATATTTGACTACCTTTTCGATTTCTCCGCCCAGTTTTTTTATTGCATTTTCCGCCAGGTTGCATTCATCTTCCGCACCTTTAAGTGCTGCAAATACTCCGCCCTTTTCAACGTAAGGCAGACAGTATTCACAAAGAACATTAAGAGCCGCAACTGCTCTCGCAGTAACGAACCCGAATTTCTCACGAAGTTCGGTTTTTTTTGCCGCTTCTTCACTTCTGGCGTGAATAGTTCTGCATTTAATACCGATTTTTTCACAGGCAAGGTCGAGATATGTTATTCTTTTTCCGAGACTGTCAATCAGCGTGAATTTAAGGTCGGGACGGTAAATGTTCATAGGCAGGGACGGAAATCCTGCTCCTGTTCCTATATCGGCACAATATGTTCCACGTGGAACATCTACCATTGTCAGTGGCAGAATGCTGTCAATATAGTGCTTTTCGATTATTTCATTATATTCGGTAATACGGGTGAGATTAACGTTCTTATTATACTCCAACATGAACTCCATAAGAGTTTTCAGCTGTTGTTCCTGTTCAGGAGTAATAACCAGTCCCACATTTTTAAAAGTATCAATCATCATTATTGCCTTTCGCCGCAAGCCATATAAGAAGTACGGAAACGTCCGCGGGGTTAACACCCGAAATACGCCCCGCCTGTCCGATATTAAGCGGCTTATGTTTGTTTAATTTTTCCTGAGCTTCAAGTCTCAAACCACTGACGGTCTTATAATCAATATCCGTGGGCAAAAGCTTGTTTTCCAGACGGCGCATTTCCTTAATCTGTGCCTGCTGGGTCTTGATATAACCCTCGTACTTGACATTGATTTCAATTTTGCTGACAATATCGGGGGTAAGCTCAGGCGCCCATTTATCAAAGGGTCTGATGTCATTATAGCCGACCTGCGGACGCTTCAGAAGTTCAATGAATTTTATGCCGTGAGTAAGAGGAGAAGTACCCTTCTCTTCCAGCATTTTATTAAGCTCATCGGTCACATGAACAGTGGTGCGGCGGATTCTTTCTGTCTCATCGCTTACCTTCTGCATCATTTCCTTGAATTTTGCATATCTTTCGTCATTGATTAGACCTATTTCCCTGCCGTATTCGGTGAGTCTTTCGGGAGCATTGTCCTGACGAAGAATAAGACGGTATTCGCTTCGGCTGGTCATCATTCGGTAAGGCTCAACACAACCCTTTGTTACCAAGTCATCAATAAGAGTACCAATATAAGAACTTGCACGGTCGAGAATAAAAGGAGTTTTACCTTCAATTCCACGTACTGCATTTACACCTGCAATAAGACCCTGTGCCGCCGCCTCTTCATAACCCGAGGTACAGTTGAACTGTCCTGCTCCGAAAAGACCCTTGATTTTTTTGAATTCAAGACTTGCGTAAAGCTCAAGCGGATTACAGCAGTCATACTCAATAGCATAAGCAGGGCGCATAATCTCAACATTTTCAAGACCCTTGATAGTACGCAGAAACTTTATCTGTACATCTTCGGGTAGTGAGGTGGACATACCTTGTAAATAGTATTCGTCTGTGTCCAGTCCCATAGGTTCTACGAAGAGCTGATGACGCTCCTTATCACTGAAACGCACGATTTTATCCTCAATACTGGGGCAATATCTGGGACCAACTCCATGAATACGTCCCGAGTAAAGGGGCGAACGGTGGAGATTATCAAGGATAACCTTGTGAGTTTCATGATTTGTATATGTTACATAGCATTTTACCTTGTTTTCCAGCGGCAGTTCATTATCAAAAGAAAAAGGAATAATTTCTTCATCTCCGCACTGCTCTTCCATAACAGAAAAATCAATGGAACGCTTATGAACACGTGCAGGTGTACCTGTCTTGAAACGTCTTATATCAAGTCCCAGTTTTTTGAGACTTTCGGTGAGAGGTATTGCGGGTGCAACATTATCAGGACCACAGGCATAACTCAGCTCACCGATATGTATTTCACCGTTAAGATAAGTACCTGTTGTGATAATTACAGCCTTTGCGCCGTAAAAAGCGCCGAGTCGGGTGCGGATACCGGTTACTTTGTCATTTTCAACGCAGATTTCGGTAACCTCACCCTGTTTTACATCAAGAAGAGGCTCTTTTTCCAGAACCTGCTTCATATAAGCATGATATTTCATTCTGTCCGACTGAACACGTAAAGAATGAACAGCAGGCCCCTTGCCCTTGTTCAGTATTCTTGACTGAAGAAAGGTTGCGTCTGCCGCCTTGCCCATTTCCCCGCCAAGAGCGTCAATTTCACACACAAGCTGACCCTTTGCAGAGCCGCCGATACAGGGATTACAGGGCATATTTGCAATGGTATCGAGAGAGAGTACAAAAACAGCGGTTTTTTTACCAAGTCTTGCTGCTGCAAGAGCCGCTTCACAGCCTGCGTGACCTGCTCCGACTACGATAACATCATAATTACTAACGTTATAAATAAAGATTCCTCCCGAGAGTTACTTTTTATCAATAGGCGTGCTTCTCAGCTTCCATGTACAGGTATAATCGGGGTCTTTAACCTTCATACCATTGGACTGAAGAGTGTATATACCCTTTTTAGCAGGAATATACTGTTCAGGAAAAGGCGGAAGAGGAGCTGAAAAGTCATTTATACCGTGGCGGGCAAGAACTACACCCTCCTTAGGGTCTGCCTTTACGACAGTACCAAAATACTGTGAACGGCCGAGCAGCTTGCCTTTTTCGTCAACATGGGCAATACCTACAAGTACGGTTTTGCCTATAAGCTCATTTAAAGTTGTTGCCATAATCATTTTCCTTTCTGTTCATAAAAGGTGTACACGGGAATGTTCCACGTGGAACATTCATAGTGAACACTATTATGAAATGGTTCGGCGGAAAGAAAAATCTGTACCGCCGAACTTGAATTTATTTAATTTTATTCTTCGTCAGTTTCGTCAGCTTCAGAACCTTCGTCCTCATCGTCAGGTTCTTCATCAACTATAACTTCATTTGCTTCTTCAGCCTCAGCCGCAAGAAGCTCAGCTTCGTCAGCCTGTTCAACTGCTTCGGTTTCTTCCGATTCATCATGCTCGGTACGAGTGAATGCCACAACCTTGCCTTCCTCGGAAAGACGCATTACGCGGACACCGAGACCGTAACGGCTGGATGGATTGATGTCATTTGCACGGATTCTGATGATTACGCCGTCAGAGCTGATAAGGATAACGTCGTCGTCAGCACCCAGAGCACGGATACCTACAACGTGACCTCTGCCCTTTTCGGTCTTGTAGTTAAGAACACCGTATCCACCACGGTTACGCATAGGATACTTTGTGAGAGCGGTTCTTCTGCCGTAACCGTCCTCAGTAATGGTGAGGATAGTCATATTTTCGTCATAAGCCTTTGTTGCGCCTACAACATAGTCGCCTTCACGAAGCTTTATAGCTCTTACACCCTGAGCGGTTCTGCCCATGCTTCTGATTTTTGTTTCCCAGAAGCAGATAGCCATACCGTTATGAGTAGCCACAAGCACGCCGCTGTCACCTTCGGAAAGATGAGCCGCTGCAATTTCATCGCCTTCTGCAAGGGTAATGCATCTCAGACCATGCTTACGGATATTCTTGAAAGCAGAAAGAGGAGTACGCTTGATTTTGCCTGATTTTGTAACACAGATAAAGAACTTATTTTCGGCAAAATCCGCAGTTTTAATCATAGAAGCCACTCGCTCGCCTTCACTGAGCTGTAAGAGGTTTACGATGTTTGTACCTCTGCTCTGGCGTGAACCCTCGGGGATTTCATAGCATTTAAGTTTGTACATATTACCGAGGTTGGTGATGAACAGGATATTATCGTGAGAGGAGGAAATAAATACATTCTCAACGAAATCCTCTTCACGCTGCTTCATACCCGAAACACCCTTGCCGCCGCGCTTCTGGAGATTGTAAACCTCCACGGGCTGGCGTTTTACATAACCTAAGTTTGTATATGTGATAACAGATTCTTCAACAGGAATAAGGTCTTCAATATCAACCTCGCCGCTTACCTGCTCGATGCTTGTACGTCTTTCGTCGCCATACTTCTTTCTGATAACCTCAAGCTCATCGCGGATAATTTCATAAGCCTTGCTTTTGTCTGCAAGAATATCCATGAATTCCTGAATCTTTTCCATCAGTTCAGCCAGCTCGCCTTCAACCTTTTCACGTTCAAGACCTGTAAGCTGACCGAGACGCATCTGCACGATAGCGTCAGCCTGCTGTTCGGAAAGACCAATAGTGTGTTCGAACTTGACATCCTTGTACTTTTCTCCCATTGCACGGGTAAGAAGCTGAGAAAGGTCGGCTTCCTTGAAGCGTTCCATAAGGCGTTCCTTACCTTCGGGGATTGTCTTGCTGGAACGGAGAATAGCGATTACTTCGTCAATATTGTCAATAGCAAGCATAAAGCCCTGTAAGAGGTGAGCTCTGTTTCTTGCCTTTTCAAGGTCATAGCGTGTGCGGCGTTCAATAACATCTCTCTGGAAATCCAGATAGTGGGTGAGCATTTCCTTTAAGGTAAGGATTTTCGGTTCGCCGTTCACGATAGCAAGCATAATTACGCCGACGGTATCCTGAAGCTGGGTATAGGAATAAAGCTTATTGAGTACAACGTTAGCATTGGCTTCACGCTTAAGCTCAATAACAATCTTCATACCTGTTCTGTCGGATTCATCACGGAGAGTTGAGATTCCCTCAATTCTCTTGTCGCGCATAAGCATGCCAATATTTTCAAGTAATTTAGTTTTATTTACCATATACGGAATTTCCGTAATGACAATTCTGGTATGGGTCTTTTCCTCAACAATTTCGGCTCTGCCTCTGAGGATAATCTTACCTCTGCCTGTATAGTAAGCGGAGCGTATGCCCGAATAACCCATGATTATACCGCCTGTGGGGAAATCAGGACCCTTTATACAGTCCATAATCTTCTCAATAGGCGCGTCATTGTCCTCAATAAGGACGTTTATAGCGTCAATAACCTCACGGAGATTATGGGGAGGGATATTTGTAGCCATACCTACGGCGATACCTGTACTGCCGTTTACAAGAAGATTTGGGAATCTTGACGGGAGAACGGTAGGTTCTTTTAATTTATCGTCATAGTTTGTGGTAAAGTCTACGGTATCCTTTTCGATATCACGCATCATCTCCCCTGCAATCTTCGCAAGGCGTGCTTCTGTGTATCGGTAAGCAGCAGGCGGGTCGCCGTCTATCGAACCGAAGTTACCGTGACCGTCAACCATAGGATAACGAAGAGAGAAATCCTGTGCCAGACGTACCATAGCGTCGTAAACCGAAGCGTCACCGTGGGGGTGATACTTACCGAGCACTTCACCAACGGTGTAAGCGCACTTACGGTGGGGCTTTTCAAAAGTATTGCCCGACTCGTCCATGGTATAGATTATACGGCGGTGAACAGGCTTTAAGCCGTCACGCACATCGGGGAGCGCACGGGAAACGATAACCGACATAGAATACTGAAGGAAGGATTTTCTCATTACCTTTTCAATATCAACGCCGTAAAGCTTTTCACCGGGGTGAATACTTTCAAGTATTTCCATATTTTCCATTTTGATATATTTCCTTTTTCTAAAAATGTCAATATAATTTGAAATTATTCTCTTAATTGAGAAGGTTTATAAAATCAGTAAAGTCCCTTTTCGGTGAAATAATTTCTCACCTGTTCCCTTTCGCTTTCGGAAAGACAGCGGGCAGGGATTGTATGAATATAGGCTCTGTTTACAAAAAGCATGAGCAGGTTATTCTTTTCTTCAAAGCAGATATCGGTTTCGGAAAGCTGATAAACTGTTTTCGGAATATCCTCCGTCTCCCCTGCCCCCTCAGGCATTTCCTTTTCCGCTTCACTGCCTTCCTCTACGGTGTAAACACCTGTGTGGGTTATGGCAACGGTTTCGGTGGGAGCGGATTTATCAATAATTGTTTCAATCTCCAGCTTTGTGTCATAAAAGCTCATGATATATGTTTCATCATTAAGCTCGGACAGGGTCTTTACCAGCTTCTTACGTATTGTTACAGGCTTTATCCAGTTGAAAAGGAGTATACCTGCCGCAAGACCCGTAGCAATATAACCTGCGGGAGAGGTTGAGTTTTTAATTATAAGGTCAACGCCCAGCACAATTACAATCAGATACACTACCGTATAGATAATGCGTTTTCTGAGAGCATATTTAGTCTGAAAAGCCTTGTAGGCGGATTCGATTTCTTCTGCCTGTGCGTCGAATTTAATCTGAAAGAGTTTTGCCATTTTTAATTGTCCTTTTGGAAATTTAGTAGTGGTTACCTATAAGCAGAATAACGGAAAGTCCCACAGTACCCACGGCAACGACTGCGGAAATAATCGCGTCGGCAAGCTTCTTTTCCTTCAAGAATTTGGTTACCGAAAGAGCGCAGAAAATACCTAGGGTGAAAAGTGCCCCACAGAGAGGAATAGTAAATCCGACGCCCATAAGAAGCGCAATTATACACGCTCCCCACATAAGGAACATTACAGTTCTGAAAATCTTTCTGGGGAAAGCGCAGATATCCTCTTCTTCGGCAGCTTCTATCCTGTCCATGACAGATTCATGTTTTTCGCTGTCGCTGTAAACCTGCTCCATACGAGCAAGCTTATCAATCTGCTTCTGGTTGTTATCTTCAAAGTTCATTTTAATACCTGAAATAAAAGTTATTGTTGATATTTACTGTAAAAGCACTGTCGCTTGTTAAATATCTAAATCCTGTGCATATCTTGCGTTTGTTTCGATAAACTCACGCCTGGGCTCAACCTTGTCACCCATTAAGATAGAGAAAATCATATCCGCCTTCATAGCGTCCTCAAGGCTAACCTTGAGCATTGTACGTGTTTCAGGGTTCATTGTGGTTTCCCAGAGCTGTTCGGGGTCCATTTCACCGAGACCCTTATATCTCTGAACCTCGACCTTTGAGTTGTTTTCGCCTGCAAGCTCTGCAATATAAGCGTCACGCTCGTCATCGGAGAAGGCATATCTCACCTGCTTGCCTCTGAATACCTTGAAAAGAGGAGGCTGAGCCAGATAAACATGACCATGTTCGATAAGGGGCCGCATAAAGCGGAAGAAGAAGGTAAGAAGCAGGGTTCTGATATGTTCACCGTCTACGTCGGCATCGGCCATGATAATAACTCTGCCGTAACGGAGCTTGGAGATATCAAAATCCTCGCCTACGCCTGTACCAAGTGCCTTTACAACGGGAACCAGCTTTTCGTTATTGTAAACCTTGTCAACACGTGCCTTTTCAACGTTGAGCATCTTACCCCAGAGAGCAAGGATAGCCTGGAAGGCGCTGTTTCTGCCCTGCTTTGCAGAGCCGCCCGCAGAGTCACCCTCTACGATATAGATTTCGGTCTTGGTTGTGTCTTTTTCGTAACAGTCGGCAAGCTTACCGGGTAAGCCTGCGCCGTCGGCAACGGATTTTCTCTTGGCTTCCATAGCTCTCTTTGCCGCGTCGCGCGCAGCCTGAGCATTTATAGCCTTTGTTACGATTATATTTGCTGTTTCGGGATGTTCTTCAAAATAGTAGGTAAGCTTTTCGGTAACAATCTTATAAACAATGGGGGTTACCTCGGGGTTACCCAGCTTGCCCTTTGTCTGTCCCTCGAATTCACACTCGGGAATCTTTACAGAAATTACCGCATTGATAGCTTCTCGGATAGCTTCACCCGACAGAGGAACAAATTCCTTCTTTTCCTCCTCGCCCTTCTTCGCCTTCTTTGCTTTTTTGGAAGGGTTGGCCTCCTGATAAGCCTTTACAAAGTCGTTTACTACCTTGTTGAGCGCTCTTTTGAAGGAAACCTCGTGAGTACCGCCGTCAATGGTGTGGATATTATTTGCGAAAGAACGGAAAGCTTCACTGTTGAAGTCAGTGTTGTACTGGAAAGCAACCTCAACGGTCACATCATCCATAAGCCCTTCAAGATAGATAACGTCGGGGTGGAGCACCTCTGCTCCTCTCTTTTTCTGAAGCCATTCAACATAGCTTATGATACCGCCCTCATATTTAAGGCTCTCCTGCTGGATATTCTCAGGGACGCGGGTATCTGAAAGGTTGATAAGAATACCGCCGTTTAAGAAAGCCTGCTCTCTGAGTCTGTCCAGAAGTATATTATAGTCATAGTTTGTATCGTGGAAGATTTCTCCGTCAGCCTTGAAGCGCACTCTTGTACCTGTCTTGTCGGTAGTGCCGATAACCTTCATCTGCTCGTCGTAATGACCGCGTTCAAAGCGCTGGAAGTGGATTTCCTTACCGTTGTGGACTTCAAGCTCAAGCCACTCGGAAAGGGCGTTAACTACCGAAGCACCTACGCCGTGGAGACCACCGGAAACCTTATATCCGCCACCGCCGAACTTACCGCCTGCGTGAAGAATTGTATAAACGACCGTAGCCGCGGAAATACCCTCTTTGGGATGAATACCCGTAGGGATACCTCGGCCGTTGTCCGTAACCTCGATAACATTACCGGGGAGGATATTTACATTGATTTCGGTACAGTAGCCTGCAAGAGCTTCGTCGATAGCGTTGTCCACGATTTCGTAAACAAGATGATGAAGACCGCTGGGGCCTGTTGAGCCGATATACATACCGGGTCTTTTACGTACTGCTTCAAGACCCTCTAAAATCTGAATATCGTCCGCGCCGTATTCGTGGTCAACTACCTTTGTGTTTTCGTCCATGTCTATAACCGTTCCTTACTAAAATTACAGCTTTACGCCATAATAATATATATATTTTTAAATAGTATAAATCATTATATCATATTATAAAGAAAATTTCAAGTAATTTTATCTGTAATTAAGCAATTTTAAGTAATTTTTTTACGAATTAATTGACAAAAGTGCAAATATATGCTATATTTTTTCTAACAGGCACAGAAAGCCTGAAATTTTTAGGCTGCACAGCAAAGGCGTAAGCCGTTAATTATGCGGTGTTGCCTTTATGAAAAGGGGAAATTAAAATGTTCAGAAGAAGACTTAAAAGAGCGGCTGCTGTCCTTATGCTGACAGTATTCACGCTGATGACAATGTGCTCCTGCCTTGCTATGGAGGTAGGCCTGGTATTCAACGAGGACGGCACAGTAAGAACCTACACAGACGTTACCATGGAAGAAAGCATGCTGGAATCCATGGAAATGACCAAGGAAGATTTTATCCAGTCCATGCAGGAAAGCTCCGACTCAGAGGAGTATGAGGGCTGGGAACAGGAAACAATTGAAAACACCGTAGACGGCAAGAACTACATAGGCTTACGCTATTACAAGGATATAAGCTATGAAGAACTCAACGAAATGCATGATGACAACAGCGGCGCTGAGGTTGACTACAATATAGTTGAAGAGGGCGGAAAGCTCAGGGTTACCGTAACCTTCACAGGTGAGGAAGCAAGTGCTGAAGAAAGCTCCGATATGGACGAATATATCGCAAACGGTATGATGACAACCTCCTTCCGTATTGCCGCACCTTATGAAATCCTTGACACAAACGGTACAATCAGCGAGGACGGCACTTATGTAACATGGGATATCCTTGATGTTATGATGGGTGAGGTCGGCGAAAAGACCCTTACAGTAGAATTTAAGAAGGGCGGCTTCCCTCTTGTTGCATTAATTATAGCGGGAGCTGTACTGGCAGTTGCGATTGTTGTAATCGTAATTGTTGTTGTTTCCAAGAACAAGAAGCCCCAGCTTCCTGTAACAGAATATGTACCTCCCGTAGAGACAGATTCCTTTGCTCAGGCTCAGCCTGCCGCACCTGTTCAGCCCGAAGCACCTGCTGAAGCTGCTCCCGAAGCTCCCGCTGAGGCACCTGCCGAAGCACCCGCAGCAGAGGAAGAGGAATATAACTATGATGAAGTAAAGACCTACTGCCGCAACTGCGGTAATCAGGTAAAAGACTCCGATGCATTCTGCCAGAACTGCGGCGAGCCTGTAATCAAGTAATAAACAGAATTAAAGCCCGTCGCTTCTGCGGCGGGCTTTGCTATGTCAGAATTTCCATGAATATTTCTTTTTCTCTTCCCCGAACATTCCCTGCCTGATAAAATCCTCAATAAAAATCGCAGGCAGGGACAGAACAAACCACAGACACAGGAAAAGCAGACATACCTGCCCCATAATATTGAAAGGCAGTCCGCTGTAGTCCCATACGTCCATTCCGAAGCCGATATTAACGATAAGACCGCACAGAAATTCCGCTGCGGTTATTATTACCGCACCTATAAGCATCTGAAGAAGCACAGGGATTTTTACAGAAAAAAAGCTGTTCAGCCCACCCACCCAGACAAGGCACAGCCCGCCCGTAATAAACATTGAGGGGTGAGTGTATCCGCGGTACATAATTTCTATTGCCCCGTAAATAAAGCCGCCTGCCAGAAATATTATAAACTGCCTGAACAATTCAGCGCCGAAGGAACGGTTATCCATAAAAAATCCTCTCTTTTCATAAAAGTACCCATATTGTGAGCATTTTACGGAAAAGTTATACATAGAATATTGTTGAATAAAAACTTAAACGGGAGATATTCTATGACGTATCTGAAACGTATTTTTATAATTCTGCTGTGTATTATTACGGCAGTGCCGGGCTTCTGTGGGGTTGCAAACGCGGAGGAAGCTCCCACCCTGTCCTCAGCAAAAGCGGCAATACTCACCGAAAAGGAAACAGGGCAGGTCCTTTTTGAAAAGAATGCTGATGAAAAGCTGGCAATAGCTTCGGTAACTAAGATAATGGTTCTGCTTATAGCCGCCGAAGAAATGGATAAGGGCACTCTGAGTTTCACAGATACGGCAGTCTGTTCCGAACACGCGGGGAGTATGGACGGCTCGGTTATATGGCTTGAAGCGGGTGAAGAAATGGCGGTAAGCGACCTTGTAAAATCCATAGTTATCGCTTCCGCAAATGACGCCTGCGTAATGCTTGCGGAGCACATAGCGGGCAGTGAGAGCGCTTTTGTCGAGCGAATGAATAAACGGGCTGCAGAGCTTAACATGACAGGTACAAATTTTGTGAACTGTGTAGGTTATGACGACCCGAATCATTATTCAACCGCCAGAGATATTGCAAAAATGGCAGGCGAGCTGAGAAAATACACTTATTACGATGAATTTCTGCTGACAAGACTGGACAGCGTGCGCACAGGAACAAAAACTGAAACCCAGCTTCTCAATACCAATAAGCTTATAAACAGCTACAACGGAATAACGGGACTGAAAACGGGAACCACCGATAATGCAGGGTACTGCCTGTGTGCCACGGCTAAAAAAGGCGGCATGGAGCTTGTCGGCGTGGTACTGGGCTGTGACAGTGACGAAAGCCGCTTCAGCGAAGCGGAAAGTCTGTTGGATTACGGTTTTTCGGGCTTTGAAAGAGTAATTCTCCGCCCTGATGTTTCCGAGCTTATCGAAGCAGAGGTTGACGGCGGAGTAAAAAAGACTGTGGATACCCGCTTTTCTGGTGTATGCGATGTAATTCTTCCTAAGGGAGCTTCTTCCCTTATCGAATATCATTACAGCCGCACCGAGGCGGTAGCCGCGCCTGTGAAACAGGGTCAGCTACTGGGCTTTGTGACAATGGTATCGGGCGATAAGGTCGTGGGCACGGCAAGAATAATAGCCGCCGAGGAGGTTGAAGCGCTTGATTTCGGAAGGAGCATGAAGGAACTGCTGGAAAAATTGTTTACATTTTAAAAAACCGGGGCAGCACAGGCTGTCCCGATTCACGCTTTATCTGTTTATCTGCGATTTATCTGTTCTTCCCAGAAGATAATCCACCGAAACGTTGAAGTAATCCGCAAACGCAATAAGAGTCTTGTAGTCCGCTTCCCTTTCCCCGTTTTCATAGCGGCTTATGCTGTTCTGATTGAGATTAAGCTCCATAGCAAGTCGTATCTGTGAAATATTGTTCTTTTCCCGTAGTTCTCTTAGTCTTAAAATAAGAAAGCACCCTCTCCCGATTAAATTAGATAAAAGCGGTAAATATTATCGTCTAAAGAAAAGAATAGCATAAGCAGTGCGTAAAAAATATCCCGTTTTGGTATACCTGTAAAACAGAAGGATAAAATTTTAACATTTCTGACAAAAATAAATAAATTTGTCGAAAGCTATTGATTTTTTTGAAATTTTGTTATATAATAAAAACATCAAAGAGATACACGAAGAAAGCCCGTTCCTGCGGGCCTTCTTTTTTTGTGCAAAATTTACCGTTGCTATTGCAAAAAACGAGGAATTAGGGTATAATCATAGAAAAGACAAGAATAAGAGGACAAGAATCATGAAAATACTTGCAATAGAAACCTCCTGTGACGAAACCGCCGCTGCGGTAGTTGAGGACGGACGTAAAATATTATCAAACATAGTGGCAACCCAGATTGAAGAGCATAAGCTCTACGGCGGAGTTGTCCCCGAAATTGCCAGCCGCCGTCATTGCGAAAGCATAGTGGCGGTAGTTGACGAGGCGCTGAATAAAGCGGAGATGAAGCTTTCAGACGTGGACGCCATAGCTGTTACCTATGCGCCCGGTCTTATCGGTGCGCTTCTTGTAGGCGTGAACTTTGCCAAGGGGCTTGCACTTGCGGCAGGTAAGCCTCTTATTCCCGTGCATCACATAAAAGGACATATTGCGGCAAACTATATCGCTCACCCCGACCTTGAACCGCCCTATCTGTGTCTTGCGGCGTCGGGCGGACATTCCCACATCATGCGTGTAAGCGACTATACCACCTTTGAAACCATAGGCAGAACTCTTGACGACGCGGCGGGAGAAGCCTTCGACAAGGCGGCTCGCGCAATGGGCTTTTCCTATCCGGGCGGCGTGCATATTGATAAAGCGGCAAAGGACGGCGACCCGAAGAAGTATAAGTTACCCCGCCCGAAAACCCAGAATCCTTATGATTTTAGCTTTTCGGGACTTAAGACCAACGTTATAAATCTCGTCCACAACGCTTCCCAGAAGGGCGAAGAACTGGATATAAACAGCCTTGCGGCGTCCTTCCAGTACACTGTTGCGGACATACTTTCCTCCCGATTTGTTCAGGCAGCAGTTGATTATGAATATAAGACAGTTGCTCTTGCAGGCGGCGTGGCGGCAAATTCCGCACTCCGTCAGATGCTTACCGAGCGCTGTGAGAAAAAGGGCATAAAGCTTTATATTCCGCCCATAAATCTCTGCGGTGACAATGCGGCTATGATAGGCAGTCAGGCATTTTTTGAGTATCAGGCAGGCAATACCGCAGGCGGCGAGCTTAACGCCGTGGCAACAATGCCGTTGTAAACTATTGAAAAGAACAAGGGACGTTTCCGTGTGAAACGTCCTTTTTCTCATACCAGCAGTTCTCTCAGCCCCTCCAGTATCCTTTTTTCCCGCCGTGAGACCTGCACTTGCGTCATACCCAGCTGCTTTCCCGTTTCGCTCTGAGTAAGCCCCTTCCAGTACCGCAGGAAAATCAGCCGTCTGTCGTCAGGCTCAAGAGAGCCGAGGCATTGTCCAAGCGCAATCAGTTCAGTGGCTTTTGCCTGCGGCGGCTCAACGGGCAGGTCAAATTCACTTCCATCGTTTTCATCGTCACAGGTAGTCAGTGATAAGGCGGGCTGAGAAGCGGAAATCGCTTCCGTAATCTGTTCCGCCGAAACATCGAAATATTCCGCAAGCTCGGTGATGGTCGGCTCCCTGCCCTTTTTCTGACAATCCTCTTTGTACCGCGCAATTTTTAAGGATAATTCCTTTATACTGCGGCTTACACGGACAGTACCTCCGTCGCGGAACAACCTTTTTATTTCCCCGAGAATAACAGGCACGGCGTAGGTTGAAAATTTCAGCCCCCTTTCCTCGTCAAAGCCTTTTGCCGCCTTGACAAGTCCCATACACCCTGCGGAATACAGCTCCTCATATTCAATCCCTCTGCCGCGGAAACGGTTGGCAAGGGCGTGAACCAGCCCCAAATTTTCTTCAATAAATTCATCTGTCAGTCTGTTCATATCTGCCGCTCAGCCTTTTTGTCATGATTACCGTAGTGCCGCTTCCCACTTTGCTGCGTACTCTGAGCTTGTCCATAAAGCTTTCCATGACCGCAAAGCCGAGCCCTGCCCTTTCCGTTTCGGGAGAGGTCGTGAATAACGGCTCCATGGCCTGCTTTACGTCGGGAATACCGCACCCCTTGTCCTTTATTTTTATGTAAAGTGTGTCATCACCGAGGATTTTCAGTTCAAGAAAAATATCCCCGATTTTATCGGCGTATGCATGAACTATACAGTTTGTAACAGCCTCCGAAACCGCCGCTTTAATATCGCTTATTTCTTCAATAGTCGGGTCAAGCTGTGAAGCGAACGCCGAAACGCACATTCTGGCGAGAGCTTCGTTTTTTGAGTAGCCTGCTATGGTCATTTTCATGTAATTTTTCGTATCCTGCATAATTTTTTCCTTTCTTCATCGGATAAGCCGTTCCAGCCCCGCGAGGGTAAGCATTTTTCTTATAAGAGGTCTTGGGTTTTCAATTGCCGCTTTTCCGCCCCAGCCTGAAATCACCCGTATTCTGCCAAGCACAAGCCCGATACCCGAGCTGTCCATAAATTCAACTCCCGAAAAATCGAAGATTAATATTTTCGGCGTTGAACGTTCCAGTTCTCCGTCAATAAAAAAGCGCATCTCCGCTGCGGCGTGATGGTCGATTTCGCCGCTGAGAAAGGCAATAAGGGTGTCGCCGCTGTTGGATAGTCGTACTGACATTTTTACGTCCGTCCTTTCATATAATGTATGTTGATATCATGATTATAGCACTGCTGCCACGAAAAAAATGTCGGATAAGGTAACGCAGAACTATAAAAATGAAGGGACGGCCTGAAGCCGTCCCGAACACTTATTACCCATTAACAAACGCAACAGGGTCAATCCATGCGCCGTTCTTGGTGATTCCGAAATGAAGATGAGAGTCCAGCTTGCACTCGATTTCAGCAGTGTTGCCCACCTGACCGATAATCTCGCCCATGCTTACCGTCTGGCCTGCCTTTACATTGAGAGTTTCCGCAAGACCATAGTAATGTCCTGTCACTCCGTCGCCGTGGTCAATAACCACACAGATTCCCCACAAAGGGTCGTTGTTTATTTCGGTGACAGTACCCTTCATGCAGGAGGCAACTGCGGCGCCCTCCTCAGCGGCAATATCTGCGCCGTCATGGGTTTTCCATACGTCAAGAGTCACGCTCTTGACCAGCTCGCCGTTGCTGTACGGGTTGATGATTTCGCCCGTAACAGGCATAGTCTTGGGATTTGAGAACATGATTCCCGCATTTTCCGTTTCCTCGGTGGTTTCGGGAGTCTCGGTGTCTTTGGGAATGCCTGTCTGGTCGGCGCTTACGTCCTCGGTTTCATAGAGAAAAACATTGTCGTCATTGATACCCGGTTTTTCCTCTTCGGTTCCGATAGTACTTGTGTACGCCGCGTAGGTGGAAACGCCCACTGCCGCAAGGCTCAGCACAAGTGCGGCTGTAAAGCCCTTTCCCTGAAGTCCGTTTTTAAAGCTTACCTTTTTCATATTTACCATTCCTTTCGTTTGCGCTCAGAATAATTGAGGGCTTTTGCCCTTCCCGTTTTTTAGCATAGCCATTTTCTGGCGGAATATACACCCTGTTTTTCATAAATTATACGGAAAAAGAGCGGACGTAAGCATTTTTGAGGTAATTCATCTGTTATTTAAGTAAAAACAGACTATAATTTAGGCAAATTTAATTATTTTTAAGTTTTTTACTATTTTTGTTGCATTTCGCAAAGAAACGTGTTATAATATACCTGATTTGGAAAAAATAATAATTGGCGGTATTATACCGCAGAAAGGAATTATTTATGGATACAAATAAGCTTTATGACCTCTGGCTTGAAAAGGCTGTTGCCGACCCCGACTTAAAGCAGGAGCTGGAGAGCGTCAAGGGTAACGAGGAAGAAATTTCCGACCGCTTCTACCGCGAGCTTGAATTCGGCACAGGCGGTCTGCGTGGTGTTATCGGCGCAGGTACAAACCGCATGAACTATTACACCGTATGTAAGGCTACACAGGGTCTTGCCGCTTATTTAAAGCAGGTCAAGCCTGAAGGTGCGGCAGTTGCCGTTTCCTACGACAGCCGTATCAAGTCTGATTATTTCGCAAAGTCCGTAGCTGAGGTACTCTCCGCCAACGGTATCAAGGTATATATCTATACCGAGCTTATGCCTACTCCTATGCTTTCATGGGCAGTAAGAGCCTGCAAGTGTGACGCAGGTGTAATGGTGACCGCTTCCCACAACCCTGCAAAGTACAACGGATACAAGGTTTACGGCTCCGACGGCTGCCAGCTTACAATAGACGCCGCTGACCGTGTTCTTGCTGAAATCAACAAGATTGACGTTTTCGAGGGAATCAAGTCTGCAAAGTTTGAGGACAGCCTTAAGGCAGGTCTTATTGAATATATCGGTGACGATATCATCGACGCTTACATGGCTGAAGTGAAGAAGCAGTCCCTCCACCCCGATGTATGTGCAACCGCAGGCTTAAAGGTAGTATACACACCTCTCAATGGTACAGGTAACAAGCCTGTACGCCGTATTCTTGACGAAATCGGAATCAAGGACGTTGTGATTGTTCCCGAACAGGAAAACCCCGACGGAACCTTCTCTACCTGTCCTTACCCGAACCCCGAAATCAAGGAAGCGTTAAAGCTCGGCCTTGAGCTCTGCCGTAAGGAAAAGCCCGACCTCCTGCTTGCTACCGACCCTGACTGTGACCGTGTAGGTATTGCTGTTCCTGACGGTGATGATTACGCTTTATTCACAGGTAACGAAGTGGGCGCAATGCTCCTCGAATATGTGGCAAAGGAAAGAATTGCCCTCGGCACCATGCCCAAGAACCCCATTGCTGTAAAGACTATTGTAACAACTGATATTACAAGAGCAATCGCAAAGAAGTACGGCGTTGAGCTTATCGAAGTTCTCACAGGCTTCAAGTTCATCGGCGAACAGATTGGCTTCCTCGAAGAAAAGGGCGAAGAAGACCGCTATATCTTCGGCTTTGAAGAAAGCTACGGCTATCTTGCAGGCGGATATGTAAGAGACAAGGACGCTGTTGTTGCCTCCATGCTTATCTGCGAAATGGCTGCCTTCTACCGCGCACAGGGTGTTTCCCTCATCGAAGCAAGAAAGAAGATGTACGACGAGTACGGCTCTTACTGCAACAAGCTTGACACCTTTGCTTTTGAAGGCGCAAGCGGCATGGCAAAGATGCAGGAAATCATGAACAACATGAGAACTGACTACCCCAAGGAGATTGCAGGCGCCAAGGTTATCGCAATGGCTGACTACGAGGCTTCAAAGAAGGTTGATATCGTAAACGGCACAGAAACAGCAATCGACCTGCCCAAGTCCAACGTAATCACACTTTATCTTGAAGGCGGCGCAAGCCTTGTAATCCGTCCTTCGGGCACAGAACCCAAAATCAAGATTTACTATACAACCGTAGGCGCTACAAATGAAGAAGCAGCTGCTCTTCAGGCAAAGTACGCTGAAGCGTTCACAAAGATTGTCAACAGTTAAATAAATTACAGTGCTTCGGATTTGGTGCGAATGCCATAAAACGGTCAGACACCGCCGCGCAAGAAAAGTGCGAAATAGAACTTGTTTAATGCGCGGCGGAACTACCAAAGGTGGCTCACCTTCCCGAGGCACTGTTTTTTTAAATTGTACCGAATCTGAAACTATTTCAGTGCGTATTTCATAAAAATGCAGAGTAATATTTTATGTTTTATTAAATCTCAGCCTCTTCTTATTTACAAGCACGCATATTAATGATATAATGAAGTTATCTTAATAAAGGAGGAGTCTACAATGATATCCATAGACGCATTCAAAAATTCACCTGCCCGTAATATTACCGAACAGAAGGGCAATTTCTCACTTCTGGAGTATGAAAAAGTATCGGGCTTTGCTGCTCTCGACCCTGACAGATCATACTACTATTCCAAGCAGGGCATAAAGAAAAAGCAGGTTATAGTTGAGCTGAACGGCGACGGAGTTATTCTTCAGGCGGGCGCTATGCAGATGATGCTGGGCAACGTTGAAGCCGCAACCAATGTAAAGGGTGTTGGCGATATGTTCATGAAGGCTCTTTCTTCAAAGGCAACAGGCGAATCTGCTATCAAGCCCAAGTATTCCGGTTACGGCTTAATGGTGCTTGAACCTACATGGAAGTACATTTTATTTGAAGATTTAGCAGACTGGGGCGGCAGTGTGACTGTTGATGACGGACTTTTCCTCGCCTGCTCCGCTTCCGCTGATGTAAAGACAGTCATGAGAAGCAATTTATCTTCTGCTGTTGCAGGCGGCGAAGGCTTATTCAACTCCGCTATCGTAGGCAGCGGTATAGTAGCTCTTGAATGTCCTCTCCCCAGAGAAGAGCTTATCATGATTGAGCTTAACAATGATACCGTAAAGATTGACGGAAACAACGCTATTGCGTGGAGCTCCAACCTTAACTTCACCGTTGAAAAGACCACAAAGACCCTTATCGGCTCTGCTGCTTCGGGTGAAGGCTTTGTCAACGTATACAGAGGCACAGGTAAAATTCTTATCGCTCCTTGAATGGAGCCGCATTTGGCAATTCCTGCATAAAATTGCATAATTTAAAATTATAACGGGTGGATAATATCTGCCCGTTTTTCTTTTCTGAAACATATCTGAATCTGCTTTTTTGTTGTTTATCCAAAAAAATCCCCATTAAAAAACAAAATTCTGTAATTTTAATTATTGCAACCCACGGCGGGGAATGATATAATAGAATGGATTGTTAAAAACAAAACAAAAAGGAAAGGAAATAAAAGTGGATATAACTGAAATATTAAAAAAGCTGTGCGAAGCTGACGGCGTATCGGGCTGTGAGGGTAATGCGGCGAAAACAGCAGCAGACCTGCTCCGTGCCTACGCTTCCGATGCGGCGGCTGACAGCTTCGGTAATGTAACAGGCTTCATAGGCGACAGAAATAACGGCAAGAAAACACTGCTCCTTGAAGCACATATAGATGAAATCGGCTTTGTTGTCACATATATTGATGACAAGGGTTTTATAAAGGTAGCGGAATGCGGCGGCACAGACCGTCGTCTTTATGCGGCGCAGACGGTGACAATTCACGGAAAAGCGCCTGTGCGCGGAGTGATTGCCACTCTCCCGCCCCACGTGCAGAGTGATTCAAAAGCGGCAATGAAGAAGGAAGAAATCGTGATAGACACAGGCTACACAAAGGAGCAGCTTGAAAAGCTGGTTTCCCTCGGTGACCGTGTAACTATTGACGGAAAATTCTCTGTAATGAACGGCACGAGAGTGACAGGTAAGGCTATTGACGACCGCGGCGGTGTAGCGGCGGTGCTTTATGCTCTCGACCTGCTTAAAGACAAGGAAACAGCCTATAATATTGCGGTGCTTTTTGCTTCTCAGGAAGAAACAGGCAGCCGCGGCGCAAAAATCGGCGCATATAATGCAGACGCAGATATTGCCCTTGCTACGGATGTAAGCTTCGCCTATACTCCCGGTGCAAAAAAGGAAAAGTGCGGAATTATGGGAAAGGGCGCAATGATAGGTATTGCTCCCGTGCTTTCCGATGAGGTAACTGCAGAGCTTAAAAGAATAGCAAAAAATAAGGAAATACCCGTACAGTTTGAGGTAATGGGCGGAGATACAGGCACTGACGCAGACGAAATCAGCATAGCAAAAAGCGGAGTAAAGACAGGGCTTATCTCAATCCCGCTCAAATATATGCATACTCCTGTGGAAGTAGTTGACACCGCCGATATCTGTGCAGTAGGCAGACTTATGGCGGAATTTGCGGAAAAGGAGGCAGTACGTATATGAATCTCGCATTGCTTGAAAGACTTACCAGCCTCTGCTCCGTAAGCGGAGATGAAAAGCAGGTTCGTGAATTTATAAAATCTCAGCTTCCTCCCGAGTGTGAAGCAGAAACCGACAATATCGGCAACCTTATCGTATTCAGAAAGGGTAAAAACACCCCTAAGAATAAGGTCATGCTCTGCGCTCACATGGACGAGGTCGGCTTTATCGTAACGAGTATTACCGAAGAAGGACTTCTGAAATTTACAGCCGTGGGCGGAATTTCTCCCTCTGCTGTTTTCGGCAGAAGAGTGCGCTTTGCCGACGGGACAATCGGCGTAATTGCCGCTAAGGCAGTACACATGGTAAAGGGCGACGATAAGGACAAGCAGCCTCCTCTGGACGAGCTTGCAATAGATATCGGCGCTGAAAATAAGGCGGAAGCGGAGAAGCTGGTTTCTCTCGGCGACTGCTGCTATTTTGAAAATGATTTTTATATTTTCGGAAATAATTTCCTCCATGCAAAGGCGCTTGACGACCGCATGGGCTGTATGATTATGCTGGAAATGCTTAAAAACGAGTCTGAATATGACCTGACCTGCGTATTTACCGTGCAGGAGGAGGTCGGGCTGAGAGGCGCAGGCTGTGCGGCTTACTCCGTAAAGCCTGATTTTGCCATAGTCCTTGAATCCACAACCGCCTGTGATATTGCAGGCTCAGAGGACGAAAACAAGGTATGCTGCCTCGGTGAAGGCGCGGTTGTCTCCTTCATGGACAGAAGTACAATCTATGACAGGGAGCTTTACCGCATGGCGTTTGATACTGCAGCAGAAATCGGCGTCAAGTGCCAGACCAAGACAAAGGTTGCAGGCGGCAACGACAGCGGAGCAATCCACAAGGCGGCAGGCGGAATAAGAACAACGGCAATTTCCGTCCCTACACGTTATCTCCACACCGCTTCCTGCGTAGCGCAGCTTGACGATATAAAAGCTGTTGAAAAGCTGGCGGCGGCTATGTACAAAAAGCTTTGTAATTTATGATAGAACGGATTTTTTCGGCGGAAGAGCTTGACGCCGCTATGGAGAATATCATCCCGGATATTTTCAGCGGAAAAGTAAAAGCACTGGCTGAAGCTTACGGCTTCGGCTATCCCTTTCTGAAGTTTTTCAAGGCGGATAATGATACGATAATTGCCGTGTATTACGGCTCGGCGGTAATCTGCGGAATCCCCGACGAGGAAACGCTTTATTTCTGTCTTTCCTCGGGCTTCGGCGAGATTTTATGTCCCGAAGCGGCTGAAATCCCCGTGGGATTATCCGTGGAAACACTTAATATAATGGAATATGCAGGCGGTAGTGAAAACAACGAACAGCTTTGTAAGCATACGCCTTATAAAGAGGTGTATGAAATATTAAAGGACGGCTTTGATATTGCCTTTGACGACTGGTACACCGACACCTGCCATAATGTACGCCACGGGGTTTCCGAGGTGTTGACTCTGGAAAATAAAGCAACGGCGCAGAAAATGTTTGATATCGACGGTATTTCGATGATATCACTGGTAGCTGTAAAAAAGGAGTACCGCGGCAAGGGTTATGGCGGAAGGCTTATAAGAGCGATTTCTGCAGAGCTTTGCAGGCAGAGCAGTGTTTTCGTAATCTGCGAGGACGAGCTTGTGCCCTTCTATACAAAAAACGGTTATACTTTTAAAAATAATTGCATACAAATCAGATTAAAATAAAACGGGAGAGACCCGATATGAAAGGAACAGACAAAATGAGCTGCTATTTCAACATTGACAAAAGACTTGAAGAAACTGCGCTGAAGGCGGAGGAAATTGCCGCTGAGGCGTTTGCAAGAATAGAGCAGACAGGCCGCTGTAACAGCGAAAAGGTGCTTAAAGCCTTTATTGACAACCGTGTAGGTGAGCTTCACCTTAAAGGAACAACGGGCTACGGCTACGGCGACGACGGCAGAGATAAGCTGGACGCGGTTTTTGCACAGGTTCTCGGCGCAGAGGACGCGCTTGTGCGCCACACTTTTGTAAACGGCACCCATGCAATTTCCACCGCGCTTTTCGGAGTGCTCCGCCCCGGAGACCTTATGCTTTCTCTGACAGGTAAGCCCTACGATACATTAGAAGAGGTAATTTTCGGCGAAAAAGGCGGTTCTCTTACAGAATTCGGCGTAATATATGACCAGATTGACCTGCTTCCCGACGGAACAGTGAATTTCGGGCTTATAAGCGAGCGTGCAAAAGCGTGCAAGGTTGCGTATATCCAGCGTTCACGCGGTTACAGCCTCCGCCCCTCCATTACAATTTCCGAAATCAGTGAAATGGTGGACGCAGTGCGCCTTGTAAATCCTGAGGCCATCATAGTTGTTGACAACTGCTACGGCGAGCTTGTGGAAAGAGTAGAGCCCTGCGAGGTAGGCGCAGACCTTATTATCGGTTCTCTCATAAAGAACCTTGGCGGCGGAATAGCTGAAACAGGCGGATATATTGCAGGTAAAAAGGAGCTTGTTGAGCTTTGTTCCTATCGTCTTACAACCGTAGGAACAGGCAAGGAGGTAGGCTGCTCCCTTAACCAGAACAGAGGAATGTTCATGGGACTGTTCAATGCGCCCAATGTTGTTATGAATGCAGTGAAGACTGCAACCTTCGCCTCTGCGTTCTTCAGTCTTCTCGGCTATGAAGCCTTCCCTTCATATAACGAATACCGTACTGATATCATTACAGCGCTGAAGCTGGGTTCAAGAAAGGCACTTATCGCTTTTTGTGAGGGTATCCAGTCAGGCAGCCCCGTTGACAGCTTCGTAAGTCCCGAGCCCTGGGATATGCCCGGTTACGACAGCCAGGTTATCATGGCGGCGGGCGCATTCACAATGGGCGCGTCCATTGAGCTTTCCGCCGACGCTCCTTTAAGAGAGCCTTTTGCGGTATGGCTTCAGGGTGGAATTACATACGATACAGGCAGAATGGGAGTGCTTCTTGCGGCACAGAGAATGCTGGACAAGGGCATTATAAGCTTTGATGAGGAAAAATAAATGAAAATCGAAAAAAATGACCGTTCATATCTTGGAAAAACCGTAACTGTTACTGTTGACCGACCTCTCGGCTCATCGCACCCCGATTATCCCGATATGGTCTACCCTGTAAATTATGGGTATATCGAGGGTCTTACCGCCCCCGACGGCGAGGAGCAGGATGCGTATATTCTCGGTGTGGATAAGCCTGTTGAAAAATTTACAGGCGTTGTAATCGGGGTTATATCCCGTATTGATGACGCTGAAGATAAATGGGTGGTTGTGCCCGAAGAACTCTGCGGAACAGAAATCTGCTGGGAATGTAACGTCATGCAGACTGTGGAATTTCAGGAAAAATACTTCAAATCAAAGTTTTTCCCGAAATATGAAAAAACAAGCGGCGCAGTGCTTTATACAGAAAAGGACGGCGGGCGCAGGTATCTTCTCGTAAAAACCAAAAGCGGACATATCGGATTCCCCAAGGGTCATGTGGAATACGGCGAAACCGAAAAGGAAAGCGCTCTCCGTGAAATTTTCGAAGAAACAGGTATAAAGGCGGAGCTTACGGGAGCTTTCCGACAGGAGTATACCTTTACAACTCTCGAAGATTCCATAAAAACAGGCGCTTTCTACCTTGCTCATTACGATTATAAGGCGGCGGACTTACAGGAGGCGGAAATTGACGAGGATTATCTTCTGCCATACGCTGAGGCTTATGAAAAGCTCAACTGGGAGCAGGACAAGGCGGTTTTAAAGGCAGCCGAAGAGTATCTCACAGGCGAAAACCCTTGACACTTTGCCGATATTATGCTATGATTAGCGCATAAAGTATTTTTTTGACAGAAAGGTGATTGATATGTCAACGGTAATAAACGCTCTCTCCTACACAGGTATTCTTTTCTTCCTTCCGCTTATAGCAAATGATAACCAGCAGGAAGGCAAGTTCCACGCAAATCAGGGTCTTATTACCCTTATCCTTGCGGTTATTCTTCATGTAATCGGCAGAGTTTTCGGCGTATTTGCGGGTATTCCGCTTTTAGGCGTTCTTATTGGTATCGTAGGCACAATCTTCGGTATTGTTGCGTGGGCGGTACAGGTTGCAATCCTTATTTTCGGTATTGTAAATTCAATCAACGGCAGAATGAACCCCATTCCCGTTATCGGAAAAATCAACCTTATCAATAAGTAATACATAAAAAACGGCGGTCATGGAAACCGCCGTTTTGCTTATAAAACAAGAATAATCGCCGCTATTGCCGAAGCCCCTTCATAAAGCCGTCCAGCTCGGTGCTTGCTATGTCGCCGCCGATAATCCGCCCGTCATACACCAGCACATGGGCTTCCACATTTTCGCACAGCTCCCCTGCTTCATTTATGTAGCCTATGACGGGAAAGGTGTAGGATACAGCGCTTTCGCCCCTGTAACGGGAAAGGTCAAAGCCCTGTTCCTTCTGGAGCTTGTTGTAGTTTTCGTATACCTCTCCGAATTTTTCGGGGATAGTGACATCTTTCATTATGGGTGAACCTACGCTGCACCCGCAGTCTTTCAGAAATTCAACGATGCTTTCCTGTGAGCTTCCGTCAGGCTCGTGGGCGGCAGTCCCCGTCGCTATTCCCGTGATAACCGCCGCTCCGACGGCGGCAGACATGATTATTTTAAGGGTAGTTTTTCGTTCCATAGCTGCTCCTTTCGTAAAAAAGTACAAAAATTGCATAATTGATTTTACCTTTATTGCAGTATATGAGATAAATTCAACAAAAATTATCACCATCAATAAGCAAAGTGACCAAATTTTAAAAAAACAGGGCTGAAAAAGCCGCCGATAAGCGGAAAAAATTACGTTTTTTTGTTTATAATTACTACAAAAGGCAATGGTTCAGACGAACGTTTTATATGCATTAGTCATTTTACATAAAGCACTTCAAAAAAATTTAGTCAATTAGGTACTTACATTTTAATGAAATTTTTGATATTATAAATGATGTAAAAAAATATTCCTTACAGGAGGTCACATAATGGCAAGTTTATCACTCAGAGGCATATATAAGCGCTACCCCGGCGGCGTTGTAGCTGTATCCGATTTCTCCATGAACATCAAGGACAAGGAATTTATCGTATTCGTAGGTCCTTCCGGTTGCGGTAAGTCTACAACTCTCCGTATGATCGCTGGTCTTGAAGAAATTTCCGAAGGTGAATTATTCATCGGCGACAGATTAGTAAACGACGTTGCTCCTAAGGACAGAGATATCGCAATGGTATTCCAGAACTACGCTCTCTATCCTCACATGACAGTATTTGAAAACATGGCTTTCGGCTTAAAGCTCAGAAAGGTTCCCAAGGATGAAATCAAGAAGCTCGTAGAAGAAGCTGCTAAGATTCTTGATATCGCTCACCTCCTCGACAGAAAGCCCAAGGCTTTATCCGGTGGTCAGAGACAGCGTGTAGCTTTAGGTCGTGCTATCGTTCGTGACCCTCAGGTATTCTTACTTGACGAGCCTCTTTCCAACCTCGACGCTAAGCTCCGTGCACAGATGAGAACTGAGCTCTCCAAGCTCCACAAGAAGCTCGGTACAACATTTATCTACGTAACACATGACCAGATCGAAGCTATGACAATGGGTGACAGAATCGTAGTTATGAAGGACGGTTACAT
>JAFUNV010000092.1 GCA_017472865.1 Ruminiclostridium sp. | reverse complement strand
CGCCCAAGAGGTGTGAGCAAGCCATCTTTCGGAATTATCACCATAAAGAAGAACGGAACCCTTAAATTCGAACATAAGGAATATAAAATCTGAAAAATATGTGGAGTTTCTGTTAAATTTATGGAATTTTATCCTGTTTTGTGGTATACTTATTACATATTTTTATTTGAAAGGAAAAATCATGGATAATATAATAAAACGTGTGGAAATAACCGATGGTGTTTATTTTTCATGCTACAATGACAGTAAATTTAAAATCAACCGTATTGATGTTGTATTCTGGGATACTCTTGACAAGAATACTGCTTCTCTCAATGCACTTATTCCCTCGATTCTTTCGCGCTCCAGCAATAATTACAGAACTATGCATGCACTTAACCGGAAGCTGTCCGAATTATATTCAGCTTCTCTGGGCGATTATGCCAACAAGGCAGGAGATATGGAGTATTTCGGTCTTTATACAGCTTCACTGGACGATACTTATGCTCTGGACGGTGAAAGCGTACTTGCGGAAACTGTTAATCTTCTTAAAGACTGTCTTTTTAACCCGTATCTTGAAAACGGCGTTTTCCCCGAAAAAACAGTTTCTATACAAAAGCAGAATCTGATTGATGACAATAATAACGAAATCAATGACAAGGCTTCATATACAAGGCGTAAGGGCATTGCAGCAACCTTTGAAAATGAACCAGCCTCTGTAAGCGTATACGGTGAGAATGATATTATTTCCGAAATAACTCCCGAGCAAGCGTATAAAAGGTACCTTGAAATTCTCGAAACCAAGAATGTGGAAATCGTATGTGTGGGTCCCGGTAATTTTGATATTGCTAAGGATATTTTAAGCGAGGCTTTTTCTTCGATAAAAAGAAATCCCGAGCCTATGCCTGAAAACGCTCCCAGCAAAATCAAGCCAGAGGTCAAATATGTTACCGAAGAGATGAAGATTGCTCAGAGCAAGCTCTTTATGTCCTTTAAAACTAATCTCAAAAACCGATATCCGCTTTTTGTAATGTCAAATCTTTTCGGCGGAGACGTAACCTCTAAGCTGTTCAGCGTTGTACGTGAAAAGCTCTCGCTCTGCTATTACTGTTACAGCCGTGCCAATGCGAGCAAGAGAATAATGACAGTAGAATGCGGCGTTGAGAAGGAAAATATTGAAAAAGCAAAGGAAGCCATCCTCGGACAGCTTGAGGAAATTAAAAAAGGCAATTTTACTGATGATGATATTATGAAAACAAAGCTTTCCATGACCAACTCACTGCGTTCGGTAAGCGACAGAGTCAGCGGAATTGCTTCATGGCACATGAATTGCCTTTCAAACGGTTTCAGAGGTTTGCCTGAGGATGAAATAGAGCTTGATAATGCTGTAACAAGAGAAGAAATTATTGAAGCTGCAAAGTCCGTAACTCTTGATACTGTTTTTGTACTTACTTCCAAAGAGGAGGAAAATGTATGAGCCGTGATATAAATGTAAGAGACACTTTCAACGGCAAGGACAGAGTTATAAAGCATAAGAGCGGCTGCACAATCTGTCTTTATCCCATGCCCAAATACAGCTCCGCTTATGCTGTTTTCGGAACAAAATACGGTTCTGTGGATACTACTTTCAAAACAAAGAACGATAGCGAATACACAACTGTACCCGAAGGCATTGCCCATTACCTTGAACATAAGCTTTTTGAAAATGATGAATGTGACGCCCTTGAGCTTTATTCCAAGACAGGTGCTAACGCCAATGCTTTTACAACCTTTGACTGCACCGCCTACCTCTTTTCTTGCACTCAGAAATTCGGCGAAAATCTGAGAATACTTCTGAATTTTGTGCAGGACCCTTATTTTACGGATGAAAGTGTAGAAAAAGAGCGCGGAATTATTACTCAGGAAATAAAAATGTACCTTGACGACCCCGGAACGAGAGTTTTTTACAACTGTCTCGGTGCAGTGTACCACAATAATCCTGTAAGAATTGATATTGCGGGTACGGTCGAAAGTATACATGATATTGACAAGGGTTTACTTTATAAATGCTACAATACATTCTATAATCTCAATAACATGGTGCTTTCAATTGCGGGAAATTTCGACCCCGACGAAGCTCTTGAAATCTGCGACGAGCTTTTAAAGACGTCAGAAAATCAGGAGCTTGACGTTATTGTTCCCGAAGAACCCTACGAAGTAAAGGAAAAGAAAGTCGTACAGCAGCTTCCCTGCGCTATGCCGCTGTTTCAGATTGGCTTCAAGATGCCTCTTCCTGAAGAAAAATACAAGCAGTATATCGTCTATAACATAATGCTTGAAGCAGCGCTGGGCAGCACCTCAGAATTTTATAACAAACTTTACGAGGAAGGTATTATCAACGATTCCTTCAGTGTCGGAGTATTCAACGGCAGAGGCTTCTTCCTCCCCGTTATTTCAGGCATAGCGCGTGACCCTGAAAAAATAACAGAACTGGTAATCAATGAGCTGAAACGTCTGAAAAAAGACGGTCTTCCTGAAGAAGATGTCCGTATTGTTACAAAAATGACCTACGGCGAGCTTTTCAGCGGCTTCAATAATGTTGAAAGTGTAGGCAGAGCCGCAATGCAGGCAATTTTTGATGACAGAGAAATCTACACTGCTGTGGAAACAACAGCAAAGATTGAATATAACGAGGTTGTGCAGGCGCTTAATGAGCTTGACCTCGACAACTACTCGTTATCTATTGTAGAACCAAATTCTTAAACGGAAGGAACAGCATAAATGATATTACAGAAATTAACGGAGGCTTCCGTAAGCTTTCCGAACCTTTTTGACGGTGAAATCGAACTTAACCGCGTTGCTTTTACTGTTTTCGGCTTTGAAATCCACTGGTACGCAATAATAATCGGCGTGGGGCTTCTTCTTGCTGAATTCTACTGTTCAAAAAGAGGTGTAAAATACGGTCTTACTGACGATGACGTTTTTGATGTAGCATTTTTCGGCGCAATTTTCGGCTTTATCGGAGCAAGAGCATACTACTGCATTTTCTACAACCTCAATCCCGAAAACAGTTATAAATTTACACTGTGGTCAGCAATAACCGATATACACAAGGGCGGTCTCGCTATATACGGTGGTATAATCGTAGGTGTGCTTACAGCAGTTATTATATGCAAGCTGAGAAAGGTTTCAATTCTTTCCATGATGGATATGGGCGGTACAGGCTTCCTTATCGGTCAGGCTATCGGACGATGGGGCAACTTTGTAAATATTGAGGCCTTCGGCGCACCTACCGCAGG
>JAFUNV010000091.1 GCA_017472865.1 Ruminiclostridium sp. | reverse complement strand
TTCGGATTCCGCCGTTTTGTATTTTTATTGTAGGGGCGGATATTATCCGCCCGAAGACTCAGTTTTGCATTGTTTCAACCGAAACGCTGTCATAATTCTGCATACCTGCACTGCAATTTATAATATAAAAGCGGTAATTTCCTGTCTTTTCAGGCATGAAATCAACGGACAGGCTTTCGCCGTCTGTTTTTCCCGAAAAAATATCGTATGCAACATCATCATAGATATACCCTACCGCAACAAGTTCGCCATTCTGGTCAGTATGGTATTCTGCGGTAAAATCAGCGTCGATTGAAATTGTTACTCCCCGATTTTCTGCAAGCTCAAAGCTATTTTCTGAAACTATTGTCTGAGCGTTGCTATAAGCAATTTTTTCTACTGTATATTTATTTTCGTCGGTTTCCTTAAACGGTACAGACCACAGCTCAGTAGCAAGTTCCTGTTTTATTATACCTTCAGCGATGGGTGTTCCCATATCCTCGATAAGCAAAAAGCCATCAATAGGCTTCTGGGGAATAGGTGTTGCAAAAACTACCTTTTCGGGGTCGATAACAAATCCTGTTGTTGTGTAAATGAATTGGTTGAACTCAGGGGATTCAGCCGCCGCAGTTATACCCAGCGCCATTATCGCTGCAGCGGCAACTGCAATTACAGAAACTTTTTTAATGCTCATTTTATTCTTTTTTTCCATATTTTCCGTCCTTTCCATAACGCTTTTTAAAAGCTCGTCGTTACTTTTAAGGGGAGAAACTGCGGAAAACGAGGTCTGAAACTGTTTATGTAAATTCATGGTAGCCCTCCTTTAAGAGAATATCCTTTAACTGCTTTCTGCCGCGTGAAAGATGAGAAAGCACCGTGTTTTCCTTGCCTCCTGTGATTTTTGCTATATCCTTTGCCGTATACCCCTCATAGTAGTGCATATAAAGGGCGATACGGTAGTCAGGCTTAAGCATAAACAGGTATGAAATAAACTCGTCCTGTGGTTTTTCTTCTGTCCCTATGGCGGCAGCCGTTTCAAGGGGCAGGATTTTCTTATACCAGAATGAACGGAGTCTGTCCTTGCAGAGATTTGCGGTTACTCTTAAAAGCCACGCCTTGATATATTCGTCAGTATCAAAGCTTTTGCTGCTTAAATACAGCTTTATAAAGGCTTCCTCACGGATATCCTCGGCATCGGCATAACTTTTCATATAGCAGAATGCAGTCTGGAAAACATTATTTCCGAAAAGCTCTATTATTCTTTTCAACTCGTTTTCAGTCATTATGTTTCCTCCTTTTTGAAGGTCCTTCACTTATAAAACGAAAGGGAGGGGCGGATTATTGCAAAAAATAAAACGCCGTCATAGACGGCGTTTTGCTTTTTGTTAACGATAAGTGGATACGATATTATCCATCTTTTCTGCGTCTGCGGCAACCTCAGCGGCAATACGCATACTTTCGTTTGCGGTTCCTGTGTTGTAGGAGATAACCTGAGAAATATTTTCAATATGATTCTTAACGGTGTTGATGGAATCAGCCTGATTACGGGTGAGAGTGTTGATGTTATTTGCGTGCTTTGCGCTCTGCTCGGCGGAAGCGATAACTTCGTCCATCTTTCCTGCAACGGCATTTGCAATAACTCTGCCCTTTGATACAGCGGCAAGCGATTCGTCAATAAGCACGGTAGTATTCTGAACAGCTTCAGCACTCTTGTTAGCAAGGTTTCTTACCTCATCGGCTACAACTGCAAAGCCCTTACCCAGCTCGCCTGCTCTTGCGGCTTCGACGGAAGCATTGAGAGCTAAGATATTTGTCTGGAAAGCGATATCTTCAATTGCCTTGACAACATCCTGAATTTTCTGAGAAGCGGATTCGATTTCGCCCATTGCGGTAACCATGTTGTTCATTTCTGCCTGGCTTTCGCTGAGAAGCTCTCTGCTTCGTGCAGCAGTTTCAGCAGTCTTGTCTGCTTCTAAAATACTGTTATTGTTTTCGTCTGTAACGGAAGCCATTTCTTCGGTAATACGTTCGATTTCTGTCATCTGCTCTTCAGCGGAGCTGCTGATGTTAGCGGCAACCTCTTTCATATCGGCAGAGTACTTATTTACAGCTGCGGAGATATTTGCAATCTGTTCTACAACGTGACGCTGGTTATCGGCAAGTACGGTGCTTTCGTCCATCTGTACCTGAACCTGATCCAGAAGCTGTGCGGTCTTAGCTTCCGCTTCCTTTACGCTGACAATCTGCTTTATGGAGAAATCAACAAGGTAACGGATAATGAATGCGCCGATATTGATACCCACAATACCCTTTATGAGAAGTCCCATATCTGCGCCTGTATAAAAGGTATCCTTGAGAGCAAAGCCAAGAAGACAGGCTATATCCATTATTACCCAGTGGATATGAAGGTTACGATGAGAGAGATAAACGCCCGCAAAAGCCATAGAAGCCAGCATAAGCGGGAACATGGTATGTAATTCGCCCTTTACAGAAGAAGCAATTATAATTATAAGCAGCTGAATCTGCGTCAGGATAGTGCCTATGGTTACAACGCTCAGCTTATTTTTCATAAGGTTTGCAACTAGCCCTGCTGCAACACCTGCGGCAATGATAATTGCGCCGATAAGGAACTGTGAAGAAATAAAATTGATTACTCCGAAGATTGCACATACGGCAATGACAATTATTCCGTGAACCTTAATTACTTTTTGGTTGATAGCGCTTGATAAATCAAAATTCTGAGCCATAAAAGACCTATCCTTTCATAATTAAAAAACGAATGTTAATATTATATAAATTTTAACATAAAAATTACATTTTGTCAATCACAATACACAAAAAACGGGCAAGTGTACCGTATTATGACACAAAAACACACGGCGGAATCTGCAACAATGCAGATTTCGCCGTTATTCTTAGCCATTTTATTTATCCCGCTTGTAAAAAAGCGGAAATGCCCGTCGGGGCATGAGATTATTTTGCTAACTTATCGATAGAATAAAGCTTGATTGCAGCAGCATTTTCTGTTACGGAATAAGCTTCGCCCTTAGCCTTGAGAGTTTCTTCAAGCTCTCCGCTCTTCATATCATAAAGAACTGTATCGGAATACTGCTCCATAAGCTCAGCGTCAGCGGAAATATCAAGCTTCTGAACAACATAGTAGCTGATGGCTGTTGATGTTGTACCGTCGGAGGCTGTTGTTTCCTCGCTTACTGTAATAAGCTTGTTTTCGCCCTTTGTCATGGCAAATACATCCTTGACATAGCTTTCGGAGGGAGATGTGGAATCAACATTTACAACCTTCTGGAGAGCGGACTGTTCAACAACTGCAACCTCAACCTCTTCGGGAAGAGTGCCGTCGTATTCTTCGCCTGCTTCCTCAGCTTCCTTCATATCTGCTTCAATTTCAGCCAAAGCTTCAGCCTTGTCATAAGCCTGTTTAACCTCAGTAAATGCTGTGCCGTTATTCAGCATATCAACATAGTCCTGAGCCTTGCCGTATTCAGGATCAACCTCAAAGGAAAGCACAAGCGCATAGTCGCTTAAAATCTTTGCGTTGATTTCTTCTGCGGGAACCGCAAGCTCGCCGCCTTCGCCGTAAAGGTGATCAAAGATAGCTTCCTGTTTATAGTAGAGAGTCTGGATTTCCTTAAAGGAATTTTTACCTACACCCTTGCTTTCATAGTATTCACCGATTGTATCATAACCGTAGATATACTGTGCATAGATATTTTCTTCGTCCCAGGAAGTGGTTACATACTGGTTGATTTCATTCTTCTGCTCAGCAGTGAGAGAAAGACCGTGTTCACTGAAAGTCTTGTCAGCGGCAATGTAGTTTCTGCAGAGTTCAATAGTCTTGTTCTTTATCCATTCCTCAGCGTTAACGCCCTCAATTGTATGCTTCTTGATATCAAAATCCTCAGCAGTCATATCAAGGTCAGGCTGTTCCTCTGTGAGAACCTCCTGTGCTTCGCCGATTGCGTCCATCTGGAAGCAGATATAAACGCCTGCGGGAATATCTGTACCGTCTATTGTAAGGGCTGTACCTGTGGTATTGCTGCAAGAGCAGGCAGAGAGAGCAAGCGCGCCGCAAAGTATAGCAGCCATAGCTCTTTTAGTCATCTTGTTCATTTTAAAAATCCTTTCTTTTGCTCG